>DATBID010000327.1:0-2761 GCA_036557125.1 Bryobacteraceae bacterium | reverse complement strand
GAGCGCGACCTGGTGAAGAACGCGGTGATCAGTAATCAGCAGGTTGCGATTCCTCCCTGTGTTCATGACGTGCTGGGCGGCATGTTCTATCTGCGCGGCCTCGAACTGGAACCCGGGAAATCCACGGAGATTCCCGTCAGTGACGGCAAGAAAAGCGTGATGGCCAAAGTAGAAGCCCAGCAGCGCGAAGACGTGAAGGTGCCGGAGGGGACCTTTAAGACGGTCCGTTACGAGATTTATCTCTTCAACAATGTGCTCTACCGCCGCCCCGCCCACCTCTACGTCTGGCTCACTGATGATAACCGTAAGCTGCCGGTGCAGATTCGCGTACGGTTACAGATCGCCATCGGCACGATTACTCTACAATTAGCGAAGCACGAATAGGCCGGCTACGCCTGGATTGCGCCCGATCGAATCGCAAAGCGCACCAGCGTGGCAATATCGTGAATCCCCAGTTTCTTCAGCAGGTGCGTACGATGCGAATCGGCAGTCTTGTAGCGGATCCCTAGGCGCTCGGCGATTTCTTTCGTGGAACAGCCGGCGGCGATCAGTTCCAATACCTGGAGCTCACGGGCGGATAGTTGAGCCAGGTGCCGGCGCGCTTCCCAATCCACCCTGGTCAGGTGCGGGGCCACGCATCCCACATAACCGCGGAGTTCTCCGCCGAGTCCGAACCGTGGGGAGCCGAGGCGCTCCACTCTTTGATACATGCCATCTCTTGCCAGAATCCGGTACTCGATGCGCATAGGCGCGCCCGCGCGGATCGCGCTCCAATACCCGCCCAAAGCGCCCAGGACATCGTCCGGGTGAATCGCATCGGCCCAGCCTGTCCCCAACTCCTGTTCGGCTCGCCTGCCGCAGAAATTCAGCCAGCTCTGGTTGGCGAACGTGCAGAGTCCATCGGCATCCGCCATCCAGATCATTGAGACGGAAACTTCCGCAACCTGCCGGAAGTGTTCGAGTCCGGATTCCTCTTGGATCCGGGCTACAGCAACGGCTTCCGCGCCTGCACCCATTGCCATTACATGGTCGCTTGCGAGCATCATATCCCCTAGTGACACCAGGAGGGAGTCCGTTTCACTCCTTTCTTGCGGGAGCACCCACACGCACCCTCGCAGAACCCCCGCTCTGTAGCGGCCTGGCATATAATTGATACGAAACTCGGGAAGGGTCTGAGTGAATCCAAAAAGGAATCTTATCGGTGTCGACGTTAGAGGTTTCTCCCGTTGAGTCTGGCCAAAGTTTAGGGGCTCAGACGGTAACCAACGATTTCAGTATTCAAGTTGGGACAGTAAACGGCTCCGGCAGCCAAACCGCCAATACGGTGCTACTGCGGGCCCTCTTCCAAATGGGCATCCCGGTCTCCGGGAAAAACATGTTCCCCTCCAACATCGCCGGCTTGCCCACCTGGTTCACCATTCGCGCCAGCAAAGACGGATACATCGCGCGCCGCAAGGAAATCGATTTCCTTGTGGCCATGAACGCGGAGACTGCCCGCGAAGACGTGATGAAGCTGGAAAGCGGCGCGGCAGTGGTGTATGACGAGCCGCTGAAGCTGAACCAGTTGCGCAGCGATTTGCACTTCTACCCGGTGCCCTTCGATAAATTGGTGGCCCCCGTCTGTCCGGAAGCCAAGCTGCGCAAGCTGGTCCGGAACATGATCTACGACGGCGTTGTGGCCTGGCTCCTGGGTATCGAAATGCCTGAGGTGCGGCGCGCTCTGGTGAAGCAATTCGGTAAACGCAAGGCTAAAGCGGCGGAACTCAATTGGGGCGCGGCTCAAGCTGGTTACGATTGGGCCGCGGCATCGCTGGTGAAAACCGACCCCTGCCGTGTCGAGCGCCTCGACCTGAATACCGGCAAGGTGATCATCGATGGGAATTCGGCCTGTGCACTGGGCGCGATGTTTGCCGGAGTGACTGTGGTCACGTGGTATCCAATTACGCCCTCATCTTCGCTGGTGGAGGCGCTAATCGGTTATCTGAAGCGCTTCCGGCATGATCCGGAAACGGGCAAAGCTACTTATGCTGTAGTGCAGGCCGAGGACGAACTGGCAGCCGTGGGCATGGCGCTGAGCGCGGGCTGGGCCGGCGCGCGGGCCATGACTTCCACCGCCGGGCCGGGCATTTCGCTCATGGCCGAATTTGTCGGCCTCGGCTATTATGCGGAATTGCCTGCGGTGATTTTCGACGTGCAGCGCGTGGGTCCCTCCACCGGTCTCCCCACTCGCACCGCGCAAGGCGACGTTTTAAGCACCGCTCTGCTGTCGCACGGCGATACCCACCATCCCATCTTCTTTCCGGGAACACCCGAAGAGTGCTTCCTAATGGCCCTTGAGGCGTTCGATTTCGCCGAGCAGTTCCAGACACCGGTTTTCGTGCTCACCGACCTCGACCTCGGTATGAATAGCTGGATGACCGATCCCTTCCCCTACCCTGAAAAACCGATCGAACGGGGCAAGGTCCTCAGCGCGGAAGACCTCGACCGCCTTGGTGGCTTCGGCCGTTACAAAGATGTCGACGGCGATGGCATCGGCTATCGCACCCTCCCGGGAACCAAGCACCCCGCTGCGGCCTATTTCACGCGGGGCAGCGGCCACAACGAAAAAGCGCAATATACCGAGCGCGAAGACGATTACCGCAACAATATGGACCGGCTGGCGCGCAAGTTCGAAACCATGCGCCAGTACGTGCCGCAGCCGCTCGTCGAGGCCAGCCGTGTCCCCGCCGCTTCCAACGGGCGGCCAGCTCAAGCCCGCATT
>DATBID010000326.1:0-5228 GCA_036557125.1 Bryobacteraceae bacterium | reverse complement strand
TGTCCGCAGCCTCTATAACGTAGGTTCGTTTTTCCGCACGGCCGATGCCGTGCGCGCGGAAAAGCTATACCTGTGCGGCATCACCGGCCGGCCGCCCAAGCGAGCTATCAGCAAAACCGCTCTCGGCGCCGAAGAAACCGTAGCTTGGGAACATACGTGGGAGCCGCGGCCGCTGCTCGAAACCCTGCGCGCTCAGGGCTACGAGATCGCCGCCATCGAGACCGCCGTCCACGCGGTCGATCTGTTCGACTGGGCGCCGCGCTTCCCTGTCTGCGTTGTCTTTGGACACGAAGTAGACGGCATCCGCCCGGAACTCTCTGCCCTGGCCGATACGCACGTGCGCATTCCTATGCTCGGCACAAAGCACTCGCTAAACGTCGCTACCGCCGGCGGGGTGGTTCTCTATGAGTTGTTGCGGAGGCACGCGCGAGGAGTTTTCGGGTGTGATTTATAGAAGTTCCGCCGGACCATTCGCATTTTGGATGTGCTACTCCGTACGCGAAAATCCGCCGCGTATTCCAGGGGCCTGCGCTACGATGAAAGGTGTCTCAGACCTTAGCGCGCATCCGGGGGGCCCTGGATTTCATGCCGTCGCCCTCGCCGGAGCATCCCGGGTTATTCATCCGCGATCCGTTCCGGTTTTCCGATGCAATGCTAATCATCCCTCCGGCGCTCGCCCCTTGCCTGCGACACTTCGACGGCACACACACCGATCTGGATCTCCGCGCTGACCTGGTCCGGCTCACGGGCGATCTCAATGTGAGCCAGATTCAGAAGCAACTCGTCGAAGCCCTCAGTACCGCCGGTTTCCTGGAAGATGAAACGTTCGCCAAAATGCAGCAGGAACGGCTGCGCGAATTCGCTGCAAAGCCGGTCCGCGAACCCGCTCATGCCGGCTCCGCTTATCCCGCGGATGCCCCGGAACTTCACGAAACCATGAAGCGCTACATGGGAACTCCGGATGGAAATTCGCCCGGCACTGATGGCATGTTCGCTCTCGCCGCGCCGCACGTCAGTCCGCAGGGCGGCTGGCAGTCCTACCAGTCGGCCTATCGCCTTCTCGGCGATCAATACCGCGATCGCACTTTCATCATTCTCGCTACCTCGCACTACGGCGAACCCGAAACCTTCGGCTTGACGCGGAAGCGCTTCAGCACACCCCTGGGCGAGGCGGTTACGGACACCGCTCTGGTGGACTGGCTGGCGGAGCGCGGCGGCGATGCCGTTCGCATGGAAGACTATTGCCACTCTTTCGAACATACGATTGAGCTGCAACTGATCTTTCTCCAGCACCAGTTGGGCCCCAATGTGCGCATAGTCCCGATTCTCTGCGGCCCGTTCGCGCACGGCCTGTTGAGCGGCCAGCTACCAGAGCGCGACGGCGCTGTCGCACGCTTTTTCGACGCCTTGAACGAGCTCCGCGAGCACGAAGCCAAGCGCCTGTTTTGGCTTCTGGGCGTGGATATGGCGCACATGGGCGCGCGTTATCAGGACGATTTTCCGGCCTTCGCCGGCCAGGGAGTCATGCATGAGGTGGAAGCGCGCGACCGCAAACGCATCGAAAGCATCAACGCCGGCGATGCCGCCGCTTTTTGGGACCAGGTCTGCGAAAACCGCGACGACTTGAAATGGTGCGGCTCCTCGCCCTTCTACACTTTCCTCAAGGCCGCCCCCTCAGCCCGCGGCCAACTCGAGCGTTACGAGCAGTGGAACATCGACGAGAAAAGCGTTGTCAGTTTCGCGGGGATGTCGTTTTCGCGGCCGGAGTGATTCAGGCCCTCACCGGCACTCCATACAGCCCGTGCCGGTAGATATACTCCAGCACCGCCTCCGGAATCTCCTCCGGCCGCTTGCCGCAGGCCAGCGCTGCCCGTATCTCCGATGACGAGACCGGCAGGTCCAAGGTCTCCAGCCGTTCCACTCGCGCCCCTTCCGGAATCCGATAGCGATGCCCCGGCCGGCTAACCACGATGAACGCGATGGCCCGAATCAATTCCTGCCAGCGATGCCACGTCTCAATTTCCGCGAACGCATCCGCGCCGATTAGAAAGAAGAGTGTGTCGTCCGGAGCCAGCTTGGCCTGCACCTTCTGAACCGTATCGATCGAGTAGCTCCGTCCCGCGCCCTCCTCCAGCCGCGAGACTACAAACCGGGCGTCACCCTGTGCCGCCAGCTCCGCCATGCGGAGCCGATCTTTATACGCGGCGAACGTGGCTCCCGATTTGTGCGGCGGGTTTCCGGCCGGAACGAATAGGACCCGATCCAGGCAGAGGCGGTCCGCTGCTTCCCGGGCCATGGTGATATGCGCTTTGTGGATGGGGTCGAACGTGCCGCCAAAGATCGCCAGGCGCACGCCTTATGTTCTCTCGATCTTCACCGAGTTGATGCGGATCTCCTTGTGCGGCCGGTCCTGAGAAGTTCGCGGCGCCTTAGAGATTTTCTCCACAATGTCGTAGCCCTCCACCACTTCCCCGAATACGCTGTGCCGGTTGTCGAGGTGCGGCGTGGGCGCGACGGTAATAAAAAACTGGCTGCCGTTGGTGTTAGGCCCAGCATTGGCCATGGAAAGAATTCCCGCTTTCGAGTGCCGCAGCGAAGGATGGAACTCATCACCGAACTTGTAACCTGGCCCTCCCCGTCCGGTCCCCGTGGGATCGCCGCCCTGGATCATGAAGCCGTCGATCACCCGATGAAAAACGGTGCCGTCGTAGAACGGCTTGCCGGTCTTGGTACCCTCGGCCAGGCCCACAAAGTTTTCCACTGTTTGGGGAGCCTGCTCGGCGAAGAGTTTTACTTTGAAGCTACCCTCCGTCGTATCGAATGCCGCGTAGATTTCCTTGGCCATCAGAGCGATTGTAGCAACTGGCGCGCGCTCCCAAAGACTGATGCTCGAAGCACGCCCTTTACCAGGGGCGCTTTATGATAGACTCAAGTCGCTCTAAGCGGAGCTTTAGCTTGGGGTGCGACCGGGGGGCGTTTTGGGGGAACAGATCACGTTCGGGCCGTTTTCGCTTGACGTGGAGGCGAACCGTTTGACGCGCGATGGCGCCCCACTCGAACTACGGCCCCAGGCAGTGCATGCCCTCCGTGCCTTGCTCCAACACTCCGGCCGCTATCTCGATTATCCGGAGATGATCCGCGCGGCCTGGCACGGAAACGTGATTTCCCGGCACACGGTTGCGGTTACAGTAGGAGAAGTCAAAAAAGTGCTCGGCGAGTACGGGCATTGGATCGCTTACCGGCCGAAACTTGGTTACCGCCTGGATGTTCCGGAATCCGATGACCTGATCCGCAAGGGCTGGCATTTCTGGAACCGGCAAAGCCGCGAAGGCCTCGAAAAAGCGCTTTGCTGTTTCGAGCGCGCCGCAGGATACGATGCGGCGGACTTCCGCGCCTACGAAGGGATCGCCTCCTGTTACCTGAAGCTGGGCACGTACAGCATGCGCCCGCCGCGCGAAATGTACCCCCGCTTCCTCGAAGCGCACCAGCGAGCGGTCGCACTGGGCGGCCTGACGCCCGAACTGCGCAGCGACCGCGCTCTGGGCCTGCAAGTCTTTGAGCGGCGGTTTGCCGAGGCCGAAGTCGAACTGCTGGAGGCCCGCCGCGAGCGGCCCCGCACCGCCAACATCAATGCGTCGCTCGCGATGCTTTATGTGTTCATGGGCCGCTTCGAAGAAGGCTTGGCTCTGACTTCACAGGCCCAAGATGCCGACGAGCTGTGGCCCGTGTTTCCCGCTGCGCAAGTCTTGCTCCGCATCTGCCTTCGCCAGTTCGATCAAGCGGCCGCCCTCGGCAAGGAGGCCGTCGATTTACACCCTTACCTCCACTTGAGCCGCGCGTTCTACGGTCAAGCCCTCGAATATTCCGGGCAATTCGAAGAGGCGCTCGCGCAGTATCGTTTCGCCTGGACGATATACCCCGACCCCACCTGGATTCGAGCGCTCGAAGCCAAGTGCCTGGCTGAGCTGCGGCGCTTTGACGAGGCTTGGGAGATTCTGCAGGGGCTACAGCAGGTCCGCGAATCGGAATACGTTGACGCGTACCACATGGCGCTGCTGTTCGACGCTCTTGGCCGGCGGGAGGAAGCTATAGCCGAAATGCACCGCGCCGTTGAGGAGAACTCCGCGCTGCTCGGTTTGATGGATGTGGACCCCAAGTTCGATAGCCTTCGCTCCGATCCCCGCTTGCGCGCCATTCGTAAGCGCGTCTTCGAGAACGCGGCGTTGCCGGAGAACCAGGTGGCCACAGGCGGGGACCGCGTAAACGTCCGCTCGTCTACCTTCCCGCTTCTGCCTCCACGCTGAAATACGCGCAGTCGGGATGGTGAAATACCAGCGCGCTTACGCTCGCTTCGGGGTCCATCATCATCCCTTCTGTGAGGGCCACGCCGATTTCATCCGGATACAGCAGCTTCCACAATCCCTGCTGATCCTCCAGGTTCGGACAAGCGGGATAGCCGAAGCTGTATCGCTTGCCGCGATACTTTGAGGTGAAGCGATCATGCATGGTTAAAGCGGGCGGATCGGGAAAGCCCCAATCCTCGCGAATGCGACGGTGCAACCATTCGGCGCAGGCCTCGGCGGTCTCCAGAGCCAGCGCTTGCAGCGCGTGCGCCTGAAAGAATTCACCACTGCGCTTCCATTCTTCAGCCTTCTCGCGGATGCCTGCCCCCGCAGTCACCACAAAGAGCGCCAGGTGATCGCGTCCGCCATCGCCGTCCAGAATGTAGTCGCTCAGGCAAATCCCGTTTTCCCGCGGCTGCCGCTGGAAGCGGAATATGTGCAGCGGCGCTTCCGCTCCAGGCCGGAAGAGGGCAATCGCGTTGCCTCTCCGCTCGGCCGGAAAGAATTGCCACACGGCTTTTACCTTCAAAAATCGGGCCGCCTCCTCTTTCACTTCCTCTACACGATGGAACAGTTGCAGCGCCTTCGGCTGGTGCTCCGCCAGCTCTTTAGGAAAATTGCCTTTGTATCCCAAGTGGCGCGCGTACAGCATATGTGGATTGATGTAGCTCCAGACCTCAGCCAGTTGCGGCACGTCGCGTACCTTGCGGTCCAGGTAGGGCGGAGGCGGGATTGGGATATCGATCCGAATGCGGCCGGATCGAGGAACACCGCGAGCTGCGTCATGACACGGCGCGGAGGTCGCGGCCGGTGGCGGCTCCGCGGGCGTACCGGCCGTCTCTGCATCTGGCCGGTGCGCCGCTAGCACGCTATCGCGCGTGGCTT
>DATBID010000325.1:0-2360 GCA_036557125.1 Bryobacteraceae bacterium | reverse complement strand
GTCGCCAAGCCCGCCGAACCATGCGAGCCGGTCGCCATTGTAGTTCATAATTCGCTGCAGGCGGCGCATATCGCCCTGCCCGTCCTTCCAGCCCACCAGCGTTGGAACCAGGTCACACAAGCGCGCCACCATCTCCGGTGTAAAGACCGCCCAATCCCGGCTGTAGACCATTAACGGTAACGAGGTGGCATCGGCAATGCTCTTGTAATACGCGAAGAGTCCTGCCTCCGGGCTGAGTACATAATAGGGCGGCAGAACCAGGATGGAATCAGCTCCCGCCCGCTCGGCGCGGCGTGCGATGTCGGCGCCCAAAGCAGCGTTGAATCCAGTCCCGGCAACCACTGGCATCCGTCCCGCCACCGTTTTTACCGTCGTCCGAACCACGGCTTCCACTTCGTCGGGTGTTAGTGAATAGACCTCGCCTGTTCCACCGGCCGCGACGAGCCCGCAGAACGCGTAAGAAGCCATCTCATCGACGTTTCGTGCCAGCGCGTCGAGATCCAGCGCCAGATCAGCTCGAAACGGCGTGACGGGGAACCCGAAAACGCCTCTTAAATTAGCGGCGAACTGGCGGTGCGACACAGCGACCAGTATAGGATTACGACCCGATCTGCTTCTACCATCGCGGAAGCAGCCGCTTCCAATTGGGATCGACATGCTTGCGCATCTCGGCTTCGTCATCGCGCTTTCGAAACGGAATTTTGGCGTATCGTTTTTCGCCGCGAGCAACCTGATCGTAATCAAGCTCCACGCCTAGGCCAGGCCGCTCGGGAATGACCACGCAACCTTCCACGAAAGGGATGCGCCCACCGGCCACGACTTCATCCCGCTCGGTCTGCCAGGGATAGTGCGTATCGCAGGCAAACGTAAGGTTCGGGCACGTTGCGGCAACATGTGTCATTGCCATCAAACTCACACCAAGATGGCTGTTCGAATGCATCGAAAGCCCCATATCCAATACGGAGCAGAGATGCGAAAGCAGTTGCACCTGCCTCAGCCCGCCCCAATAATGGGGATCGCACAGCACGATCTGAACGGCGTCAAGATCGCGTGCGCGCGGCACGTCCGGGAAAGAGGTCACGGCGACGTTACTGGCGAAGGGAGTCCGGATGCCGCGCTCCACTAGCCGTTTGCGAACAGCGCCCATGCCATCCAGCCCGGCGCACGGGTCTTCCAGGTATCCTCCTCCCGAAAGTTCTTCCTTCAGTGCTTCGCCCACATGCACCGATGTATCCACAGACCAGGCGCAATTCGGATCGATGCGGAGCGGAACGTTTGCTCCGAACTCGCGCCGCAGCGCCCGTATGGATTCGATCTCAATCTCCGGGTCCAGCACGCCACCCTTCAATTTGATCTCCTTGAAGCCGTACCGGCTCACCATTTGCTTGCACTCGCGAACAAGAGCCTTCGGACTTAATACCTCGCCGTATTCGTCCGGATAACTGTCCCCGCCTCCACCGCGATGCTTATAGAAAAGATAGGCAGAGAACGGCACCGCGTTGCGCACCCTCCCGCCGAGCAGATCGCAAACCGGCCGGCCAACCGCCTTCCCGATGATGTCGAGACAGGCAATCTCAATGACGGCGAAGGTGCGCGCGTTCTGATCCAACGGGTTCTCGCCGGGTACAAGCCAGGTTTGAGAACGCCCTCCCGGTACCGATGTGTTGGCTTGTCCTGGCTTCGCCCCGGCATTCATTTCTTCCCAAAGCTCTGCCAGGCGAAAAGGGTCCATGCCCAACACGCGTTCCCGAACGGCTTCCAGTGCGGCACGGGGCGCTTCGCCGCCGTAGGTTTCGCTAATTCCGGTTAGACCATCGTCTGTCTCGAGTTCCACAATGGTGCGAAGAGCCCAGGGTGCATGTAAGCCGTACGAACTCCGAAGCGGCGGGTCCGCTATGGCAATCGAGTGCAGTTTAAGTTCGGAAATCCTCATCAGATCTCAACTAGCATAATCGGTGGGTCCGTAAACAAAAGATCATGAATCGCCGTACGTTTACCAAGTTTGCCGCTGCTCCTTTCGCTTTATTGCAATTGCCCGCCATAGACGGTGCTCGGAAGCCGCCTCCCCAGGCGGGTTCCGGAAAGATAAAGTTGGGCAACCAGAATTGGTCGGATGACGCGAGTTTGAAAGTACTCGCCGCGCTTGGTGTAAATCACATCTGTAGCGCCGAGCCCTCTCGCGCATTCGACGAGAATTGGTCAGTCGAAGGTCTCAGCCGCCTTCGCGAGCGCGTAGAGTCGCGCGGTATTACCCTGGCGGCAGTACCGCTTCCTCTGAGCTCCTCTTACATCACCAAGGCGGAAAATCCGAACATCATGCTGGGTAAGAGTCCGGAGCGTGATCGGGAGATCGATAACAT
>DATBID010000324.1:0-46988 GCA_036557125.1 Bryobacteraceae bacterium | reverse complement strand
TAGGCTGCGTGAACGCGCCATCGCCCGCTACGTCCCACACGGCTATCCGCGCCCATTTCCAGCCAGGAGCTTCGGTGCTCCAGTGAAAGGTGGAATTGCCAAACTCGCGCGAACTATCGATGGGGATGATTTTCCGCTCGGTCCGTGTTCCATCGCCCCAAGCGATCTCCGCCATACGCAGGGGGAAAGTCCAGTTGGCGTCCGTGTCAACGGAGAGTTTGCCTGCCTCCGCAGAATTCCATTTCACGCGCGGCAGCAGAATTTCTCCCGTAGTGATGAAGCTATCGCCGGCAGCCATGGCCTGCAACACTTCTCCGTAATGATCGAAATCGGGCAGGCGCGCCAGGTGCAGGTAGTTTATGTTCATGTGACCGTAGAGTTCGTGCGTGCCATCGACCTGAAACAGATCCACCTCGCCGATGAAGAGCTTGTGGAGCCCCCAGTTGTTCAGGTCATCGAGGACTTTGAACGCTCGCTCGCCTAAACGCGGGGAAGATAGATCGGCGGGCAGCGCTTTCCAGCCTGTGCCGAGATAGCGCGGGTCGCGCAACCATGTGGAGTTGCGGATAGCATCCGGAAAACCCTTCGAGCCCTTGGTGCGCGGATGCGCCTCATAAACGTAGCCGCCTTCTTCATGCACCATCTGCATGAGTTCTTCGGGACTGCCGATGTGCCAAACCGTTCCATATTTGGGGTCGATGGTTTTGAGCGGTGTGCCTTTCGGGCGCTGCTTGAACCACAGCACGGGCTTGGGAAATACAGCGACGAAATGCCCGCCGAGCCACACGTTCGGCTCCTCTCCGGGAACGATCAGGAAGTTGGCATCGGACTGCGCGCGCGTGGCTTTGTATAAGGCAGCCAGTTCCTGCAAGCGAATGGGTTCGAGCGAATCGGGGTGGCCTTCGAGGTGATAGTCGCAGATGAGCACGGCATCCACGCCCATCGCTTTAAACACGGGTTTGAACGGAGGCGCCCAGTCCGGACCGTTTTCGACAGCCTGCACGGTGAAATCTGGATGCCAGTGCGAAGTCAGGGTGCGGTAGCCCTCAAGGCGCGGGAAGCGGTCGCCGTGGGTATAGCGCAGCGTGTCCGCGAGTGCGGCGCGGGCGTCCCGATCATCTACAAGGAGGAAAATGCTCATCCGCTGTTGTGTGCCCGGCGGCGCGTTCATCCAGGGATAGAAGGGAGAGTTGTCATCGGGATATTGGCGAATGCCGATCGCGGCCTGCCCGCGCCAGGCGAGATGCCAGGTAAACCCCAGGTTGGTCGAGAAATCGCGCGGCATGAAATATTGATGTGGCGCCGGAAAGGCCACGACGGTTCCGCCGGGCGTGCGCAACGCAATCGCGCGGTAGCGGACTTTCAGAGGATTGCGCTCGGGGCCCGAGGAGCGTAGGGTTTGGAACTGGCCGGCGGTATCGAAGTAGGATACCTGGGTATTCATGACGTCACCGGCCTTCGAAGGGGCAGACATCAGCAGGCCCGCGTTGTAGTAGTAGGCGAGGTTGTCTTCGGCGGTAGATGCGACTGCTTCCATCTGGATGAGACGGCTGCCGGGGTAGAAGGCGAAAGTGAGATCTCCCTGGAAGGGCCCCATGCGGAAAGAATCGAAGGAAACTTCGACGCGGTCGCCGACCGAACGCGCGCGACCGGAAGTAAGTTCGAGTGCTCCGGGATGACGCCGTGTGCCTTCTGGCGCCAGGTAGGGATTGTCGAAGAATTCGTCCCAGCCGCCCCGCCGATGGCCGAACTCGCCATCGTAGATGGGCGTAGCGTCGCGGATGACAGGCTCCCGGCCGGGGAGACTAATGGATGTAATGAGGGGCTTGTCCCGATCCAGCGAGAATTGCGCGCGCCAGGTGCGGCCCGTGGCATCCGGCCATTCGACCGTGACGGTATCCGCCGAAGATGTTACGCGTAGCGGCCCTGAGCCAGTTACCTGCGAGTTGAACGGTATGGGCGGTGCGGCGCAGAGGCAAGTGGAGATCAGGAGAGCAGCCAGAAGGAGTTTCATGCCGCGTCCAGCACCTCTCGCACTTTGTTCAGCAGGACATCCGGCGTGAAGGGCTTATGCAGAAACGCGCGCGGCGTTTCGGCGACTGCCTCTCCGGGGTTGTCACGGTACCCGGACATGTATAAGATCTTCAGGCTTGGACTGCGCGAGGCTAGTTGGCGGCCGAGATCGAAGCCATTCGTCTGCGGCATTACCACGTCGGTGAGCACCATATTGATTTTATGGCTGTTTTTCTCGTAGGTAGCCAGAGCGGCGCCGGCGTTGCTGGCTTCCAGGACGTCGTAGCCGTTCGATTTGAGGACGGCGCAAACGAGCTGCCGCACGCCGTCTTCATCGTCCACCAATAGAATAGTCTCGGAGCCTTTGGGCGAGAGCCTCTTTTGAACCGGTTCGCCCGCTTCGGCGGCGCGCGGCAGATAAATTTCAAAAATCGTCCCACAGCCGAGCTGGCTATACACGGTGATCTGGCCGCCGCACTGTTTGACGATTCCGTATACCGTGGCCAGCCCCAGCCCGCCACTGCCCTTTCCGGGGTCTTTCGTGGTGAAGAACGGCTCGAATAGGCGCGAACGCGTTTCGGCGTCCATGCCGCTGCCGGTGTCGCTCACGGCCAACAGAATATATGGCCCCGGCGCCAGATCCAGGTTGCGCCCGTTCTCCGCATCGAGTTCCATATTCTCCGATTCGATGACGAACTTGCCGCCATCGGGCATGGCGTCGCGGGCGTTGGTTGCGAGATTGATAATCACCTGCTCGAGCTGCGCCGAGTCGGCCGCAACCCGTCCCAGGTTGGAACCGGGTAGCAGCACCAGCTCGATGGACTGGCCTAAGAGCCGCTTGAGCATCGGCTCCATATCGTTGAGGATGGCGTTGAGATCGAGCACGCGTGGTTGCGCGGCAGGCCCGCGGCTGAAGGCGAGCAGGTGGCGCGTCAGAGCAGCCGCGCGTTCGCCGGCGTAGATGATCTCCTCCACGAAGCGGCGCAACGGATGGTTGGCGGGGATCTCGGCGCGCAACAATTCCGCGTACCCGGTGATGACGGTCAGCACGTTGTTGAAATCGCCTGCCACGCCGCCCGCCAGGCGCCCCACGGCTTGCATTTTCTGCGCGTGCGTCACCTGCTCTTCCAGTTGCCGGCGCTTGCTGATATCGCGGAATACCAGGATGCCGCCGCGCACTTCCCCCCAAGCCTCGCGGATCGGCGCTGCCGTCTGTTCGATGGGAACCTCGGCGCCGCCGCGAGACAAGAGCAGCGGGCTTTCCGTCAGTGTCACCATCACGCGCTCCCGCAAGGCGCGCGTCAGCGGGTTTTCGATCGGTTCGCGCACTCGCGCATCAATCAGGCGGATCACCTCTTTCACGTTTCTGCCGCGCGCTCCGTCCGCGGGCCAGCCGGTGAGAGTTTCTGCAACCGGGTTCATAAAGGTGATCCGTCCCTCACGGTCGGTGGCCAACACTGCGTCCCCGATGCTTGAAAGGGTAGAAAACAGCAGCCTGCGGCTGCCCTGCCAGGCGGCTGTAAGCCAGGTGACGAACAGGCCGAGAACCACCAACGAGAGGATGCGCAAAAGCCTCAGTGGAACGGTTTCGTGATCCGCTCCCGAGGTGAAATAGTAAAGGAAGAAAACACCAGCCGAAAGCACAGTGGCTGAGATGCCGCCTTCGCGGCCGTGAAACCATGCGCTGGCCCAGATCGCGCCGACGAAAAACAGAAAGTCCAGATCGGCCAGGTAAGGACCAAACACTACCGACAGCAGCACCGCCAGAGCCGTCAAGAGCAGGGCAAAGACAGTGCTGTGCAGCGGTGAGCGGGCGAAAGGTTTCATGGATTCCGGCTACAGAATACTACAGGGCCTGAGTACCAACACGTACCTCTTCGTACAACGAGGGAAACCCCGCCGGGCGGGTCTTCCAACGCCGGTGAATCCACAGCCACTGCTCCGGATACTCCCGGATTACGGCTTCGAGCACGCTATGGAGCGCCTGCGTATCGCGCAGCGCGTCGCCGCTGATCGGAATCGGAGGGTAGAATCGCAGCACGTACCGATCCTCTTTTTCGCACCATAGCGCGAATCCGGGAATTACCGCCGCCCCGCTGCGCGCCGCTATGCGCACGAAACCGGAATCCGTAGCGGCGGGGATTCCGAAGAAATTGATGAATAAGCCGGATTCGGCGGACACATTCTGATCGATCAATATTCCCACTGCCCGATTCGCCGCCAGGGCCTTCAGAATAGGACGAGCTGGCTCCCGCTTGGAAAGCAGACGATTTCCTGACCACTCCCGCCGTCGCGCCGCGAGGCGATCGAGCAGCGGATTGTCGAGCGGCCGCACCACGATATCCAGCGGTTCCGCCACCAGCGCATGCGCGTACGCGCTCAGTTCCCAGTTGCCCAGGTGCGCCGTCGCGAACAGCACTCCGCGCCCGGCGCGGCGGGCGTTCTCGAAGTGTTCGTAGCCTTCGAACCGGATCCAGCGATCGAGATTTTCGCGCCGAATAGAAGGGAATTTCGCCACGCTCACCAGCAGGCGCGCAATCGATCGAAAGACGCCGCCGATGATTGCTGCGCGCCGCGCTGGGTCGAGTTCAGGCAGTGCGAGCGCCAGGTTGCGTTCGGCTACGCTGCGCAGCCGCGGGATGGCTCGATCGGCCAGGCGCAGATAAACCCCGGCCAACCTATCTGCCAACGGCCGGGGAATCCATTCGAGCGATTCGAGCACTGCCCACGCCAGCGCGAATTCGCCAATATCGCGGAATCGCGACCGGCCGCTTGCAGGAGCGGGAGCGTCCATTCTCCCTCTCCGGTAACCAGCTTGACCGTGTTGCTCAACCATGCAGCATGCCGCTGCGCAGGAAGGCGCCCCGCCGCGCGGTTAGCGCTCGATCCAGCCGCCTCCCAGCACCAGTTCGTCCTGATAGAAAACCGCTGCCTGCCCTGGGGTGATGGCGCGTTGCGGCTCGTCGAAGCGGACTTCGAGGCGGCCGCTCGAATCGGCCTCGATCCAAGCCGGCGCAGCCACGTGTTTATTGCGAATCTTCACCTGGGCGCGCACAGCTTCACGGATCGGCGCGACGGAGACCCAATTGACGTCGCGGGCGAATAGCCGCGAGCAGAGGAGTTCGGTTTCCGCGCCCACCACCACCTGTTGCGACTCTGGCTCCGTGCGGATGACGTATAGCGGCTCGCCCGCTGCGATTCCCAGCCCACGGCGCTGGCCCACCGTGAAATGATGGACGCCTGGATGCGTACCCAGCGTCTGGCCCGCGGTATTCCGGATTGCGCCGCCCGAAGCAGGCAGTGGGCGGCCGCGCTCACGCAAGTATGCCTCCAGGAAACCCGCATAATCGCCGTTCGGGACGAAGCAGATTTCCTGGCTATCGCCCTTTGCAGCCACTGCGAGTTCCAGGCTGCGGGCCAGCTCGCGCACTTCCGGCTTCGTCATTCCGCCCAGAGGAAACTGGGTCCGCGCAAGCTGGTCCTGGGTCAAGCCAAACAGGAAATAAGTCTGATCTTTGGTCGTATCCACGGCTCGCAGCAGTTGATATCGTCCATCCGCGTACCGCACACGCGCGTAGTGCCCGGTGGCGATCTGCTCCGCTCCCACGGCGTCCGCGAGTTCGAGGAAACGCTCGAATTTGATGTAGTTGTTGCACAGTGTGCAGGGAATGGGCGTGCGGCCGGCCAGATAGTCCGCGACGAACGGCGCAACTACCCGCTCTTCGAACTGCTCTTCGAAGTTAACGATGTAATACGGAATGCCGATCTGTTCGGCTACGCGGCGCGCATCATAGACGTCATCGAGCGAGCAGCAGCGGCCCGTAACCCCTCCCTCCGGCGCAAGTTCGGGGAGACGCCGCTGGTTCCACAACTGCATCGTCAGGCCCACCACGGGCCGGCCCTGGCGGGCGAGCAGCGCGGCGACTGTGGAGCTATCGACTCCGCCGCTCATCGCGACAGCTATAGTTTGATCGAGCCGGGGCGCTTCAGGCATGGACGGAAATCCGGCGCAGGTGGACAACCGATTCCTCGATCGCGCCTGTGAGTGCATCCACCTGTTCGGCTGTGTTCCCGATACCCAGCGAGAACCGGATGCTGGCGCGCGCGCGAGTAGCCGGTAGCCCCATCGCGGTCAACACGTGGGAAGGCGTCACGGCGCCGCTGGAGCAGGCTGAGCCGGTAGATACGGCGAAGCCTCGCAGATCGAGCGCGATTACCAATGCTTCACCATCAATGCCGTCGAAAAAAATGTTGGTCGTGTTGGGCACGCGCGGCCCGTGTCCGTTCACGCCGGTTTCCGGAATACGCTCCAGCACCGCTTCTTCCAGCCGGTTCCGCAACTCGCCAACCCGCCCGGTTTCCGGCGCATGCCTGGAGGCCAGTTGCGCCGCTGTTCCAAAACCGGCGATTCCTGGAACATTTTCCGTGCCCGGCCGGCGGTCGCGCTCGTGATGGCCGCCGAATAGTAACGGATGCAAGCGCACTCCCTTGCGCACATACAGCGCGCCCACGCCTTTCGGGGCGTAGAGCTTGTGTGCGCTCATGCTGTAGAGATCGACGCCCAGCGCCTTCACATCGACAGGCAGCTTTCCCAGTGCTTGGACGCCATCCACATGGAACGGCACGCCCGCCTTACGCGCAATCTGCGCTATTTCCTCGATGGGCTGAATCACGCCGGTTTCATTATTCGCGTGCATCACGGAAATCAAGGCGGTTTCCGGCCGCAGCGTAGCTTGGACATCAGCCGGATCGACCATACCGGCCGATCCCACCGGAAGACGCGTAATCTCAAAACCCTCCCTTTCCAACTGCGCGCAAGCGGCCAGCACCGCCGGATGCTCAATCGTCGAAGTGATTGCATGACCCGCCTTGCCGTGCCGCGCAGCCCAAGCGCGCGCGACTCCCAGCAACGCCAGATTATCCGCTTCCGTACCCCCGCCCGTGAAAACAATCTCGCCGGGATGCGCGTGAATCAACGATGCCAGCGAGCGCCGCGCCCCCTCCAGCCGCTGCTTGGCCGCCTGCCCGAAATAGTGGATGCTTGAAGCATTGCCAAACGTCTGGCCAAGGCACGACACTACGACCTCCGTGACTTCCGGAGCCAGCGGGGTGGTCGCGTTATGGTCAAAATAGACGTGCTGCGGCGTCATCGGCAATGTGCGCATGGCGCGTTCACGTCCATTCTAACAATGGGTTTGGCCGGGTCTTACCCCAGGCCCCTTGGAGTCATTTCCCCCGGCGTTCTCAGAGTATAGAATATAGTCCGGTCGGATTTGAGAATGCGTAACTTCCTGCTCGCCCTGGCCTGCGCCGGCAATGCCGCCTGGCTCCTGAATGCTGCCCCCCAACAACCGGCAAACCCCAATCAGGCACTGATCAACCGATACTGTGCGGTCTGCCACAACCAGAAGCTCAAAACCGCGAATCTGGCGCTCGATACCCTTGACCTCACCCATCCGGAAAAAGATGCTCTGATCTGGGAGCGCGCGATTCGCAAGTTGCGCGGCGGCATGATGCCGCCTCCCGGCATGCCGCGCCCGCCCGCCGACGCCGTCAACGCCCTCGCCACCTATCTCGAAAACGCTTTGGATAAAGCCAGCGCCGCCAACTTCAATCCCGGCAGCGTGCGCATCCACCGCCTCAATCGCGCCGAATACGCCAACGCCATGCGCGACCTCTTCGATATCGACGTCGATTCCGCCGAATTGCTCCCCACCGACGGCATCAGCGATGGCTTCGACAACATAGCGGATGCGCTCAAAGTCTCGCCCTCTTTCCTCGATCAATACATCATGGCCGCTCGCGCGGTCGTTAAGCAGGCCATTGGCAAACCGCCCGCGCCCAAAGAAGCCAAGGACACACTACGCTCGGTCGACCCCGATGTGCCTCTGCCTCCCGGCGCGCGCGCCGGTGTCACCGGCAAGTTTCTGGCCCAGTACGAAGGCGACTACGAATTCCGCGCGCCGTTCAACCCGCCGGTCTTCACCGTCGATGGTGCGCCTGTCGATTCCAAGGGCCGCACTCATCTCACTGCCGGCCTCCATACCATCGTCGCCGCCGCCAGAGCCCACAGCTTCGCCGAAAGCGAAGGCGAATTGTTCGGATTCATCCCGGGCGCCGCGGGCACCGGTTACGCCAGCACGGGGCTCGTTCCCGGAGGCGCCTTGCTGGTCAATGGCGGCGCCAGTAACCGCATCCGCGGACCTGCCGTGGCGGTCGATATCGATGGCCCCTTCAATCCCACCGGCAATCCGGCTGATACCCCCAGCCGCGCGCGCATCTTCGTCTGCCGCCCTCCCGATCCCCAAGAGGACGCCCCTTGCGCCTCCCGCATCCTCACGAACCTCGCCACGGAAGCCTTCCGCCGCCCCGTAACCGAAAAGGACCTCGCGCCCCTCATGCAGTTCTATAATGACGGCCGCACAGCGGGCGGATTCGAAGCCGGCATTGAGAACGCCCTGGTGGCCATGCTCGCCAGCACCAAGTTCCTCTATCGTGTTGAGCCGCCGCCCGCCGATGCGCAACCCGGGAGCAACTTCCGCCTGAATGGAACCGAGCTGGCCTCGCGCCTCTCCTTCTTTCTTTGGAGCACCCTCCCCGATGAAGAACTGCTCAAAGTGGCCGAAGAAGGTAAGTTGAATAATCCCGAAGTTCTCAAGCACCAGGTCCGCCGCATGCTCGCCGATCCGCGCGCCGAGTCTCTGACCACCAACTTCGCCTTCGAGTGGCTTAAGATCCGCGACATGGACGCGATGGATCCCGATCCTTTCACCTATCCGTCTTTCGATAAACCCCTCCGCGCGGCCCTCAAAACGGAAGTGAAGATGTTCCTTAATAGCATCTTCCGCGAAGACCACAGCGTCATCGATATCCTGAACGCGAATTACACGTTTGTGAACGAGCGCCTCGCCGCCCACTACGACATTCCCAACATCCGCGGCGCGGAATTCCGCCGCGTCACCCTCACCGACCCCAACCGTTTCGGCTTGCTGGGCAAGGGCGCAGTCCTGATGGTTACGGCTTACCCGAACCGCACCTCGCCGGTCCTGCGCGGCTCCTACATTCTGGAAAACATTTTGGGTACGCCGCCCTCCCCCCCGCCGCCGAATGTGCCGGCATTCAAGGAAAACAAAGAAGGCGAAAAGCCGAAAACCGTCCGCGCGATCCTGGAGCTGCACCGCGCCAATCCCACCTGCAATGCCTGTCACGGCGTGATGGATCCGCTCGGTTTCTCGCTCGAAAACTTCGATACCATCGGCAGCTACCGCGCTGTGGACCGCCTTACCCGCACTCTGATCGATACCAGTGGCAAGCTGGTTGACGGCACTGCGATCAACGGTCCCAGCGATCTGCGTGCCGCGCTGCTCAAACGCTCCGATCAGTTTGTGCAGACCATGACCGAAAAGCTAATGACCTACGCGCTGGGCCGCACGGTCGAGTATTACGACATGCCGGCCATCCGCAAGATCGTACGGGATGCCCGGAGCGAGAACTACAGATTCTCATCGCTTGTAATGGGAATCATCGCATCACCCGAATTTCAGTCGAGCCGAGTAGAGCGGCCTGCGCAAACCCAAGTGGCCGCCAATATTAAGTAAGGAGCCAGCGAATGTTCATCACCAAAAAGCACTTGACGCGCCGCACCGTGCTGCGCGGGGCGGGGGCGGCTCTCTCGCTGCCGTTGCTCGATGCCATGATTCCCGCGCGCACCGCTTTGGCCGATACCGCCGCCAAGGCCAAGCCTCACATGGGCTTCATCTACTTCCCGCATGGCGCAGTCTGGGATAAGTGGATTCCCAAGGGTGAAGGCAAAATCGCCGAATTCCCCCAGATCCTCCAGCCGCTCGAAAAATACAAGGCGATGACCACGGTGTTCAGCAATCTGGATAACCAGGCGCCTCTCGGCCCGGTGCATGCGCTCTCGCCCGGAACCTGGCTCTCCTGCGTCCACCCAGCCATGAGTCAGGAAGCGCACGGCGGCACGACCATCGACCAGATCGCCGCCCAGCACATCGGCCAGGATACGCCCCTGCCTTCGCTTGAAGTAGCCACCGAAAATCATGGCGGCGGCGGCTTCTGCGACCGCGATTACGGCTGCTCTTACTCCGGGACAATCTCTTTCCGCAGTCCCACCACGCCTCTGCCCATGGAAGTCGATCCGCGCAAGTTGTTCATGCGCCTGTTCGGCCAGGGCGATAACGCCGCCGAACGCACTCGCCTCTCCAAGCAGTATGCATCCCTGCTCGATATGGTCGCCGGCGAAACGAAGCAGTTAGAAAGCGTGGTCGGCCCATCCGACAAAGCCGCCCTTTCCGACTATATGGAAAGCGTGCGCGAAATCGAGCGCCGCATTCAGAAGATGGAAGCGCGGGACCTTTCGAAAGTCGACATCCCGGACGCGCCCAAAGAAGGTCTGTACCCGTTCAATGAGCGCCTCCCCTTAATGTTCGACCTCGTGGCTCTCGCCCTCCAGGCCAACATGACGCGCGTATTTACGTTCATGGTGGCCGCCGAAGTCAGCGGCCAAACCTACAATTTCATCGGCGTCCCCGATGCGTTCCACCCCCTCTCCCATCACAACAACGAAGAGGCCAAGATGGAGCGCCTGGCGAAAGTGCAGACCTATCACACCCAAATCTTCGCCAAGTTCCTCGATAAGCTCGCCAAGATGCCTGACGGCGATGGCACGATGCTCGATCACTCGCTCTTCCTCTACGGCAGCAACATGAGCAACAGCAACGCGCACAACCACTACCCGCTGCCTACATCCATCGTGGGTGGCTGGAAGACGCTCAAGGGCGGCCAGCACATCGTTCCTCCCGATCACACGCCGCTTGCCAACGTGCTGCTTACCATGCTCGATCGGGTGGGCATCTCGCAAGACAAGCTCGGCGACAGCACCGGCGAAATCACGGAGGTTTAAGCGCCATGAAAGCTGTATACTTCGCCGCGCTAGCCGCGGTTGCCGCGGCGCCTGTATTTGCCGGAGAGACGCTTGTCAGCGCCATCAAGGCCGGCCAGCGGGACACCGCCATCAACTTGATCGCGAAGAAAGCCGATGTGAACGCGGCCGAAGCCGATGGCTCGACGCCTCTGCTCTGGGCCGCCCAGGGTAACGACGCCGATCTGGTCGGGCGCTTGTTGAAAGCCGGCGCAAATCCCAACGTACGCAATCAGCTTGGCGCCACGCCCTTGGCCGAAGCCGCCGTAAACGCGAATGCCGAAATGATTCGGGCGCTGCTGGGGGCAGGCGCCGATCCCAATGCCTCAGGTGCGGACGGCGAGACTGCGTTGATGATCGTGTCCCGCACCGCCGATGTCGCCGCTGCCAAGCTGCTCCTCGATAAGGGCGCCAATCCCAATACCAAGGAAACCCAGCGCGGCCAGACCGCGCTCATGTGGGCCGCGGCCAACAGCCAGGGCGCTATGGTGCGTCTGCTGCTCGATCACGGCGCGCAGCCAGATGCCAAATCCGACACCGATCTGATGACTCCGCTCGTCAGCTCCGAACCGCGCGCCCAGCCGCGTCCTCCAGGCGGGATGACCGCCATGCTCTTTTCCGCGCGCGAAGGCTGCATGGAGTGTGTGAAGGCCCTGGTCGAGCACGGCGCCAAGCTCGATTTGCCCGATCCCGAAGGTGTCACACCCCTGATATCGGCCGTCTTCAATACCCATTTCGACGTGGCAAAGTACCTGGTCGATCAGGGAGCTAACATCAATCGCTGGGATTGGTGGGGGCGCACCCCGCTTTATCTCGCCGTCGACTACAACACCCTGCCTCACGGCGGCCGGCCGGACCAGCCTTCGCTCGATCAAACCCAGCCCATCGATCTCGTCCGCCTCCTGCTCGATAAAGGTGCGAACCCCAACCTGCAATTGAAGCTCCTCCAACCCTACCGCTCCACTGGCGCCGATCGTGGCGTGGATCGCATGCTCATGCAGATCGGAGTCACTCCGCTGTTGCGCGCGGCTAAAGCGATGGACGTGGATACCATCAAGCTGCTCCTCGATCATGGCGCTGTGGTCGATCTGCCCAATAACGACGGTATGACCCCCACCGTCGCCGCCTCCGGCATGGGTTCGGTCGATGCCGATACGCGGGGGAATTACTACGTGCCCGACATTCAGGAGCGCTCCATCGCCTCCCTCGACCTGCTGCTCTCCCACGGCGGCGCCATCAACGGCCGCGTTGGCCGCTTGCAGCAAACGGCGCTCCAAGGCGCTGCCTTCTGGGGCTGGAATAAAGTCGTCGAGTACCTGTTGAGTAAAGGCGCGGACATCAACCTACCTGACGGCCGCGGCTACACCGCCGTCGATTACGCCATGGGCGTCGCCCAAGGTAACAGCCGCGGCGGCCAGCGCAGAGACGTCCACAAAGACACCGCTGACCTACTCATCTCGAAAGGCGGAAAAGCCGGAACGCCGAAACCGCAGAGCGGACCAGCCGGACGCGGCGGACGACCGGGAGGCAGACCGGCAGGCCAGTAAATGTCGCCGGCCCTTGACGAGATCTTGCGGGATCTGCGTCGCGCGGTTCGGCAACTGAGACGATCGCGGGGATTCACCGCGACGGCAGTCGTAACGCTTGCGCTGGGCATTGGCGCGACCACTGCGATCTTCACCCTATTACAGCAGATCATGCTGCGATCGCTGCCGGTCGCGCGGCCCGGCCAGCTTTGGCGCGTGGGCCGCGGGGTCCGCTGCTGCTATACAGCCCGATACAGCCAGAACGACTGGAACCTCTTCTCATCGGAAGCGTATCGGCTTTTTCGCGCCGATACTCCGGGATTCGAAGAGCTGGCGGCGTTCCAGATCGGCACCGGCAACGCCGAATTGGCTGTGCGGCGCGCCGGTTCGCCGGAGCCAGCCGCGACGCGCACCGGCGAGTACGTCTCCGGCAATTTCTTCACTGTGCTCGGCATTTCGGCCTGGAGGGGCCGGCCGCTTACCGATGCCGACGACCACGAAGGTGCGCCTCCGGTCGCAGTGATAAGTTTCCACATTTGGCGGGAGAAGTACGGATCGGATCCGTCGATGATTGGAGCGAGCTACCAGCTCAACGGCCACTCCTTCACAGTAGTGGGCGTCACACCGCCCGGCTTCTTCGGCGCGAAGATCTCCGGCTCCGATATGCCCGATTTCTGGCTGCCGCTGGCGACGGAACCACTGATCGCGGGCGGAACTTCGCGCCTCAGGAATCCTCGGCTTGCGTGGCTCGATGTGATCGGACGGATTCGTGCGGGCACGAACCCGAAGAGCGTTGAAGCGCAACTCCAGGTGGAGTTGCGCCAGTGGTTGGCGAGCCATGTGGCGGATATGACACCAGAGGAAACGGCGCTCTGGCAGAGGCAGACCCTGCATCTGACACCGGGCGGCGCGGGTGTTTCCATGATACGGGAAACATACCAGAACGATCTGCTGCTGCTGATGCTTGCCGCTTTCTGTGTCCTGCTGGTGGCCTGCGCCAACATCTCCAATTTGCTACTGGCGCGTGGGCTGAAGGACCGGCCGCAGACGGCGCTCCGCGCGGCTCTGGGCGCTTCGCGCGCTCGGCTCATATCGAAGGCGCTGGCCGAGAGCCTCGCCCTGGCCGTATTCGGCGCGTTCGCAGGCATCGCGGTCGCGTATGCGGGCGCCAGGCTCATGCTCCATCTTGCGTTCCTGACATCCGGCAATTGGGTTCCCGTGGATGCTGCGCCGTCCATTCCAGTGCTGCTCTTCGCGTTGGGAGTTGCGCTGATCACCGGAGTAGCCTTTGGTATTGCACCCGCATGGAGGACGTCGCGCGCTGATCCGATTGAAGCGCTACGCGGAGTGAGTCGCTCTACGGGAGGGAATCGCCGCTGGCCGCTGAAGATGCTGGTGACGGTGCAGGCAGCTGTATCGGTCGTACTGCTAAGTGCGGCGGCAATGCTCGGCCAGAGTCTGCACAATCTGGAGCACCAGAACTTCGGATTCGAGACGAGCGGCCGGTATCTGGTCTCTATTGATCCGAAGATTTCCAACTTTAAACAAGAGCAACTGGTACCTCTATTTCACGAAATCGAAGATCGTCTACGCGCCATCCCCGGCGTGCGGATGGTCAGCGCCGTGCTTGAGGGGCCGTTAGCTGGGTGGGTTTGGCCTCATGATATCCGGATTGAGGGAAAAGCCGAGGATAGTGGGACAAGCGGCTGGACCCGTGTCACACCGGGATTTTTCGAGATTCTCGGAGACAGGATCGAACTGGGACGGTCCATCATCGACGAGGACAACGCGGGTAGGCGCCCAGTAGCCGTGATCAACGAGGCCTTTGCCAAAAGGTTCTTCGGCAGGGAGAATCCGATCGGGCGGCACTTCGGTCCTACTCCAGGGAACAACGAAGGAATGTACGAGATCGTGGGGGTCGCCCGTAACGTGGATTTCGGGGCTCACGACGCCGATTCCGGGGGTGGACCCGTGCCCATGTATTTCCTTCCGGAGGCGCAGGGCACGGAATTTGCGGACCCCGAAACGGAAGAGCGCGAAGTGTGGTCGCATTACCTATACGCCGTCGTGGTGTGGGCGCCGGGCAAGCCGGCTGGGCTCGGGGCAGTGGTGCGCCATACGCTGGCGGATGTCGATCCCAACCTCGTAGTGAATGATGTCCAGACCTACT
The DNA here is from genome assembly GCA_036557125.1 of Bryobacteraceae bacterium. GTDB lineage: Bacteria > Acidobacteriota > Terriglobia > Bryobacterales > Bryobacteraceae > PSRJ01. The sequence continues at coordinate 32,338 of DATBID010000324.1, read as the reverse complement.
CCGAAGCGATTCAAGGCGCTTTCGCCCATGAGAACATGATCGCCAGCCTGAGTTGGCTTTTCGCTGCCCTCGCCCTTATCCTGGCCGCCGTGGGCCTCTACGGCATCACCGCGTATGGTGTGGAGCAGCGTACCGGCGAGATCGGCGTGCGAATGGCGCTAGGCGCGGGCCGCGGCTCCGTGTTGCTCATGGTGCTGCGCGGAGCCTTCTGGGAGGTGGGCATCGGGCTGGCGCTGGGAGTTCCAGCGGCGATAGGCGCAGGGCACGTGATCGCCAGCCGCCTTTTCGGTGTAAAGCCGTGGGATCCGCTGCTGCTGTCAGGGGCTACACTGCTTCTTGGGCTGGCTACGCTGATCGCTGCAGTGATTCCCGCGCGCCGTGCCGTCAGTGTGGATCCGGTGCAGGCGCTGAGGTCGGAGTGAGGCGCCGGTGGTAGAGATCCCCCTCACCTAGCATTTGCGACATTTCCCAAAAGTGATAACTTATCTCGGGGTCTAACGCCATTGCACCTCGGGACCAAAACGAGAGGAGAGGAGGACTACATATGGACATCAAGAAACGCAATTTTCTGAAAGCAGTCGGCGGTCTTGCGACGGCCGGAACAATGTTGGGGCAGGAACGAGCACGAAATGGCGCGACCCAACCAGCCACGGCGGGTCGCGGTCCGGCGGCCGGACGCGGCGGTCCTGCCCCTGTTTCCAGCGGTGTGCAACCATCCAGCGTTGACTATAATTACAAGCCGCGCCGGCTCAACAAAGTGATCGAGTTGTGGGAAGATGATCAGCCGATTTACTATACCGGCGCGGGGCTTGGCCCTGGAGTCGATCCCTATGCGCAGGGCATAAGAATGGCTCGCACCTACGCCGATGCCGTCACGGTGGATTTCGAGCATGGAGCCATGGATTTCACGCAACTGCGTGAATTCATGCGCGGCATCAGGGATGGCGGGCCTACACGCAGCGGTCATGCCACACCGTGCGTCTTTGTCACCTCGGGAATTATTGGCCTGGACGAGGGCTACGCTCGCGCCAATACCTGGATCATGACTCAGTTTCTCGATGCCGGCGTCCACGGTGTCCATATCTGCCATGCCCGCGATCCTAAGGCGATCGAGGTGCTGGCTCAGGAAGGCTGCCGCTATCCGTTTCTCGACTATGCCACGCCGAAAGTAGCGCGGCGCGGTCTGCGAGGCTCAAGCGCCGGGTTCGCGGCCCAGATCTGGGGGCTGGGCGGGGCCGAATACTGCGCCAAGGCTGATCTCTGGCCGCTGAATCCGAACGGCGAGCTAATCTTTGGCGTCAAGATAGAGGACACTTTCGCCGATCCCAACTGTGACGCCACGATCGGTGTGCAGGGCGTGACCTTCGCCGAATACGGCCCGGGCGATCACTCGTACTGGCTTTATGGCTTGGCGGGCATGCAGCCTGGGGCGCGTCCAGCGCCGCCTTCCCCCGAGGTTGCGGAAGCCCGCCCGGAAATGGCGAAGGTGCGCCAGGCAGTACTCGACTCGTGCAAGAAACATAACGTCAAATTCCTGCAGGGCTCAAACGCAACCAACGTCACCGCCATGATCCGGCAGGGTGCGATGGTGCTGGAAGCGCCGGAGTCCGCCGCCATCGTCGGGCGCGAATTCACGAAACGCAAAATGCCCATCTAAACCCTCTGCGCTAAATTTAGACTCTTAGCGAGCCGCGGAACGCCCTACCGCTGTAAAAACAGGGCGCGGTGTTGTGATACACAAATACATGGCCGAAACGGCGATCGGCAAAGATGGCGCCACCGAGTTTTCTAATATCGGAAGGTGTTTTCAACCAACTCTGTGTTTTCGTGTCGAACTCTCCGAGTTCTTGCAACTCTCGATATTGTTCTTCCGTTAAAGGCTCAATGCCAATGGCAGCCGCCATATCAATAACATTGCCGTTCGGGTGCAACCCTTGCTTTTCCCTTGCTTTCTGCCCTTCGTGGTCGTAGCAAACATTTCTGCGGGCTTTCGGAGTTTCCGGCGAACAGTCGCAAAAAATGTACTCGTCGGTCTTTTCATCGTGACCGACCACATCTGGCTCACCGCCGGTCCTCTCCATTTCATGGAGTGACCACAGTCTTGCGGCATTAGCTTCGAGCTTCGCTTGTACTTTAGCCCAGGCAAGACCCTTATGTCGGTTTACGTTTTTTTCAAAACGAACTCTTAGTGTTCTGAGTAGTTCTTCCCGTTGTTTTGGCGACAACTCTTTTTTGCGGCTTTTGGTAGCCGTTATCATGGAACTACTTTGGATTTTCCTTACGGGCCCCTGGCCCCGTCACCTGCTCCGGCGCCTCTTCCGCGGGCGGCCGGTTCGGTGGCGGAACCGGTGCTGCCTGCGGCAACTCCGCTTTTCCATCCAATTCGAACACAAAGAGCAGCGGCGGATGCTCTACTGGCGCATTATTCGGCCCAAACGTGTTCGCCGTGCGCCCCAACCCGCCCACAAACGCCACGTACTGCTTGCCATCCGCCTCGTAGGTGATCGGCGGTCCCATGCCCGTCCGCCCCATTTGCAGCTCAAACAGCTTCTCTCCTTTGTCCGCGCTATAGGCTCGGAAGTAGCCGTCGTTGGCCACATGAAACACCAGATTCCCCGCCGTGGTGACCGTTCCGCCACCAATACCGCCCCCGCCATCCGCGCGCCACGCCAGCTTCCGGTTCACGGGATCCCAGGCTTGCAAGCCCCCGCGCACTCCTTGCGGCGTCTCAGGCCCCATCGAAGGCGATAATTCCCGCAGCTTCCCCGACGGCCGCAAATACCCCGTCGATCCGGGTTTCAGCTCGTCCATCGCCTTGTACGGGAATGGCATATAGAACGCTGGAATGTAAACCAGCCCCGTGTTCGGGTTATAAGACATCGGCGACCAATTGTGCGCACCGCCGCCAGTCGGATAAATCGACACGCCTACTTCGTCGTTATCGTAATAAGCCTCCGGGTTCACAATCGGCCGGCCTATCTCGTCGAACCCCGTCGCCCACGTCACTTTCACGAACGGAGAGGCGGAAAGAAACTCGCCGGTCTTCCGGTCCAATACGTAGAAAAAACCGTCCTTTGCCGCCTGCACGATCACCTTGCGCTCGCGCCCGTTGATGTTCAGGGTCAGCAGCATTAGCTGCTGCACGCTATCGAAATCCCAGTTGTCGTTTGGCACAGTCTGGTAGTGCCACTTGAGCTGGCCGGTCGCCAGATCCACCGCGAGAATCGAGCAGGTGTACAGATTGTCCACGTGCTGCGCGCCACGAAACTTCTGCACCCACGGTTCGGCGTTGCCGGTGCCCACGTAAACCAGGTTGGTTTCGGGGTCGTAAGCCACACCATCCCACACTGCGCCGCCGCCACCCCTCCTATAGAAATCGCCGCCCCAGGTCTTCGCCGCCGCGCGCATGGCGTCGTTCTCGTACGGCTTCGTGGGGTCTCCCGGAACCGTGTAGAACCGCCACTCGCGTCGCCCTGTCATGGCATCGTATGCATCGAAGAACCCGCGCGTCGGTTTGTCGCCGCCGGAAATCCCGACGATCACCTTCCCATTCGCAATCCGTGGGGCCATGGTGATCGTATACAAGTCTTGGGGGTAAGCCACGCGGGTTTCCCAAACCGGCTTGCCGGTCAGCGCATCAAGCGCGAACAGCCGTCCATCGTTCGCCGGCGCGATGATCATTCCCCGGTACAGCGCGATCCCGCGATTGACAATCCCGCAACACAGCTTCGGCCGCACTGCCTGCTGGTTGATCTCCGGATCCCAGCGCCAAATTTCTTTTCCCGTGCGCGCATCCACCGCGAACACCACGCTCCAGCTTGTGATGCCATACAAGGTGTTGTTCCAAACCAGCGGCGTGCCTTCCTGATTCCCCCCGCCTGCGCCCACCGTATATGTCCATGCCAAGCCCAGCCGGCCGACGTTTGATGGGTCGATCTGCTTCAACGGACTGTAGCGCATCTCGCTCTCGGAGCGCCCGTAGCTGAGCCATGCTCCGGGAAGGGGATCGGTGGGCGTTCCCGCCTTCTTCAAAACCTCGTCATCCACCCGTAGCGGCTGAGCCCCTAAAACGTTCGCGGCGGCGGCGAGCGTGACGATCCTAGCGAACTTCGACATGGGGTTATTTTATACGTCGCCTGCTGATTCGGCTACTGTGGATTAAGCACCACCTAACGGTTGTTGTCATTTTCAAGAAAAGGGTGTAGTTTGAAGGCAGGGATAAGGAACTGCTATGCCGCAAACCGTTATCGAGGCGAGTCTAACCACCGGCCATGCCCCTTTCGTTGAGGAAGCGCGTCATCGCGGCGAGCTGTACATCACGCAGCCATACGAACTGTATTCGGAAGATAACCACGAAGCCTGGCGGCGACTCTACGCGCGTATGCAGCCGAGGTGGGAACGCTATGCTAACGATCACTTTTTGAAAGGGATCGAGGCCTTGCAGCTTCCCACCGGTCGAGTGCCCCGTCTAAGTGATATCAATCGCCGCCTGCAGCCGCTCACCGGTTTCCAAACCAAACCCGTAAGCGGCTACGTCCCGGCGTTTCTGTTCTTCGATTGCCTCCGCCGCCGGGAGTTTCCTACCACCGTCACGATTCGCCCTCCCGACCGCATGGACTATCTACCGGAACCCGATATCTTCCACGACGTCGCCGGCCATGTCCCTATGCATACCGAGCGCGCCTTCGCCGATATTCTAGTGCGTTTTGGCGATTGCGCTCACACTGCTGCCGAACTCACTCGCGAAGCGTCAGATCCCCACGAGCGCGACCGGCGCCTGGTCAGCGTTATCAAGGCGATGTCGCGCTTCTTCTGGTTCACCGTGGAATTCGGCCTGATGCGCGGCCGAGGCGGCATCTGCGCCTACGGCAGCGGCCTGCTCAGCTCATACGGCGAATTGCAGTACGCCATCGAATCTCCGCAAGTGCAGCGTTATCCACTGCAACTCGAATGGGTAATCAACCAGGGGGCCGAGATCGATCACTACCAGCCACTGCTGTTTATCGTCGACTCCTTCGACCATCTTTTCGGCGAAGTCGCCCGCCTGGAGCAATGGATGCGTGAAGGCAAACTGAACAACGTAGCCCCGGGATTGCCAGAAATCAGCGAGTCGGACGCACAGAGCTTCCTGGATGCCGTAGCGGATTAAGCCTGACTGGCGCTCTTGGCTAGTCGGGCTGTCGCAGCGCATGCGCCGCTCGCCTTGCCAGCCGGTCGAACGTCTCCACCAACTCCTGCGGTTGCCGTACTACGATGGAGCAGCCGAGCGTCAACAACATCGCCGCGAACGGCTCCAGATTTTCGCGCGCGCATTGGAGAGTAGTGCCGCCATTTTCCTCCTCAGTGATGACGCGGTGGCACGCGAAATGTGACCGGGCTTTCTCAATCGGCAGATCGAGCCATACTTCGATTCGAAAGCCTGCCTGCACGAATGGCATGGAGCGCTGCAAATAGGCGTTGGCATCGAAGCCAACCGGCCGGTCGAATTTTCGATCTCCGATTTCCAATCGGGAAACTCGGTCGAGCCGAAAAGTCCTGAGCGCTTCCCGCAGACGGCAGTGGCCGACCGTGTACCAGCGCCCATCCATATGCACGATGCCGTATGGCTCAACTTCACGCTGAGAACAGAGTCGCTCGCGCGATTCATATTGAAATGTCACCGAACGGCGCGTGCGAATTGCGGTACAGACCCGGATCAGCGCCTCAGCCGAAGTCGAGATCACCCAAGGCCCCGGCTCGATTGCAACCACTTCTTCGACCGCACTAGCACTATCGCGCAGGGGAGCCGGGAGCACGCGCCCCAGCTTGGCGGCGGCGCCTTCAGCCGCCGGAGCAAATGCCGAAAGCCCCAAGTACCGCAGCGCGCGCAAGCCCAGCGTGAGCGCGAAGGCTTCTTCATCTGTGAACATCATGGGCGGCAACCGGAAGCCGGGCTTGAGGCGATAGGCTCCGCCAACTCCCCGCGTCGATTCGACCGGAATACACAAATCCTGCAACCGCGCGATGTAGCGCTGGACGGTGCGCGGATTGACCTCGAGCCGTCTTGCGAGCTCCGCGCCGCTGACGTGTTCCCGGGCCTGCAGGATTTCGAGCATTGTGAGGACGCGCATGATGGGGTCGTACATAAAAATTATGGTGGCACGAATTCACGACACGAATTGTCGCGAATGGCTTCTAATCTGGCCTAATGACACCAACCCAAACCCAATCCGTTCTCGGTTCCCAGGCGCTGCTGGAACATTGGCAGGGCCACCGCCGGCTGACGCGGCGGGTGATTGAGGCCTTTCCGGAAGACAAACTCTTTAGCTTTTCTATCGGATCGATGCGGCCGTTTGCCGAGATGGTCAAGGAATTTCTGAAGATGACAGAGCCGATCGCCCATGGCGTCGCCACCGGCGAATGGACAGCATTCGGCGCCGATCTCGGCTCGGTGCGCACGAAAGCAGAGTTACTACGCCTTTGGGATAAGGCGACCGAAGATCTCAACGCCATCTGGCCAACCATTCCCGCGCATCGCTTTGCCGAGGTGGATAAAGCGTTCGGCCAGTGGGAAAACTCGGGCATTAACACGATCCTGTACGGCATCGACAACGAGATTCACCATCGGGGGCAGGGCTATGTGTATCTGCGCGCGTTGGGGATCGAGCCGCCGGCGTTCTGGGAACGTTGAAGCGGGAAAGCGCTCTACCTCATCAAAGTTCCATCACCCGGACGACCAGCGCTCGCGCGTTCTCGCCCGGCGGCTCTTCTTCGAGCGCCATCTGCATCCGGAGGACCCACTGATTCCACGGTTCTGTCGGCCGACGCCGCTGTTCGGGCAGATTTCTCCATTCCTCCGACGCTGTATATTTCTTCCAGGATGCTGCCATGGCCTGCGCTAGAAATTCGATCGCTTTCTCGATGCGCAACTTTTGAACTTTCTCCCGCATCGCGGCAGGCCAATGCTCGCGGTCATTCCACGCGGCGAGCGCGCCTGCCTGCACCGCTGGATCCCCCGTTACCGTGTCGTTCAACCTCCGCCACCAGCGCGTTTTCAGAGCCTGCACCTTTTCACTCGCGGGGTCTTCGCCAAGCGATGCACTGATCTCGCGGAACAGGTTTTCGAAGTGCGCTGAAGGCCACTGCTCGTAGTGCCGCTTTCGTTTAAGCCACGCTTCCTCGCTGTAGTACTTCTTCATAGCCTCAACGTTACTCTCCATCCCGATCACCTCGATAATTCGTTTCCACGCCGCCGCTTCGGCCGCTTTGCCGGAGGACAAGGCCTGCTCGGCACCCTGAATCGCGCGGATTGCGCTGGCCAGCATCCGCTGTTTGGTTTCGAGCACTTCCCGCTGCCGCCGCAACGCTTCTGGAAGTGTCATTCCGGACCGGTCGAGCACGGCCTTGATCTGTTTGAGCGGAACGCCGAGGAACTTGAGCGCGGCAATCCGCTCCAGCCGCTCTAAGTCGCTCTCGCTATAAAGCCGATAACCGGAACCACTGCGCCGCGGTTGCAAAAGGCCCAGGCGGTCGTAGTGCCGCAAAGCTTTCACCGTAACGCCCGCGCGTTGGGCGAATTCATGCATGCGGTAAAGTTGGCTCAACCGCGCGTCCTCCCCGCGAATCAGATGTGCTGACTGAGCATCTTATGTAAATCGGCCATCCCAATCACTCCCACTGACTGCGCCACGACAGCACCGCCTTTGAACAACAATAATGTTGGCAACCTTCGGACCTGATATCGTATCGCGGTCTGAGAATTTAAGATCGCATCGAGCTTTCCGACTTTCGCTCTACTTAGATACTCAGATGCCAGCAACTCGAGGACGGGCGCGATCTGGCGGCATCCACCGCAGCCCTGCGCCCAGAAGTCTACCAATACGGGAATCTTTGACTCTAAGACCTCGGTTTCGAACGTAGCATCCGTGAGTGTGATTGTGCCCGAATCTGACATAAATACCTCAGTAACCTTCGCTTGGATACAGCTTCCTCCCAGCCCCAGGGGCCGAGTCAAGCAGAAAGTTACATCCGCGGCTCGACGTTCCAAGTTCAAACATTTCTTCTAATCTCTGTTTTCAATCTGTAACCGATCCCGAGCAATAAGTAAGTATGCGTTGCGATTTGCACGTACACACGACGGCCAGTGGCATGTGTAGTGTTCCCCTGGCACGGCATTTTTGCCGGGAAAGTTACAACGAGCCGTTAGCGCTTTACGAAACCCTCAAACGGCGCGGCATAGGTTTGGTGACCGTAAGCGATCACGATTCCATCGACTCGGTCGAGACTCTGCGCCGCTACCCGATTTTTTCCTGAGCGAGGAGGTGTCCTGCACCTTGCCTTCCGGTAATGGTGTGCACGTAGGCGTGTACGACATCACAGAGCGTGATCACATCGAACCGCAGCGGCGGCGCGACGACATTCCGGCTTTGGCTGCCTATTGCCAGGAGCGGGGCCGGCTTTACGCCGTCAACCAGGTATTTTCCGCACTTACCGGAAGCCGGGCACAAGCCGATTTCGGCATTTTTGAAGATTGGTTTCCGGCCATCGAGACGCTCAACGGCCACATTCCGCCGGCATCTAACGGCGAGGCGGATTCGCTGGCGGCGTTGTGGCGTAAGATCCCGTTAGGCGGCAGCGATTCCCAGCAACAGGAATTTCTGGATGCCTTGAAGGCCGGCCATTGCCGCGCCCGCGGCTCCTCTGGTTCCGCCCGCGTGTTAACCCTGGCGGTTTGGACGATCGCGTGGAACGTTCCCCAGGAACACGCCTGGGGCTTTCTGCTGGCCCCTCTGATACTGACTATCCCATTCGCGACTGTGAGCGCTGCGGTGCGTGATTGGCTATTCGCCGCCCGCTGGAGCAGGCGCGCCGGTTTCGCTATTGCAAGGCCAGAGCGAGACGGCCAACCGCCCGCGCCGCGTCTGCCACTGGCACCTCAGTGACTTGTCGCGTTTTGCGCTCCACCAACTCGACTCTGCCCGTCGCCAGTTTCTTTCCAACCACAATCCGGTACGGAATTCCGATCAGGTCGGCGTCCTTGAACTTCACGCCCGGCCGCTCATCGCGGTCGTCGAGGAGCGTGTCGATACCGAGCGCCCGGCACTGGGCGTAAATCTCCCGCGCGGCAGACATTTGCGCCTCGTCGGCGTTGTTTGCGGGAGTGATTACCAGCGAAAACGGCGCGATCGAAATCGGTAGCACCATGCCGTCCTGATCGCTTGCGAGCTCAATGGCGGCGGTCAGAATGCGCTCGATTCCGATACCGTAAGATCCCATGATGGGTGTGATCTCTTTGCCCTCGGCGTTCAGTACGCGCACTCTCATGGATTCGGAATACTTGTAGCCGAGCTTAAAGATGTGGCCGATCTCCACCGTTTTGCGGATTTCCAGCACGCGCCCGCAATGGGGGCACGCGTCTCCGGCGGCCACTTGCCGCAGGTCGTGGAGCTCGGCTTCGAAATCCTCCCCGAGCGTGACATTGCGCAAGTGGTAATCGTCGCGGTTGGCTCCGGCGATCATGTTCCGCCGTCCGGCCAGAGCGCGGTCGGCCAGGATCTGCATGTTCGTCACGCCCACGGGACCCAGCGATCCCGCTTCTGCGCCGAAGTATGCGCGAATCTCGGGCGCGGTAGCCGGGCGGAATTCCGGATCGCCGGAAACGGCTGCGAACTTCTGCTCCGCCAACTGGTGATCGCCGCGCAGCAAGACTAGAACGGGCTCTCCATCGGCCATCAGCACCAGGCTTTTGATCTGCGAAGTCTCGGGGAGGCCGGTGAACGCAGAAACTTCGGCGATGGTTTTGCGCCCCGGCGTGTGGAACGGCTCGGGTGTTAAGTCGCCCGCCGGATCATCCATCGCGGGCAGCGATGGCTGGGAAATCGCTTTATCGAGGTTGGCCGAATAGCCGCATCCCGCGCACACCGCCACGGAATCCTCGCCCGCTTCGGAAGCCACCATGAATTCGTGCGACTGGCTGCCGCCCATCGCGCCGGAATGCGCTTCGACGGCCATGTATTGGAGGCCGCAGCGATCGAAAATCCGGCGGTAAGCCTGGTAGTGTTTTTCGTAAGCCGCGTCCAGGCCCGCCTGATCGAGATCGAAGGAATAGGAATCCTTCATCAGAAACTGCCGCACGCGCAGAAGGCCGGATTTCGGCCGTGCCTCGTCGCGAAACTTGGTCTGGATCTGATACCAGATTTGCGGCAGTTGCTTGTAACTGCGCAGTTCGCCGCGCGCCAGCGCCGTGACCACTTCTTCGTGCGTCATGCCGAGGCATAAATCGCGCCGGAAGCGGTCCTTCAGGCGGAACATGCTCTCGCCCATGATGTCCCAGCGCCCCGATTCCTGCCAGACTTCGGCGGGATGCAACGCGGGCAGCAGCATTTCCTGCCCGCCGATGGCGTCCATTTCCTCCCGTACGATGTGCTGGATCTTCAATAGCGAGCGCTGCGCCAGGAACAGATAGCTATAGATGCCGGCCGCGAGCTGGCGGATATACCCGGCGCGCAACAGAAGCCGATGGCTGGTTACTTCGGCCTCGGCGGGAGTTTCGCGCAAAGTGGGGATGAATAAGTGACTCCACAACATCGGCGCCGGGAAAGACCACCAAATTCTAGCATGCTAAAATTTGGGCATCTCCTATGACAGCCGCAGAGCGCATGGCGCGGCCCTTGGCCGAAGTCGACCCTGAAGTCTATGAAGCTGTGCAACACGAAATCGAGCGCCAGCACTCGCAGCTCGAGCTGATCGCCAGCGAGAATTTCACCTCGGAAGCCATCCTGGAAGCCGCGGGAACCGTTTTCACCAATAAGTACGCCGAAGGCTATCCCGGGAAGCGGTATTACGGAGGCTGCGAATTCACTGACATCGTGGAAAACCTGGCGGGCGACCGCGCCAAGCGCCTCTTCGGAGCCGAGCACGCCAACGTGCAGCCGCATTCCGGTTCCCAGGCGAACCAGGCGGCATACGCCGCAGTGTGCTCGCACGGCGATACCATCATGGGCCTGAACCTGGCGCATGGCGGCCACCTCACGCACGGCCACCCGCTCAATTTTTCGGGGAAGACTTACCACGTCGTGGCGTACAATGTGCGCCGCGAAGACGAGCGCGTCGACTACGACGAGCTGGAGCGGCTGGCGCATGAACACAAGCCCAAGCTGATCATCGCCGGCGGCAGCGCCTATCCGCGCATTTGGGACTTCCCCAGGATGCGCTCCATATGCGACGCCGTCGGCGCCATATTTCTGGTGGATATGGCGCATTTTTCCGGTCTGGTGGCGGCAGGGCTGCATCCCAATCCCTGTGAGTATGCGGACATTGTCACCAGCACTACGCATAAAACCCTGCGGGGACCTCGCTCCGGAATCATTCTTTCGAAGCAGCAATACGCCGGGGCGATCGACAAAGTAGTGTTCCCGGGCGTGCAAGGCGGCCCGCTGGTGCACATCATGGCGGCCAAGGCCGTGTGCTTCCACGAGGCCATGACTCCTGAGTTCGTGGCCTACCAGAAACAGGTGCTGGCCAACGCGCGCACTCTGGCGGAAACGCTCGCCTCCGCGGGATTCCGAGTCGTTTCCGGCGGCACCGACAATCACCTGATGCTGGTCGACGTCTTCTCCAAGGGAGTACGCGGCAAGGAAGCGGAACAGGCTCTCGACCGTGCGGGCATCACCGTCAACAAAAACGCCATTCCGTTCGATGTCAACCCGCCGCTCAACCCCAGCGGCATTCGCCTGGGAAGCCCGGCCGTGACTACGCGCGGATTCAGCGAAACCGAAATGCGCCTGGTGGGCGAGTGGATCGCCGAAGTGCTGCAGCACGTTTCCGACGACGCCGCGATTGCGGGCGTTCGCGCGAAAGTGACGGCGCTTACGGCGCGCTTTCCGCTGTACGCGTGGAAACGGGAAAAAGTTCGCGCGGAAGCCCTGAAATAGGGTATTTTCGTTGTCCAGCCACATCGTTATCGATGCGCGACGCGTCCGCGACTTCGGCATCGGCACCTATATCCGTAGCCTGGTTCACGCGCTAGGCGTTATCGATCATGTGAACCGCTACACCCTGGTGAGCGGACCGGCCGAAGCGCGCACGCTGGCGGGCCTCCCCGAAAATTTTCGAGCGGCCGTCTACAACATGTCGGACCTTCACCCTTTGAATCACATCGGTTTCCCGGTGTTCCTGCGCAGTCTCTCGCCCGATTTGGTGCACATTCCCTTGAACCGCGTGCCGTGGCTGATGATCCGGCCCTACGTCGTCACGGTTCATGACCTTTCCACCCTGCTGTTCGACTTCCCGGAATCGGCCACCAAAGTGAAATTGCGGCGATACCTTTACCGGCGCGGCCTGCTGCGGGCAAGCAGCGTAATCGCCGTTTCGGAGACCACCAAACGGGATCTGCACAATCTGCTCGAGATTCCCTCCGCCCACATCCGTCGGGTTTACGAAGCTCCCGACCCCGGTTTCCTTTTCTCCGAAAGCAGTTCGGACCGGGAAGCCACCGAGCGCATTCTGGAGCGGTACCAGATCAACTACCCGTTCCTTCTGTATGCGGGAAATATCCGCCCCCATAAGAACGTGCCACGCCTGGTCGAGGCCTTCGCGGTAGTGCGTGACCAGCTTTCCACGCACCCTGTTTACAAAGACCTTCGGCTCATCATCATCGGCGACACGATTTCGCAGTACCCTTCGGTGCGGCAAGCCGTAATCAAGAGCCGCGCCGAAGCGGTGGTGCGCTTTCTCGGATTCGTGCCCTTCGATACGCTCCGCTGCTTCTACGAAGCGGCTGCGGCGTTCGTGTTCGTCTCGCGGTATGAAGGCTTTGGGCTGCCGCCGCTCGAAGCGATGGCGTGCGGCACGCCGGTAGTGGCGTCCAACGTCAGCTCTCTGCCGGAAGTCGTAGGAGATGCTGCGGTGCAGGTGAACCCGGAAAACGTTTTTGAGATCGCCCGCGGTATTAAAGAGGTCCTGCTCGATGAGGAGCTGCGCGACCACCTCGTCCGTTGTGGCCGCGAGCGCGTCCGCCGGTTCAGTTGGGAGCGCACCGCGCGCGAAGTGCTGGAAATCTACCACGAATCGGCGGGGCTGGGCTGAGCACCCTGCCGCCGACCGCGGGAATCTGAGCCGCGACCGCTACGGAACGGTCCTTCCCCAAAATTCCTCTTGACACCCGATCCGATTAGTACTAATAAATTAGTATGCGGCCTCGAAGCAAGACCTTGACCGGGCAGGAACTGGAAATCATGAAAATCGTATGGGAGCGGGAGCAGGTAACCGTCCGCGACGTCTACGAAGCGCTGCTCGAGCGGCGAAAAGTGGCCTACACCACCGTCATGACTATGATGAAGATCCTCGAGCGGAAGGGCTTTCTCAAGAAATCGCAGGAGGACCGGGCGTACCTGTACCGCGCCGCGCAGCCCAAACGGCAGGTGATCGGCGTGATGGTGCGGGACTTTATCAACCGCGTTTTCAACGGTTCGGCCGAGCCGCTGCTGGTTCATTTGGTGGAAGAGCATCATCTCTCGGCGAAGGACCTGGAAGAGATCGCCAGACTTCGCAAGAAGCAGGAGCGCGGCAATGAGTCTCGATAATCTAGCAGCCTGGAGCCTTCAGATTGCGCTGGTGGTAGCGGCAGCGGGCCTGGCCGCGGTGCTGCTGCGTCTGCGCGCGTCGCGAGCGCGTCTGTTCTATTGGCGGATGGCCCTCATTGCTTCGCTTGCGCTGCCGCTCGTTCGGCCCTGGAGACAGCAGGCCATCCGCGCCGACGTTTCGATTTCCACGGTGATGCTTGCAACGCGTGCGGTGGGAGCGGCGCATCACCTCCCCTCTCTGCGCGAGGCCCTGCTATGGCTAATTGCCGCAGGAATCGTGCTGCGCTTAGGTTGGCTTGGCCTGGGGCTGTGGCGGCTGGCGCGCTATCGCCGCCATTCGCGCCCGTTCGGCACGCGCGGCGGCGCCAAGCTGCTGCTTTCGGAAGCCATCACTAGCCCGGTCACGTTCGGCGTATTGCGGCCTGTTGTGCTTCTGCCCGCACGCTTCCCGGAATTCGATCCGGTTACGCGGGAAGCCATCCTATGCCATGAACTCCTGCACGTGCGCCGCCGCGACTGGCTCTACACGCTGGCCGAGGAGATGGTGCGCGTGGTGTTCTGGTTTCATCCGGCGATCTGGTGGCTGCTGGGCGAAATCGCTGTTGCCCGCGAAGAGGAAGTAGACCGGCTGGCGGTTGCCGAAACGCGCACCCGCGATGCATACGTCGATGCGCTGCTTGCCATTGCCGGGGCAGGGACTCAACCCGATCTCGCGCCGGCGCCGCTATTCCTGCGCAAGCGGCACCTGAAGCGGAGAGTGGTTTCGATTCTGAAGGAGGTTCGTATGTCTAAAACGCGTCTGGTTTCTTCTATCGCAGCGGCCTTGGGAATTCTGGCGGCCGCCTGCTGGATCGCTGCAGCAACGTTTCCGCTTTCGGCCGCGCCGGACGCGGTGACCGATTCGCCCGGAGTGCAGGTGGATACGGGCGGCGCGCCGCTCATGCACCGCGCGCCCGTGCTTTATCCGGAAAGCGCCCGCAAGCAGGGCGTCTCGGGAACTGTGACCGTGCAAGCGGCCGTGGATGCGAGCGGCGACGTCACCGATGTTCAGGTCTTGAGCGGGCCTGAGGAATTGCGCAAAGCGGCCTTACAATCGGTCTTGCAATGGCACTTCGAGGCGGATGCTGGAGCGAGATCTCATCAGGTGACGATAAGTTTTCAGGCAGGCGCTGCGCCGACGGTTGCCGCTCCCACCACGCCGGCCCCAGACCCCTTCGCCGGCTTAGTATTGCGCAATTATGTAGTAAACGGCATCTCCGGTCAGGCACGGATCGAACTGTTATCACGTCTCCCGGTTCACGCAGGCGATGTTCTCGCCAAGGGCGATGCGCTCCGTATCGCCAAGGCTGCCGAGGCTTTTGACAGCCATCTGACCAGCATCACCTACCGCACTCCAATGAACGGCCCTCCTACAAACCTGCAATCCAGCCGCGACCTGACGATAGAGATCGCCCCTGCGGTTCAGCCGGCTGCGCAAGATCAACAAGGCCCGAAAGCGGGACCCAGACTGCGTGTGGGCGGCAATGTCCAGGCGACAAAGATCGTATCGCAACCTAAGCCAGCCTATCCTGCCGAAGCCAAACAGGCGCGCATCCAAGGCGTCGTGAAACTGGACGTACTAGTCGCCGCGGATGGCACGGTGCAGAACATCAACGTGATCAGCGGCCATCCCTTGCTTGTTCCCGCGGCATTGGAAGCCGTGCGCCAGTGGGTGTACCAGCCAACCCTATTGAACGGAAATCCAGTTCCAGTGGAGACCGAGGTTGACGTGAACTTTACGCTCGCCCAGTAAAGTGGGGCAGGCGCTCTCGCCTGCCAACCCTTACGCCCGCTCCTGGTAAGTCCCTTCGGCCGTGTTTACGCGGATCATTTCGCCTTCGGTGATAAAGGGCGGCACCTGCACCACCAGGCCGGTTTCGAGCTTCGCCGGCTTGGTCACATTGGAAACGGTGGCGCCCTTCAATCCCGGCTCGGTCTCGATTACTTTCAGATCCACCGTGGCGGGTAGCTCCACGCTGATCGCCTTGCCTTCAAAAAACTCCACCGTCACGTGTAACTGCGGAATCAGGTATTGCGGCGCATCGCCGAGCAGGTCCTTGGTGAGGTGCATCTGCTCATACGTTTCGATGTTCATGAAATAGTAGTACTCGCCATCGTCGTACAAGTACTCCATTTCTTCCTCTTCCAGATTGGCCTTCTCCACGCGGTCTTCCGACGAGAACCGGTGCTCGAACATCGAGCCGCTGCGCAGATTGCGCATCTTCGCCTGAACAAACCCGCGGAGATTGCCGGGCGTGCGGTGGTTGACACTGAAGACGGAATGCAACTCCTTATTGAAGATAATCACCATTCCGGGCCGCATCTGGGTAGCGGAGATCTGCATGAAACTCCTTCGTAGATCGATTCGATAACTGTTTGGTTGATTATTCAGTATAACGGACCATGCGGGAGAGCCGCGACCGCAGCCGTCGTCAGCAGGGTTTCGGGCACTACGGCATATGCGACGGAGGTGTAGGCTACCTCCTTCAGTTGCTCTGCTTAGCTTTCTGCTGTTGGGCGGTCAGTTCCTTGCGGAACGCCTGCTCACGGTCGTCCAGATAGGCCCGGTAGCCGGCCGGATCGATGAATGGATTACCCCCGCTCTTCTGCAATTTCGCGTATTTGGCAGTCATGCCGTAGTAATTGCCATGCGCTCCCAGGAATAGATCGCAAGGCAGCGCGCGCAGCACCTGAAAACTGTGCTCGTAATCCGCTGCGATCTGCGGATAGTCCTTATTGCCGACCAAAACAAATCCGGAATTTACGTTTAGGCTTCCGATGATGACGGCGTTATAGGTCTGGGCGCCATCGCGCACCTTCATAGTCCAGGTGGTGCAGCCCTTGGTGTGTCCGGGAGTGAGATGCGCGACGAGCGTGGTTCCACCCAGAGTCACTTCATCCCCATCGTGCAGGATGCGGTCTATGGGATGCGGTTTGTTGCCGGGCGTCATTTTGCGGAGCGCGGGAACGTCCTGCTCCATCGCCATGACGCGCGCGCCCGTCAGCTCTTTTACCAGGGCATCGCCTTCCATGTGGTCGCCGTGCGCGTGGCTGCCGAGCAGGATTTTGATATCCGTAAATTTGAAGCCCAACTTTTCCACCGACGCGCGAATCACCGGCACGGTCTGCTCGAAATCGCTATTGATCAGAATGTGCCCTTCCGGCGTAGTGATCAGATAGGAAGCAAGCTGTTCCGAACCCACGTAATACAGATTTCCCGCAATTTTGTAAGGCGGGAACGGCTTGCTCCATTCGGTAGCGGTGGAATTCTGCCCGTACGAAAGCGTTACGGCCAGCAGGCCGCAGACGGCGAATGCCCCTATGGTTCTCATGATGGGGAAACTGTATCTGTTTTCGGCAGAGCGTGCAAGGGGCAGGCGGCGCGCTTCCGCCCGCTTACTTGCGAGCTTTCAGCGGGGCCGGCCGGCCGAACTTAGCTTCGTCTATCGGTTGATTGAGCTTAATGTCCTTCAGCTCGATCGAATCGCGCCCATCCAGCCAGGCGTAGGTGATGCGAAACGGCAACTTGATGCCATTTACGTCGCGATAATCGGCGTAATCGATTTGCGTGGGCACGCGGCCGATCGGCGATTTCCCATAGCGCAGCTCGCGCAGCAGGAGACCTGTCTGCCGGTCGAAATAAAGCGTCACCAGCAGGCCGCGGGGGCCGGTCCCCTGCACTACGTTGACGCTGTGCGTGCCGCCCAGAGTGATGTCTTTCTGCAGGGAGGTCTGGCTCTGCGGCCCCGGCAGGTCCATGATGCCGGTCGGCGGCCCGGTTTTCAGATTCGTGAGGATCTGCTTGATCTGACCGGGAAACGAAAGCTGCGCGTCGAAGCGCGCGCCATCCAGATCGCTGCCGTTCAACTGGTACTCTCCCAACACGTTCAAGGGCGTGCGCACCCAGCCGGTGTGACCATCATAGCTGCGGATCTGGTCTCCGCGGCCGGTTTCTTCTTTGAAAAGGATGATGGTGGAACGCTGATCGGGAAGCTTCGCGTCGATCTCTACGTCGCCGCCGCCGCCGAATCCGCCAAAGCCGACGCTCGTGCCTCGCCCCACGAAGCTGGTCAGGCCAGCCAGCCTCTGCGCGCCGCCAGATGCTTCGATGAATTTATCCAGAATCGTCTCCGGTTTAGGCAGCCCGGGAGTCGACACGACAACGTCGTCCTGGACCAGATCCGGCTCACCGTAAATGACCTCCATCCGCGGGGTGACCAGCGGGCGGTCGCGATTGCGGTGGCAGGTCCAGCAGGTGACCATCTGGACGCCCGCGAAGTTCTCCCTATTGATCTTTTGCACCATGGTGACCATCTTGCGCGCGGTGACCTTGCGTGGCGTATCGGCCGCCCAATCCACACGGTCGGTACCGGCGTTAGCATGGCAATCGGAGCAATCGAACTGGAGCGCGGCGGTCATAATCCCCATGGTTTCCATGAAATCGTCAACGGATATACCGCGGAGGACCTGCACGTTCTTGAATACCTGCTCGGAAAGCAGCGGCTTGTCCGGCGGGGCGTTCTGGGCCAGCGCGGCCGCGGGGGCGAACAGGGCCGCAAGCAGGCAAAGATGTGTGGGGGTGTGGCTTCGGAGAATCATTTTCTGTTCATTCTATCTCTTAGGAGGCTGAGAGCAAGGGAATCCCGCATCGCGCTCGCCTTTGATAGTTTTAAAGGTTGCTCATGAAGCTTTTCGTTCCGGCACTGTTGCTCTATGCTTCCGGCGCGCTGGCGCAAAGCGCGGCAGTGGTGGAAGGCGCCGTTACCGACAGCGTGACTCACGCGGGCGTGTCCGGGGTGAGCGTTACTCTTTGGAAAAACGGGCAAAGCTATAAGGCAACTACGGATTCCTCCGGCACATTTGTGATCGGGGGAGTCAATCCGGGCGAATACAACTATCGCTTTGAAAAGAATGGGTACGAGTCGCGGGAATTGCCCGTCTTCGGGCAGCCGCGGCTGCGCGTGGGTACTGCGGGAACGTTCCGCGCCGATGCCGAAATCGCGGCTTTGGCGACCTTGCGCGGGCGAGTGCTCGATCCGGAAGGCAAACCGGCGGCGAAAGCCATCATCGAACTCCCCCTCGATCGCCAGGACACTGATACCGAAGGGCGCTTCGAGTTCCACAACGTCCGTCCCGGCGATTACATTTTACGAGCCGTTCCGCAGGAGAACACCTCCGATGCCGTTCAAACTGTGCCTACGTACTATCCTTCGACAATCAGCCGCGGCGAAGCAGAGCACATCCGGGTGCGGGCAGGGGCGGATTTGGCGGGATATGAGATCCGGCTGCGGACATCGCCCGTTTATCACGTGCGGGGCACGGTTTTTGATGAGAATGGGAAACCGCAACCTGGCGCGAACGTTCGGGTGCTTGGCCCTGGAGAGAAGCGCTTGCTGAGCGGTGTCAGTTTGAATATGGTCACAGGCACGCGGGCGTATCTGAATTCTTTGGGCGCAAAGCAGGAGGAGACGGCGACAATTGCGGCAAAGGATGGCACATTCCACCTGTCCGTTCGCCCGGGCGATTGGTCGCTTCAAGCCGAACTCGACCCACAACACGATAGCCACAATAATCTGTATTTCGTTTCGAGCGATGAGGTTCCCATTTCCGTTTCCGATCACGATATCGAAAACGTGGAACTGCGGTTTTCTCCCGTATTCGCGCTAGAGATCACAGCGGACTGGGGCGATCGCCAACCGGCTGGAGGGAGGTCCCGGCCCCGAGTCATGGTGACCCCGTCCGGAGGATTGTCTTTGATGCCTGCCCGGCCAGAGGGGGGCAAACTGTTGTTGGAGCACGTGCTGCCGGGAAATTACCGAATTGTTCCTACACTTGGGTCCACGCCCGGCTATTACGCCGCCGCCATCATGATCGGAGGCCGCAATGTACTGGGCGAGGAGGTGGAACTGACGGCCGCAACGCCTTCCATTCAGGTTGTATACCGCCCGAATCCCGGCTCGGTGCGCGGTACGGTTAATCAGGGAGAAGGCGCAACCGTTTTGCTCTGGCCCGAAGGCCCGGATATCCCCGAATTCGTTCCCGCGGTTGTGGCAGGGTCTCGCGGCGAGTTCGAGTTCCGCGGTGTGCCTCCGGGCGAGTACGTTCTCGTAGCCTTCGACCGCGTCCCACCGAACGGCGGTACCGAGGCATTCGTGCGTGGCGCAATCGCCGGCGGCACACGGGTGCAGGTGCAGGAAGGCGGTTCGGAATCGGTTCAGGTGCCCGTTACTCACTGGCCTGACTGACCAACTCTATGGAACCTACCTTCAACAATATCCTCTGGCGGCAGCTTGGCGCCGCCATAGACATGCTCAGCAATGCGGTGGAGGCGTGTCCCGAGCAGGTGTGGAGCGCTCCGGCGCGCGAGGGACACCGCCACACGGAATTCTGGTACATCGCCTTTCACACCCTGTTCTTTCTGGATTTGTATCTTTCAGGATCGCTAGACGGTTTTGCGCCGCCGGCACCGTTTGGACTGGAAGAATTGGACCCCGCGGGTATTATCCCCGAACGGCCCTATACGAAGCACGATTTGACCAAATATGTCGCTCATTGCCGCGAGAAATGCCGTTCGGTGATCCGGGGAATGAATGGACACGCGGCTGAGCGTCGCTGCCACTTCGATTGGCTCGATATCAGTTTTGGCGAACTGCAGCTTGTCAGCCTACGCCACGTGCAGCACCACGCGGGACAACTCAATCTGATTCTCCGCCAGACCGGTAACGCCCCGCCGCGCTGGGTAAAGGCCGCGGAATAGCAGCAAAGCCGCCTGCCAGCTTATCAATTGGTGGTTTCGGGGATTGGCTCGCCCGCGAATTCCAGCAGCTTGCGCTGCAGTTCGGCCAAGCCGTTGAGCACGTGCTCCAGCTTAATGCCAAATACCCATTGGTCTCCTTCGGCGATGCAATAGACGACCTCACCCAGAGCCAGGGCATTGTCCAGTTCGATCTTTACCGCTGATCCGGCAGGGATACTGTGGCTCCATACCAGTTGCACGCCGGCTTCCGATACGTTGCGGACCAGAGCGGTTTCGCGCACTTCTGTCCCTCCCAGCACCCACACCGCTACGGGCTGGTCAATGGCGAAGCGTACTGCAGCTCGCTGCTCCATGCACATCTTATCGGTAGGGAGGAACGGAAGCTTTAGAGCCCATTCGGGCCGGCCGCATCACTCTTCTGAGCGCCGCCCGGCTTTAAAAAAAAATAAATCCCGCCTTTCAAATCTCTGTCAATATCTCGTGAGGTAGGCTTTCATGGCATGGATGGATGCAGTTAACGAAATCGTAAGAAAGTATTCGGGTGCGGCCGGCGGCACTGCGGCGGCGCCCGCGGACCCGCACCAGGATTTTGTCAATGTGGCCAAAGCGGCGCCGCCAGAAGTCACGGCCGACGCTCTGGCGCACAACTTCCGGTCCGACCAGACTCCCAGCTTTGCGGAGCAGGTTGCCAATCTGTTTCGAGGATCGAACTCCGACCAGCGAGCCGGGCTGCTCAACCACCTCCTCGGATCGATCAGTCCGGCGGCACTGGCGAGTATACCGGGCCTGAAGGGCTTGGCTTCCACTCTCGGCGGGCAACAGAATGTTACCCCACAGCAGGCAGATCAAGTCTCTCCGGAGCAGGTGCAGCAGGCGGCTGCGCATGCAGAAAGCAATAACCCTTCAATTATCGATCAAGTGAGCAGGTTTTATGCGGCTCATCCGAACGTGATTAAGGCGCTCGGCGGCGCTGCCATCGCAACTGCGCTCCGGCGTATAGCCACGCGCAGTTCCTCGTCCTAATCCGGGTGTTTCACCCTGTCCCGAAGGAGGCGCTGCACCTCTGTTCTTTGGGAGCACGAGTGTGCCGTGCTGTTACGCGCGGGTCCGATTAATCGGTTGAATCTCCTTGCCCTGTCATGTGGTGCCCGACTTGCGATAAGCCGAGTCAATGCTTCCGCGTTACGGGGTTCTGAGCCTCTTTCTGCTCACGTGCAGCGCTCAGAATTTGTCGGTAGGCTTCGCCGGCGGCGCGGGTTTAACCGACGCGTTTGACTCCGTTAATGCCGGCGTCCCCCAGACCACAACATCGTATTCCCAGGCGAAAGATTACTTGGCCGGATTGATGGTGCAGTACCGGCTGAGCGGGAATCTTTCGCTCGAAGCCGACGCGTTGTACCGGGAACTGCATCTGACAGTTGCGTTCGTCGAGCCAAGCCGGGTTCTCTATGCTGTGTCGCCCTCGCCGGTGGTCACCTGGGAACTGCCGCTCATGACAAAGTACCGGTTTCACTGGTCAAAGGCGGAGCCGTTCGTGGAAGCCGGTCCCGCATTCCGCCCCACCACAAACCTGAACGCCAACCCTTCGCATTATGGATTCACGGCCGGTATCGGCGTGGCGACGCGCTGGAAACAATTTGAGATCGCGCCGATGGTGCGATACTCGCGCTGGATACACGATCGGGCCTTGACCAATCTGGCGGCGTCCCGATCGAACCAGTTGGAACTGCTGATCGGCATAAGCAGCCGGCCGCGCTCTCCATGGCATCCGCTGAGCCGCCGGATCGCTTTGGGCGTAATTGGAGGCGCGACCGTATTTCACGATGTCCCCGCGAGTTCATCTTCATTCGTAGCTCAGGTCCCGGCCGGCACTGGCGAGACGTACCAGCAGGAGTCCGGCACGACGTTCGCCTCGGGCAGCATCGTCTCCTTACTCGGCCCGGCGCTCGAGGCCCCTGTGTGGAAACATTTCTTCCTTGAGGTGGATGGGATCCACCATGCGATTGAAGTCTCCCGACGGAGCGTGCTGAGCAACGGCGAAGTATTCAACTCGTTTTCGGGACGTGAGGGGCTGACGTGGGAATTTCCCGTTTTGGCGAAGTACAAGTTCCAATCGGAGACCGGGCGAGCGCATCCCTTCGTGGAAGCAGGACCATCGTTCCGGTTACTAACGGAGAACTCCTCTTTATTCGGAGTCAGCGCCGGAGCGGGCGTGGAATGGCGGCTAAAGGCTGTGAAAATCGCGCCCGCGCTTCGATTCACCCACTGGGGACCGCAAGGGTATCATAGCCTATCGGCCGAGATTATTGTGAACCAGGTGGAGTTTTTGGCCGGCCTTTTGTTGTGAGAGTTAGAGCCGCCCTCACGCCTCCAGCAGCACCTTCAGAGTCCCCGGCCGCGCCGCTTGTTCAAACGCTTCCGCGGCTTGCGCCAACGGATAGCGTGCGGCGATCATCTCTTCCGCGCGGATCAGTTCGTGATCGAGGAGCGGGAGAGCCGCTTCGAACCGGCCGCAACGCGAGCCGATCACCGTCAGCTCGTTCACTATAATCGGCGCGGTATCGATATTGACCAGGCCGTGCGTGGTGGATTTCAGAATGAGCGTGCCTCGCGGGCGCGTCATGGCGACTGCCTGCCGCAAGCCTTCGGGATTGCCTGTAGCTTCCACGACGAAATCGTAAGCGGCGGCGGGAAGAGAGCCGTTTGTCACTTCCGTGGTTACACCCGTAGCGCCCGTAATACGCAACTTCTCCGCATGATGCCCGAACTGATGCACGGGAAGCCCGTTGACATTCAGCACCTGCGCAATCAGCAACCCCAATTTTCCATCGCCTAATACTGCCACGGGCGTACCCCAAGGTATGCTGACCTGATCGAGGATTTCGCAGGCCGCGGCCAGCGGCTCAGTGAAGACCGCGCGTTCATTGGGAATGTGATCGGGGACCAGGTGCAGGTTGCGCTCGGGCAAGACGAAGAATTCCTCAAAGGCGCCGGGCTGATGGACAATTCCCAGCACGGTCCGATTCGGGCAGTGGCGTCCTAATTCTTTGCGGCACCATTCGCAGTGGGTGCATGCCAGATTGATTTCGCCTACCACGCGCTTGCCCACCAGAGATGGCGTATCCGCTTCCACCACCTCGGCCACGAACTCATGGCCGGGAATGCCGCGGAATCCATAGTAGCCACGCTGCAGCTCGAGATCGGTATTGCAGATGCCGCCGCACAGCAAGCGCAGCAGCGCAAACCCATGCGGCCGTTTGGGACGTCCAATCTCGACAGTGCGAACTCCACCGTCTTCGAGGCTGATGGCGAGCATAAAGCTGGAGAGAGAATTGGCGGGCACACAGAAGTGAGCGCCCGCCGGAAGGCCAGGATCTACTTCTTTTCGAGTTCGGAGAGCTCGGCCAGCACCTGCTGGCTGTGTGGTTGAGGATCGACCATGGTGTACACCTTACGGATCATCCCTTTAGGGTCCACCAGAAAAGTGTTGCGGGCGGCGATGGTCATGCCGCGCATGTTTGCCAGCGAGCCGTACTTGTCTACGACGTCGTGCGCGGGGTTGGCCAGCAGCTTGAATGTCAGGTTTTCCTTGGTGCAGAACTGAACGTGGGAATCGACGCTATCCACGCTGACGCCCACTACGGCGGCGTTCAATTTATCGTACTGCGCCTGGTCGCGCTGAAAGTTGTGGGCTTCGATGGTGCAGCCCGGGGTCATGTCTTTGGGATAGAAATACAGCACGACCCATTTGCCTTTGAAGTCATGCAGGCTGACCTGTTTGCCTTCCTGGGAAGGCAGAGTGAAATCGGGGGCCATGCTGCCTACGGACGGCATTTCCCCCGCCCAGGCCACCACTCCCGCGAGCAGGGCCACCGCCAGCAGCAAACCCAAAATTGTGATTGGGCGAGTTCTCATTGTTTCCTCCTTGTGCGAGTTGCCCCGAGAGGGGGCCATCAGGACGAGTGTACAACAGCGGGGACTACGGTCTGGAGACTGGGCGAGGTAAACTTCTAACCGATGCAAATTCCGGGAGAATGGCATAGGGAGCTACACGATATCGGCAGGGTGATATTGGCATACCTGTTTTCCCTGCCGATTGGCTGGCAGCGGGAGGAGGAGGCGCATTCGGTCGGCGTGCGCACCTTTCCGCTGGTAGCGATGGCGAGCTGCGGATATGTTCTGCTGGCGATGCCGGGCGAACAGAGTTTCGATGCCCAATCGCGCATCATCCAGGGAATGGTGGCGGGCATGGGTTTCATCGGCGCAGGGGCGATCATGAGAGCCGGCTCAAGAGTCCACGGCACGGCGGCCGCGGCCAGCATCTGGAACATGGGCGTACTGGGCGCCTCGATCGCTCAGGATCGGTTTGTGCTCGCGGCCGTCCTGGCGATTGTAAATTTTGTGGGGCTACGTTATTTGCTCCCGATTAAGAAAAGGATCGATCGGCGGGACGAGACCGAGGAGAGAAAGGAATAAGCGGCTCTGCTACGGATTTGCTGGCGAAAGGGTCTGCCCCGCCTTTACCGAGCTCTTCCATTCCCGCTCGATGCGCCGGATGTAGTTGAGTGTTTCGGCGAACGGAGGCACGCCGCCGAATCGGTCGACCGCGGCCGGGCCGGCATTATATGCGGCCAGCGCGCGGCGCAAACCGCCGCCATATTTTTCGAGTAGCACCCGAAGATAACGCGCGCCGGCATCCACATTTTGCGCAGGATCGCGGGGATCGGCGCCCAGCCTATGCGCGGTGGCGGGCATAAGCTGCATCAGGCCCATGGCCCCTTTCGGCGAAACTGCTTGCACCTGGAAACCAGATTCAGCCTTCATCACGCTGCGGACCAGGGAACTCGGCAGGCCGTATTTGCGCGCGGCTTCATCAGCTAATCGTTTTGGGTCGAGCGAGTGGGAGGAAACAGAAGGAGCCGGCGAGGCAGCGGTAACCGCCGCGTTCGCGTCATCAGACTCAAAACTACGAATGTCTGCCGCCGGCATCTCGATTGTTCCCGCGCCAAGGTGCAACACAACCTCGCCTCCTGACGATTCATGGCTATCGACATGGATACGAGCTCCGCTGGCGAGGACCGCATACTCCCCCGCCCAGGCTTCTCCCACCCACACCGCGCCGGCAAGACAAAGTACTACCAGGTAACGCATTCCCGCTACATCCAGTCTGACGTAATAGACAAGAAAATCGTGCAGGAATGTTCCATCCCTATTTGTCACTCTGAAGTTTGGGGCTGAACCTGACGATTTGATATCTTGGGTTGTAACCCTTGGGGTATGCCTTTTTACATTCAGCCGATCCGTGAGTTCTTGGTTCGGCCGGCTCTTCCACCATCTCTCGCGCGATTATCGGAACTTGCCTATAACCTTCTGTGGAGCTGGGAACCGATCATCCGTGCCGTCTTCCGGCGCCTGGATCCGAACCTATGGAGAGACTGCGGCTATAACCCGGTCCTCATGCTGGGGCGCGTCTCGCAGTCCACGCTAAAGAAGGCGGCGGCGGATCCGCGCTACCTCAGCTTGTACAGGCAAGCGTGCGATGCCTATGATGCGCACACACGCAAACCCCAACCGTCGGGCGATGGCAAGCTGATCGCGTACTTTTCCGCCGAGTATGGGCTGACCGAGTGCCTGCCGGTATATTCCGGCGGTTTGGGAATTCTCTCCGGCGATCATTTGAAATCGTCGAGCGATCTGGATTATTCGCTGATCGGCCTCGGGTTGCTTTACCAGCAAGGTTACTTCCGGCAACTGCTGAATCCCGACGGATGGCAGCAGGAACGGTACCCGATGAACGATTTTTTCACCCTTCCACTCACGCCGGTGAAAGACGCCACGAGCCAGGACTTGAAGGTAACGGTCAAACTTCCGACAGGAAACGTATACATCCAGGTGTGGAAGCTGGAAGTCGGAAGAATCACGCTGTACCTGCTCGATACGAATATTCCTGAAAATGTTTTGCCGCAGGACCGCGACATCACCGATTCTTTATACGGCGGCGACATTGATACGCGTATCCGGCAGGAAATTGTGCTGGGAATCGGCGGGATGCGAGCGCTCCGGGCTATGGGCTTGCATCCCACCGTGTACCACATGAACGAAGGACACTCGGCATTCCTGGCGCTCGAACAGGTCCGCCTGTACATGCGGGAAGAAAACCTGACTTTCGATGAAGGCCTGGAAGTCGCCCGCAGTAGCAACGTTTTCACCACCCATACGCCCGTTCCCGCCGGAATTGACCTGTTCGATCCCGGTTTGATGTACCACTATTTTTCCGAGTATTGCCTGGAAGTGGGCGTCGATTTTCAGGCGCTGATGGCGCTTGGACGGCGCGAGCCACATAATCGGGACGAGCGGTTTTCGATGGCTGTGCTGGCGCTGAATACATCGGCCTACCGCAATGCCGTCAGCCGGCTACACCGCCAGGTTTCGCAGGAAATGTTCCACGATATGTGGCCTCAGTTGCCGGTCTGGGAAGTGCCGATCACCTCGATTACCAACGGCGTGCATCTGCCGAGCTGGCTCAATGGCGACTTGGCCACACTGTACGATCAATATCTCCAGCCGGACTGGCGCGAGCATCCCGACGACTCGGCTGTGTGGGAACAGATTGCCGATATTCCGGACGAAGAGCTTCTCGAAGTGCACCGCCGGCGGAAACGGCGCCTGGTGAATTTCGTGCGGACGCGCCAGCATGCCGCGGCCGTGCGCCGCCAGGCTTCCGCATCGGAAGTGCGGCGCGCGTCGGAAGTGCTCGATCCGAATGCGTTCACCATTGGATTCGCGCGCCGCTTTGCAACCTATAAACGGGCTACGCTGCTGTTCCGCGATGTCGAGCGGCTCAAGCGCATCCTGCTGAATAAGGACATGCCGGTGCAGGTGGTGATCGCAGGCAAAGCTCACCCGAAAGACCAGCCCGGAAAGACCTTCATCCGGGAGATCGTGGCGTTGTCGCGCGACCTGGACCTCTGGAAGCACCTGGTATTCGTCGAGGATTACGACATGAAGGTAGCGCGGGAGTTGGTTCAGGGGGTGGACCTCTGGCTCAATAACCCGCGGCGCGGCGAAGAAGCCTGCGGCACTAGCGGCATGAAAGCTGCAATCAACGGTGTCCTGAATCTGAGCATCCTGGATGGCTGGTTCGATGAAGCCTACGAGCATCTGGGCGGATGGGCGATCGGCGAGCGCGAACCCTACTCTGAGGATCAGGACGCCCTCCACGCCAGCGCCATCTACTATCTGCTCGAAAACGAAATCGTGCCAATGTTCTACGAGCGCAAGGAACAGACGCCGCGGGAGTGGATTCGCCGGATAAAGCAGTCGCTCATGTACATCAGCCCGAATTTTGACTGTCGCCGCATGGTTCGGGAATACATGAGCGAACTCTACGAGCCGGCTCATTCGCAGCATTTGCGGCTGGTGCAGAGCGATTACCGGCTGATTCATGAGAAGGCCCACTGGAACTCGCGCATCCGCGAGGTTTGGGAGCGGGTGCATTTCGTCGAATCAGGCCCTGGGCCTGGAGGTACTGTTACCAGTGGGAGGCCGGTTCCAGTGCGGGCGGCAATCGATCTGGCAGGGCTGAAACCGCAGGACGTGCGCGTGGAAGTGGTGGTCGGCCGGGTTGATAGCAACGGAAATCTGGAAGACACCGAAGTGCTGGTTCTTCCCCCGATCGAACAAAATGGTTCTGTTGCGATCTTTGAGAAAGAGATCGTGCCGGAGCGGACCGGGCGCCTCGGATATGCCCTCCGTGTGAGTCCAAATCACTTCGACGACCCGTTGACGCGCCCTTGTTCCAGTCTCCTTAAGTGGAGTTCGGTGTGAATGTGCAAGCTCGGTGAAAAAACCGAGTAGCAAAGTTGCTGCAATTGTGATAAAAAGAGAAGTGAAGTAGTAGCGGGTTCGGCCTTCCCCCGCAATTCCCTTCGGTAATCCCAAGCTTCCCCGCGGCATGGCTCGTAGAAGTCGCGTGGTCCTTTGAGGGCCGTGGAACCTGTGAACCACGGGGTATCACAGGGAAGGGTCTGAACTTTGAGAGGTTCTCCGCTCGTCAGATACGAGCTTTCTATCCCGCATGGACAATGACCGTAAGTACCGACAGCAGGGGTACATGGATTCGGATCGCGAGGCGCGCGGGCCGCGTGAAGACCGGCCCAAGCCGCAAGGTCCGCGTCCCCCCATTGACGTAACCGGCCCCCGCCTTCCCCGGCTGGTGCAACACGTGGCTGCGGCCCGTTGCTTCAATTGCGCAACCGCCCTGCCGCCCGGCACGGACATGAATGGCGTATGTCCCAAATGTAATGCCGATCTGCACTGCTGCAAGCAGTGTTCGCATTTTGAGCCTTCGACGCGATTTCAGTGCCTAAAGCCGGTCCCGGTGCGAATTGCCATCAAGGATAAGCGGAACGATTGCGCATTATTCACGCCGCGAGTGACAGTCGCACGCGAGGGCACTACTAACGGCCTTTCTCCCGCCACACCCGCATCGCCCGGCCCAGCAGCGGGAGGGCCGGCGCCGCGCAATCCCGAGGACGCCCGCAGCGCGTTCGATAAACTCTTCAAGAAGCTGTAACACATCGCGCGATAGAATACCTTGCTTCGCATCGCACACTCATGCTATAGTTCAATAAGACGTGGATTGATTTAGGGCTTTCCCGCCCCGCAAATTGCAACCACGGAAAAAAAGTGCTAAACGCGAGTCGGTCTGTTCGGAAATATTCTAACCCTGGGGCCTTTTGGCGCCAGGGTTTTTTCTTGCTCCGGACAAACCCCCTTCGCCTTAACACCTCAGGAGGAAGGGATGGGTTTTTCTTCCGCATTCGCCACAGAGTACTCTCTGTCATCCAACGAGGGAGCTTTGGTTTCCATCGCGATTCGTGTGGAGCCACGGCGGCTGGAAGCTCTTTTGGAAACCTTGGCGCAAGTCGCGTTCCCAATCAATCCGCAAATCTACCATGAGGCGGAGATCGAGTTCCGCGATGCTAATGGTCGCCAAACTTCGGAGATAACCACCTTAGTGGAATTTCCGGCCTATCTTGCCCGCACCGAAGACGTCTTTCGCACCCTCGAATTGAACGGCTTCGGCGGCCACGATGTCCTCGTAACCAGCATGCTACAGCAACTGCGCGAGCTGAACCGGCCAGACTGTACGCAAGCGGAATGGATAATCCGCTCCCGCCAGCATTCCGTGAGCGGGCACTGAACCAGGTCCGGGACGACCCAGGTACCTTTTTGGGCGGACAGAGACCAAGCGCACTTACCAACAGAAAATGATTAAGAGATAATACGTAGCGAAGTGTGACCACTCGATCACGCTGTAACCATTGGATCACTGGTAGGGCGGGTGCTGAATCGATGGGGATGATGCAACCATGTTGCTTTCGTTGGGACTTGGGCGGGCGCTACCTGGCCATTCTGGCCGGCGTGCTGGCTATTGGGCCGAAGACGCTCTCTGCTCAGATGCTCATGCCCGGCGGCATGTTTCGGTTATTTACTTCCGATGCTGCCATACTGGAGTCCGACGAGATCCGCAAGGATCTTCCCTGCAACGTTTTGCCTGTTAAACCGACCCTCGGTTTTGATCTAAAATTTCATTCCGGATATTCCGTCACCGTGCCTCTTCGCGAATTAGCCGGCGACGGCAACCTGCTCACGATGGTTTTCCGGGTTACGCCGGAAGCGCATCCGGATGAGCCGGTATACCTCTCGCAGCGAATGTCCGTGCCGAATATCGCCGACGATGCAAAAGGCGAAGCGGCGCTGCAGGGGGCATTTGACGTCGGCGTCGGCAAGTATCACGTGGACTGGCTCATGCGCGATCGCAGCGAGCACGTCTGCTCGTCCAATTGGGATGTGGAGGCGAGCCTGCCGCCGAAAGACAAGGAGATGTCCCTCGATATCTCTGCGAGTGTGGTGGAACCGCCCGAGGCGGAGCCGTTCCGGCAGGAACCGCCCATCCAGCGCGTGCATGAGAGCGCGCCGCTCAACGTAAAGGTAATGGTGAATTTCGCTCCGCAGAACACCTACTCCGCGGCCATGCAGCCGATCGATTTGAACGCGCTAATATCGATCCTGCGGAATATTGCGCGCGAACCGCGCATCGGGCGCTTCTCGGTAGTGGCGTTCAATATGCAGGAGCAGCGGGTGATTTACCGCCAGCGATCGGCGCCGCAAATCGATTTTCCGGCCCTGGGCGAGGCGCTGCATACGTTGAACCTGGGTACCGTGGATTTCCGGAAATTGGGACAGAAGCACTCCGACAGCGAATTCCTCACCAACCTTATTACGACTGAGATCAAGGACGACAACGAACAGCCCGACGCCGTAATCATTGCCGGGCCGAAAGTGATGCTGGATGACAATATTCCGCAGGAACCCCTGAAGCAGATTGGCGACCTGCATTTTCCGCTTTTCTACATGAACTACAACTTGAATCCGCAGGCTGTGCCATGGCGGGATGCCATTGGCACCGCGGTGAAATATCTGAAAGGCGTCGAATACACCATTACTCGGCCGCGCGACCTGTTTTTCGTGTGGAGCGAAATCATGGGCCGTATTGTAAAATCGAAGTTTGGAAAGACGGCGTCAACCGCGCCATAAACTCATGGACGTCTTGCGCATCGCGCTGGCAACTGCGGCATTAGCGTTACCCTCCTTCAGCCAACAGTTCGGAACTGCCGAAAACCTGGCGCCCTACATTCCTAGCCCCCAGGTCATCGTGGAAAGGATGCTGGAGGCCGGCCACGTGAAGCCTGGTGAGGTGGTTTACGATCTCGGAAGTGGGGATGGCAAGGTGGTAATCACCGCCGCCCGGAAGTTCGGCGCTAAAGCAGTGGGCGTGGAAATCCGCGCCGACCTGTGCCGGATCGCCACCGAGCACATCAAAGCGCTGGGTCTCGAAGACAGGGTGCGGATCGTGCAGGGCAGCGCGTTGCACGTCGACCTGAGCCCGGCCGACGTGGTCACGATGTGGTTTCTCACCACCTCGAATGAGCGCCTCAAGCCCATCCTCGAAAAGCAACTCAAGCCCAAGGCGCGTGTGGTTTCGAACCAGTTCCCCATAAAGGGTTGGAAGCCGGTCGAGACCGTACGGGGCAAAGAGGGATCGATGGGCTATTCCATCTACGTCTACGAGATGGGGCGGCTGGACTAAAGGAGCAGAGGAGCCAGAAGCAAGGAGAACCGGCCTCCTGCTTACTCGTGGCTCCTTTGCTCCTGGCTCCTTTTATTTGTTCTTCTCCGCGTTCTGCATGACGCTCAGCGCGAAATAATTTACAACCTTCGCATTGTTCCGCGCCACCTCGTAATAGGCCGCGCGCAGTAAGCTGTCCTTGCGGTTCAGCAGCGTATTGCGGATGCTCTGTTGCACGCGAGGATCGTTCAATTCCCGCTGGCCGGCCGGCTCTCGCGAAATTACTTTCAGAATCACGTAGCCTTCCTGCGTGGGAATGATTGGAGAGACGCCGCCCGGCGGCAGCGACGCCAGCAATTTCTGCAGCTCCGGGCTGGCGTGAGCGAAGGCCGATTCCGGCACCAGACCGCGATCGCCGCCGTTAGGCGCGGTATCCGGGTCTTCCGAGTAGTTCTGCGCCAGCATCGTGAAATCTTCGCCGGCTTTTAAGCGGCCCGCGATGTCCTGAATTTTGGTGCGCGCTTCGGCGTCGTTGCGAGCCTTGCTGTTCTTCAGGTTGCGTACGTTGGTGTCGGGGGTACGGCTCACCAGAATCTGAGCGATGTGCAGGGCCGGTTCGGGCAGGTTGAAGCTGGCCTTGTTGTTGTTATAGAAGGTCGCAACTTCGGCGTCTGTGATGGTGATGTGCGAAGTGATCTCTTTATTGACTAGCTTCTGAATCGTCAGGTCGCGCCGGATCTGGCTTTTGAGATCGGCCACGCTCATTTTGCGCGAGGCCAGCAGACGCTCGAACTCTTCTTTGGTGTAGGGCGCCTTCATTTTGTTAAACTCGGTGTCCACGTCGGC
>DATBID010000323.1:0-7616 GCA_036557125.1 Bryobacteraceae bacterium | reverse complement strand
CGGCTGATGGCACGCTCGACATCCTGATGGACGGCAAAACAAAAATGACCGCCGTTCGCAGCGAAGTGGCCCGCGCGAGAAACCTACCTCCGCCGGACGACTTCAACAACCACACCGGCGTCAAAGATGCGAGCGAACCTTTCCGTTTCAGCTTCCCCGATCTCAATGGAAAGCTCGTTTCGAACACCGATCCGCGCTTCCAGGGCAAAGTCGTGCTGGTCGAGATCACCGGAAGTTGGTGTCCGAACTGCCACGATGAAGCGCCCTTCCTCGTGGATCTGTATAAGAAGTATCACGAGCAGGGCTTGGAGATCGTGGCTTTATCCTTCGAGGAGGCCGATCAGCTTGCCAACCCGACGCGGTTGAAAGCCTTCATCAAGAAATACGGCATCGAATATACCGTGCTCCTCTGCGGCCAGCCGGAGGGGGCTAAAGATAAGCTGACCGACGCGCGTAACTGGGACTCCTGGCCGACTACTTTCTTTGTTGATCGCAAGGGCCTGGTGCGGCTCGTTCACGCCGGTTTCCCTGGTTCTCCCAGCGGCGAGCTATACAAACAGGCGGTGGGGCAATTCAAAACCGAAGTGGAGACGCTGCTGGCCGAGAACGCGCAGGGCTCGCGCTAATCAGTGGCTTCGGCGTCGAACCACTTGTAGCTGGCCTTTTATATCTGCCGTGCCAACTCCAGCTTGCGTTCTTTGAGCCAACGCAGCCGGCCCTGGTGCTCCTGGTAGAGGGTGCCGAAGCCGGCCCACCAGTAACCAAACACAAACAGCGCCAGGAAGGGAATGGCGAAGAAGTTATATGTCTGGATTGCGAATACCACCATCGCCAGGAAGTAGCAGCCGACCAGGATTTCGGCGTATGGCAGCCAACCACTGCGCCGGCGGTATTTCTTCACTTCCAGGTTTACCGGCCGATCGCTCACCGCGTATTTGGGAGTGCGGGCAAACGCGGTCGCGATTCCGCATAGCGCCTCGAGCACGGCGCGCGTATTGATTATGGTTAATCCCACGCCCGCGGCAATCAACATCGGCAGCAGAAGAATCGAGCGCTTCCAGTTCTTCGGGTAGAGTTCCCGGTGGGCCACTACATAAAACAGCGATATCGACCAGAACGATGCGACGATCAGCGGCAGATCCACGTACAGCATCTGCAGCGGCCCCATGTAGAAACGGACGATCATCACCGGCAGAAGTAGCGCCGAAACCACGATCATGAGCGGATAGGAGATATTGGGCGTGAGGTGCAGAAAAGCCTCGACTTTGTGGCGCTTGGGAATATCGGCGCGGATGATTGCGGGCAGCAGCTTTTTGGCGACTTGCGTCAAGCCCTTTGCCCAGCGGGATTGCTGCACCTGGAAGCCGTGCATTTCGACCGGCAGCTCCGAAGGGCAGTCGAGGCCCGGGAGATATACAAACCGCCAGCCCTTCAATTGCGCGCGGTAACTCAGGTCGGTGTCTTCGGTGAGCGTATCGTGCTGCCAGCCGCCCGCATCGGCGATCATGGACTTTCGCAGAATACCGGCCGTGCCGTTGAAGTTGAAGAACAAACCGGAGCGGGAGCGCGCGCCGTGCTCCAGAACGAAGTGACCATCGAGCAGCATGGCTTCCACTTCGGTCAAAAAGCTGTAATTACGGTTCAGGTAACTCCAGCGCGTCTGCACCACTCCGACCTTGGAGTCGGCGAAGTAGTGAACCGTGCGCAACAGGAAATCGGGTGGCGGACAGAAATCGGCATCGAATACCGCGACAAACTCTCCCGTCGCAGTCTTTAGCCCTTCCTGCAAAGCGCCCGCTTTGAATCCCATCCGGTTGGAGCGGTGATGATATTCGATCGGGTAGCCCAAGGCGCGATAACGCTCGCACAGCGCTTCGGCAAACGGGGCGGTATCGTCGGTGGAATCGTCCAAAACCTGGATCTGCAATCGCTCCCGGGGATACTCAAGTTTCACCGTCTCTTCGATCAGACGCTCCACCACATAGCGTTCGTTATAGATCGGAAGCTGCACAGTGACTGGTGGCAATACGTCGAACTGCAAGGGAGGCTCGCCAATGGCCTTCTTGCGATGCTTGAAGTACGTGCGGATCATCTCATAACGATGCACGCCATAAATGGAGAGAATTCCCAGAACCGTAAAGTAAGGAATCAGCATGGCCCAGTCGAACCAGGCAAGCTGATGCACACCCGCGAAGGTATCGTCAAACAGGCCGTTGATGATCCGCGTTGTGGGAGACACTGCCAATGCCAGCAATAAGGGAGCTGTCATAAAGCACGTAACGGTTTGGAAAAAACAATGTTAACAGAATTCGTGCTGGCGTTCGCGCCGTTTCAGAACACGGGATGAAGCGTTTGGCACTTATAATCCCGAGGCGGGATCTTATTGCCGTCCGACCACTTTGGCGCCGAGCGCGCCACCAGCAATGGAAAGGAAGGTAATGATCAGGAACATCACCATGAGCGAAAAGGCCACCACCACGGCCGTGCCGGGGCCGCTTTGGAAGAATTGGGTCATCTGCTGGACTAAGGCGGGGTCCGTCCCCCGCATGCTGCGCAGCCGCTCCCCAATCATCGAGCTCATGCGGGGAATCTGAATGGCGAATGGGATTATATAGAGCGCAAAAGCGAGCACGCCGGTGATCCAGCCCAGACGCATGCCGGCCCCGGTATTCAGCAGCGAACCGGTGCGGCGGCGATAAAGAAATACGGCCAGGAACCCGCCGAACAGCCAGTTGAGAAACGGCAGAATGAAAAAAACAATGGTGGAAGCGGCGGCCACGATCAGGCCGATGCGCACCGCCGCTGCATTATGGAAATTCAGCGGCAGCGAATCCCGCAGCGAACTGGGGATATACGAAGGAGGTGGGGCCGGTTCCTCATGGACCTCCACGTGTTCTTCGGGAGGCGCGAGAATTTCCCGTTGCGGCTTACCGCATTTGTGGCAAAACAACGCATCAGGCGGCAACTGTGCGCCGCAAGTGCAAAACTCCGGCATAGAGAGCTGTTGCTTTCAGCTTAACAGGTCGCGGTTGGAGGATGACGCTAATGAATGCGGAACGCGGCAAACTCAGGCGAGCTCATTCCCTTCTCCAGGACTCGAAGGACAGCAGGGGTGTCGTTAGCCCAGAAGGCAGCTTCATCCAGCCAGAGTCCGGGAAACACGGTGGAGCGGAAAATACCGGCCGCGTCGGGCTGAAGCAGGTCATAGCGTCCGTCGCGGAGCACGCGCCATTCGAGACGCTGTTCTTCGAGCAAAGCTGCGAGATACTCGCGGACTCCTGCGCGCTCATAAAGCTGGAGCTTCGGGCCCAAATCGTAGGAGCGTGTGGAGCGTGTGACTTCGGCCGCGAATTCCGGAGCGCCGCCCGCGAATTTGTCCACATTTCGGCTTTGCCCTCCGAACTCCGGCCGGATGCGTAGAGCAATGTCAGGCTGGGGAGAGCTCTCCTCCATCATCCAGGTGGTATTCGCCAGCACCTCTGCCTTACCAAGGCGCGTGGCATACGTCGTCATCCAGTACTGGATAAGGGTTACTGCTCGGCCATGTTCAAGGGAAACGGGTGAAGGCAAGTAGACGACTCCATCTATCAGTTCGGCAAGTTTCAAGTCGGGCGCTTCTTCCCAGCGCGCGAGGAACTCTTCGCGACACATTCGATCTCCGGCCTCGAAAGGCAACGGTGGAGCGTAAACTAAGCGCATCATGGGGAGTTCCTTCCTCAGTTTACTGTTTTTCGATAAGATGAAACACCTGGAGTTGATATGCCGCTTTCTGCCAGTTGGGCCCGCTTCGCGCTGATTTTGATTTCCGCTTCCGCCGCTTTCGGACAGGAGCATTGGGTTGCCACCTGGGCCGCTTCGCCGCAAGAGACTCGCACATTCACGCCACCTCCTGCGGCGCCCGCAGGCGGCGCACAGAGCGCACCCGCGCGCCAGCCCGCGTTTACGCCGCCGATTACGAATTTCCATGACCAGACGGTGCGGATGATCGTGCGCACTAGCATCGGCGGAACGCGCGCCCGCGTGCAACTCTCGAATACGTTCGGGACCAAGCCGCTCACGATCGGGGCGGCACATATCGGGCTGCGGGCGAAAGACTCGACGATTGCCCCCGGCAGCGACCGGGCACTGACCTTCAGCGGTAAACCTTCGGCCACGATTCCTCCGGGCGCGGAGATGCTTAGCGACGCAGTGAACCTGGATGTGCCCCAGCTTGGCGACCTTGTAATCAGCCTATATCTGCCGGGCGACTCGGGCGCACCCACGATGCACGCGACCGGGCTGCACACCACCTATATTTCCGGTCCTGGCGATCTCACTGCCGCTGCCTCGCTGGCCGATGCCAAAACCACGGCCGCCTGGTACTATATTTCCGGCGTGGACGTTGCCGCCCCCGCGGACGCGGGTGTGATCGTCGCTTTCGGGGACTCGATCACGGATGGCGCGACTTCCACGGTCGATACCGATCATAGCTGGCCCAGCCTGCTCGCCAAGCGCCTGGCCGCCAACCGCGCGACGGCCAATCTCGCGATCGTCAACGAGGGCATCTCCGGGAACCGCGTGCTGCGCGACCAAGCGGGGGCCAACGCGCTGGCGCGGCTCGACCGCGATGTTTTCAGCCAGCCCGGGGTGAAGTGGATGACATTAATGCTGGGGATTAACGATATCGGAAGAGCAACGGGCTCCGCGTTCGGAGCGGCGGAACCGGTTACGGCCGACGAGGTCATCGGCGGGTTGCGCCAGATCATCGAGCGGGCGCACCTGCACGGCATCAAGGTGCTCGCGGCCACGCTGACGCCCTACGAAGGCGCGGCTTACTACAGCGAGACCGGCGAGACGATGCGCGAGGCCGTGAACCAGTGGATTCGCACCAGCGGCGCCGCGGACGCGGTAGTGGATTTCGATCGCGTAGTTCAAGACCCGAACCATCCGAAGCAAATCCGGGCCGATTACAATATCCGCGATCATCTGCATCCGAACGATGCGGGTTACCAGGCGATGGCGGATGCGGTCGATCTGGCGCTGTTCGCGGGCGGCAAGCAACCGGCTGCCAGTGCCACGGTTCGCTAAGAGCGCAGCCAGCTTCTGCGCGGCAGCAATCCTGCTGGTAGGATGCGCGCGCGCGCCAGAGCCTGGGGCCGACCCAGGGATTCTCGCCGAGGTCCGGCAGATTCGGGCCATCGATAACCACGCGCATCCGGTGCGGCCGGTTTTGAACGGTCCGCCTGACCGTGAGTTCGATGCCCTGCCGGTGGACAACATGGAACCGGCATCCGACCCTCTGGTATTTCGCCCGAATGCGCCGCAAGTACTCGAAGCCGATAAGGCCCTGTACGGCTCGGCGGCCAATAAGCAGGCCGTGATGCGCGAGAAAGCGAACGCGTACCCGGCCTGGGTGCTCGACCAGATCGGGGTGGAAACCATGGTCGCCAACCGCGTGGCGATGGGCGATGGCATCGAACCGCCCCGCTTCCGCTGGGTGCCATACGCGGATGCGCTGATCTTCCCGCTTGATAACAGTCAGCTAGCGGCACGCAATCCCGACCGGAAGGCCTTCTTTGCGCTCGAAGACGGACTGCGGCGGCGCTATTTGAAAGAGGCCGGCCTCGAAGCCGTACCCCCGACCCTTTCCGAGTATCTGACCCGTGTGGTTACTCCAACGCTGGAACGGCAGAAGCAGGGCGGAGCGATTGCCGAGAAGTTCGAGGCAGCCTATCTGCGCTCCCTCGATTTTGAGGCCGTGGACCGTTCGGTCGCGGAGCGCGTCTATGCCCAGTTCTCGCGCAAGGGCACACCGCCGGATGCGGAGTACAAACAGCTCCAGGATTTTCTGTTCCGCTACATCGCCACTGAATGCGGGCGCCTTGGCATGGCAGTCCATATTCACTGCGACGCCGGCGCCGGCAGCTACTTCGATATCGCCGGCGCCAATCCACTGCTGCTCGAATCCGTGCTGGAGGATCGGAGCCTTCGCCAGACCCGCTTCGTGATGCTGCATGGCGGATGGCCGTTTACGCGCGAGATCACAGCGTTGCTCGAACGGCCCAACGCTTATCTGGATTACTCGATGCAGGACTTGGTGCGCACGCCGACAGCTCTGGCCGGAGATCTGCGAGAGTGGCTGGAATGGCTGCCGGAGAAGGTGATGTTCGGGACCGACGGCTATCCGTATTCCGATCAGTTGGGCTGGGAGGAATCGGCGTGGATTGCGGCGCGCAATGGGCGGGAGGCGCTGGCAATCGCGCTCACAGGCATGCTGCGCGATGGCGAAATCAGCCGCGAACGCGCCGGCGAGCTGGCGCGCATGGTGCTGCGGGAGAATGCGCGAAAACTTTACGGACTATGAGGAAGAAGCTGACGGCGCGCGAAGCCGCGCGGAAGATGGTCCGCGTGCGGAGAACCGAGCCGATGGAAGTTGCGATCCGCAAGGCGGTGCGGCAGATTCCGAAGGGTAAGGTAGCGACTTACGGTCAGGTGGCTACGGCCGCGGGCTATCCACTTCATCATCGGCAGGTGGCCCAGGTGCTGCGCAACGCCGGCGGCTCGCTGCCTTGGCAGCGTGTGCTGGGCGCTGGAGGGCAGATCAAACTCAAATACGAGGCCGCAGCCGAGCAGCGCTTCCGTCTGGAAATGGAGGGCGTGCGCTTCCGGGGCAAGCGCGTCGACCTGGCCGCTCACCAGCACGTTTTTCGCACCTGGGAGTTCTAACTCCCGGGCGGTTGAGTAAACTGTATGGTTTGAATCTTCTCAACATTTTCGATTTCTCGCTCGCCAGGCGGCGCGGCCAAGTAGGGCTGGAGTTTCGAGGTCGCGCGTTCACTTTCGGCGAACTCGATACGCGCAGCAACCGGCTGGCGCAACTGCTGGCGCGGCGCGGCCTGAAAGCGGGCGAGCGCCTGTGCGTTTATCTGGCCAACTGCGTCGAAATGATTGATCTTTACCTGGCATGCGTCAAGCTGGGAGCCATTTTCGTGCCGATTAACATTCTCTATCGCGGCCGCGAGATGGCACACATCCTGGGCGATGCCGAGCCGGTGGCGCTGGTTACGGGAACCAGACTGGATTCGCCGGCGCCAGTTTGGGAGCTGGCGGAATTGACGGCGGAGGCCGTCACGGAACCAGACGAGCGGCCATCCACGACGATCGATGGTGACGATCCTGTAGGCATCATTTATACCTCCGGAACCACTGGGGCTTCCAAAGGCGCTGTGCTCACCCACAATAATTTCGCCGTGAACGCGGTGAACCTGGCGACATGCTGGCAAATCACCAGCAGCGACCGCTTCCTGCTGGCGCTGCCGCTGTTCCACGTACACGGGCTGGGCAACGGCCTGCACACGTGGCTGCTGAGCGGCTGCCGCATGCGCCTGCTGGAGCGCTTCGACCGGCAGACGGCGGCAGAGACGTTTCTGAATTTCCGGCCCACCCTGTTTTTCGGCGTGCCGACCATTTACGTCCGCCTGCTCGATTTCCCGGAACCGCAGGCGAGAGAGATTGGCGGCTTCATGAGATTATTCGTGTCGGGATCGGCGGCGCTGCCGGCACAGGTGCTGGAGGAGTTCCGAAAGAAATTCAGCCACACCATCCTGGAGCGGTACGGGATGAGCGAGACCATCATG
>DATBID010000322.1:0-8199 GCA_036557125.1 Bryobacteraceae bacterium | reverse complement strand
GCCTGTGAATGCCGGCTCCTGCCGGGGTCCCTTGTACCCAAACGGATACACGTGATAGATATGCCCGCCGGCAGCAGGTTCGGGTTCCTTGCGCGTGCGAACAGAAACGGTCCGGACCGTTTTGCCTTTGACT
This sequence comes from Bryobacteraceae bacterium, assembly GCA_036557125.1. Taxonomy (GTDB): domain Bacteria; phylum Acidobacteriota; class Terriglobia; order Bryobacterales; family Bryobacteraceae; genus PSRJ01. The sequence goes on along the minus strand of DATBID010000322.1, from coordinate 8,066 downwards.
CCGTCAGGGTCGGATAAAATAAACCGGCACTCATATTCCGTGCCCGGATTGAGATTCAAAATACTGCCCGCGAACATATTCGGCGCGACATAGCTGAAGTAGTGGCCGCCGCCTTCGCGCGGCGTTCCTCCCGGCACCGATTCCCCCTGGAGACGCAGCAGCGGCAGCCCCTTGCGCCATTCCGTCTCCCCAGCCTTGCGGTAAGAGACTTCCACCCGGGCATTGCGATTGTCGTCCCCGGAAATTTTCCACTCAAAACCCAGAGAGACGAGCGTCGGGCGCGCGACAACAAATTCGCCCGAAACCGTGCCGGTTTGCGGCCACGCCGAGAGCGGAGCCAGCAGAATAAGGATGGGAATAAAGCGCATTGCCGAAGACTCCTTTCAGACTCGCCCGCCAGTATAAAGCCTCACTGCACCTCGTAGAAGCTCAGAATGTTATCTCCCTGCTTCACCATCCGCGTGCACGCCAGGCCGCTGTGCGTCTCTGGCAGCACGCGGTGCGCCGAGTGCTGGATGACTGCCAAGGATGGGCGAATCTCCGCGAGGCGGTCGAGCAATGCTATGTATTCGCGCTCGAGTTCATAGGGAGGGTCGGCGAAGACGATGTCGGCGGGGTAGCGGCTCAGAGTGAGTAAAACCGGGCCGGTGACTACGGTCGCGCGCGATTCGAGGTCCAGCGTAGCGAGGTTCTCCCGGATCACATCCAGGGCGTGGTGGCTGCGCTCGAGAAAAAATGCGTGACGCGCTCCGCGGCTCAAAGCTTCGATTCCCACGGCGCCGGTGCCCGCGTAAGCATCCAGGAAAACGGCGCCGGTGATGCGCAGCGCGAGAATATCGAACAAGGTTTCGCGCAGGCGATCCGGCGTAGGGCGACTAGCGAGGCCCGGAATGCTTTTCAGGCTGCGCGAGCGCAATTCTCCTGCGATCACCCGCATCAGCCCACCGTCACCAGGCCGTAGCGCCGCTGCCAGTGATCGCGAATGTAGATCACCGCGGCCTCCAGGTCGTCGGGCACCGGCGGATGGGCCACGAAATCCACGGCTTCGCGCCGCGCCGCTTCCAGAATATCGGGATCGCGCAGAATATTCGCCACGCGCAGCGAGGGAAGGCCCGATTGCTTGGTGCCGAAGAACTCGCCGGGACCGCGCAGCCTCAGATCCATTTCCGCGATATGGAAGCCGTCAGTCGATTCCACCAGCGTGCGGATGCGCTCGCGCGCCGTGTCATTCATCTTTTCCGTGACCAGGATGCAGTAGCTCTGGTTCCCCCCGCGGCCCACACGCCCGCGCAACTGGTGCAATTGCGCCAGGCCGAAGCGCTCCGCCTGCTCGACTACCATCACAGTCGCGTTCGGCACATCCACGCCGACTTCAATTACCGTGGTCGAGACGAGAATCTTCGTGCCGCCTTCCTTGAAGCGCTGCATCACCGCCTCTTTTTCGCTGCCCCCCAACCGGCCGTGCATGAGGCCAACGGAAATGCTGGGGAAGACTTCGCGGGAGAGGTGATCGTACATCTGCTGCGCGGCCTTCATCGCCTGAGTCTCGGACTCCTCAATCACCGGATAGACCACATACGCCTGCCGGCCTTCATCGATCTGTTTTTTCAGAAAGCTGTAGACCTGCTCGACTCGGTCGCTGGTGGCGTGTTTGGTGATGATCGGCTTGCGGCCCGGCGGAAGCTGATCGATCACGGAAACATCCAAATCGCCGTAGAGCGTCATAGCCAGCGTGCGCGGGATGGGCGTTGCAGTCATGACCAGCACATCCGGGTGGACGCCCTTCTGCACCAGGCCGAGGCGCTGCAGCACGCCGAAGCGGTGCTGCTCATCCACAATGGCCAGGCCGAGCCGTTTGAAGTCGACATCTTTTTCGAGCAGCGCGTGCGTGCCGATAACCACGTGCACCAAACCTTCGGCCACCAGCTTCTTGAGCTGCCCCTTTTCGCGTCCGCTGAACGAGCCGGTGAGCAGCGCCGTCACATAACCGATCTTGCCCAGGATTTGGCGGAAGTAGAAGGCATGCTGCGCGGCGAGAATTTCCGTGGGCGCAAGCACCGCCACCTGATAGCCGTTTTCGAGTGCGATTACCGCGGCTTCGGCGGCCACAATGGTTTTGCCGCTTCCCACATCCCCTTGCAGCAGGCGGTTCATCGGACGCGGGGCTTTCATGTCGTTGGCGATTTCCTGAATCACGCGCTTTTGCGCCTCGGTGGGCTTGAACGGCAGCATGGCCTTGATCTTCTCGCGCACGCGCTCGTTGAGTTCAAACCCAATGCCGGGGAGTGTTTTAGCCTGGCCGCGCTTCAGCGCGATGCCGCATTCCAGCCAGAAGAACTCTTCGAAGATGAGGCGGAACTGCGCGGGAGATCGGAACTGGTTCAGCAAGCGGAGATCGGCTTCGGGGGGAGGGAAGTGGGTCTCGCGGATGGCGGTCCAGCGATCGGGCATTTTTAGCCGCTGGCGCAGATAGGCAGGAAGCTGGTCATCACCGGGCTCGATGGATTCCAGCACGCGATGAACCAGTGAGCGCAACAAACGCGTGGTGATCTTCGATACGGCTTCATAGATCGGCACCACGCGTCCGGTATGCAGAGCTGCTTCGCCTTCATCATCGTCTCCGGAGAGAATCTCGAACTCGGGATGAAGGACACTCAGCTCTCCCGTGAAGCTATCGAATTCGATTTTGCCGAACAGAGAGACCTTCATGCCTTCCGCCAGCACGTTGGCGAGATAGCCGCCGTGAAACCATTTGGCGGCTAGAATCGCGCGCGAAGCATCGGTGAAGCGTACTTCAAAGAGGCCGAGGTTGCGCCGCTTGAAGCCGGCGAGCTTCGCCGAACGAACTTCGGCGATCACCGTGGCCATTTCGCCGGGAGCGAGTTGGGCGATCGTTTTGACGTTGCTGCGGTCTTCGTAGCGGAAGGGGACATAGCCCAGCAGGTCCTCCACCGTAGAAAGACCTTTGGCTTCCAGCATGGCGGCGCGAGCGGGACCAACGCCTTTGACGTAAGTAAGGGGGGTGGTAAGATCCACGTTCTGAGCCGCGACCAGAGGGAGCAGTCCGAAAATTATAGTCTACACGCTACACTGTATTTTGCTCATGAACAAGCTGCTGGAGGGCCGAACTGCTGTTGTCCTGGGAATTGCAAACAAGTGGAGTCTGGCATATTCGATCGCGGAAGCCTTCGCGCGTTCGGGTGCTCGCCTCGCGCTGACTTATCTGGGCGAGCGGCAGAAGGAATCCATTGCGGAGTTGAGCAAGGGCTGGAACGTGGCCGCGCTGCTCCCCTGCGATGTGACGAAGGACGAAGAGCTCGCCGTGCTGACGGAGTCTCTCGGCAAGCTGGGGGGGCCGATGCATGCCGTGGTGCACAGCCTGGCCTTCGCCAATCGTGAAGATCTGACCAAGCCGTTTGTCGAGACCAGCCGCGCCGGATTCCTGCTGGCGCAAGACGTCAGCGCCTATTCGCTGGTAGCGGTCGCGCGGGCGGCTGCTCCCCTCATGACCGAAGGCGGCTCCCTCACCACCCTCACTTACTTAGGTTCCGAGCGGGTGGTGCCGAACTACAATGTGATGGGCGTGGCGAAAGCTTCGCTCGAAGCGGCGGTCCGCTATCTTGCCAGCGATCTGGGGCCGCGCAATATCCGCGTGAATGCCATCTCCGCGGGGCCGGTAAAAACCGCTTCCGCGCGCGCTGTCAAGGATTTTTCCTCGATTCTGGAATGGGGGCCGAAGCATGCGCCGCTGCGCCGCAATACCGATCCGGGGGAAGTAGGCGATGCGGCCGTGTTCCTGGCGAGCGATCTGGGACGCGGCGTAACGGGGAACATCTTGTTTGTCGATGCCGGCATGCACGTGATGGGGCACAGCGCATGAGATTGGAAGTGGTGCTCACGGAAGCGGAAATCGCGCAGGAATTCACCGAAGCCATCGAGGCGCGCGACCTGCCGGAGAAGTTTTTCTACTGGTCGGCGCGCTCGGCCAACGCATGGCGCGCGCTCAGCGGCGAAGAGCGTCTCTACGGCGGATTAACCGGCACGTGGGCCGCCCTGGCCGCGAACGCGAGCTTGCTCGCCCGCGGTTTCGACTCGCAAATCCCGGTGATCAGCTTCGGCGCGGGCGATGGCGCGCGCGACCGCCTGCTAATGGAAGCGTTCAAAGAGTGCGGTTGCGAGTGCCTCTACTTCCCCGTCGACGCCAGCCAGGCCATGTTGGAATTGGCCTGCGCCGGAGCGGATGACGACGATTTCGAAACCACCGGCATCAAGGCCGATATCTCTAGCCCCGTACACCTCGTCTATGCGGCCGATGCCGCCGAGCCCCCGCGCCTGTTCATCATGTCCGGCAACACACTGGGAGCGTTCGACCCGCTCGCGGAAATCCGCTATGTGGCGCAGTGCTTGAAGAGCGGCGACCTGCTGATCGTGGACGGCGAAATCTACGACGAACAACAAAGTATGGCCCGCCGGGAACATCCGGTTGTATACAGTTTCCTCAACGCTCTGCTGCGGGGAGTTGGCATCGAGAAAGCGGATGGAGAAATCCGGTTTGAGCCGAAGATCGACGAACGGCGCCCGCAACTTTATCAAATCCTGCGCACCTTCCGCGCCGATCGGGACCTGACCGCGTCTGTGAACGGAGACCCGGTCGCTGTGGAACGTGGCGAACGCATCGGGCTAAACTTTACCTATGCCTACAGCCCCGAATCGTTCCGCCGGCTATTGCGGGAGCAGGGCGGCTTCCAAATCGAGCGGGAATACCGCAGCGCCGACGGCCGATTCCTCACCGCAGTCTGCCGGAAGTAGGTGGGGTAGGCGCTTTCGCCTGCCACGCGCCGCCGGTCTCTTCTCGTTCAGAGGCCCGGCTGAGCCGCGACCAAAGGGAGCGGTAAGCTTGGCATACACTGGTAAGCATGTCCAGACGAGGCGGCGTTAACAAGTTCCTCGTCGCTTTTGCGCTGTCTTGTCTGCCTCTCGCTGCTGGTCCAGCTACGGACCTCGCGCGCGCCATTCGCGAAAATACGCTCGATCCGCAGTCCTGTTATCGCGTCCGCGATTTGACGCTATTTAAAGAAGACATCCGTATCTACCTGACCGACGGATACCTGATTTTCAGCAAGCCCGTGGCGGACCGCCCGATCGCCGCTCTCTACACCACTCAAGTCGAAAACGGCAGCGGCGAAGTCATCCTGCGGCCGCCTAATGCTGCGGAACGCCGCTCTCTCGCCAGCTATACCGGGAGTCCCAACCTGGATGAACAGTTTCAGGCAGTGTTGCTGTTCTTCACGGGAGATTTGTATCAATCGCTTTTGGCCCAGTTGCCAAATAACCCTACGAACCGGAAAGTGCCCGAAATGGGTGCGCTGCTCGCAGAGAGATGGGACCCGGTGCTGCGCACGTTCAGTGCGGGCCTCGATCTCCGCCTGGCGCTCGATCTTTTGGACAACACGCTGATCAAACCGGATTTCCTCAGTGCGTCTTTTCAGGACGCCAAGCTCGGCAATTTCGATCTGGTTTACGATCCCGGCAATCCCGATCAAATCTCCGCCGGCCAGATCGCTTCGCGCAACGGCCAACTGTACTTTGACGTTTGGGCGCATTTTCCTGCGAAATCCTCGCGCGACAATTCCACACGTCCGGCCCCGCCGATTCAGTTGAGCGATTACCGCATCTCAGCCACGGTTTCCCCCGATCTGAATTTGACGGCTGTAACCAAAGTGAAAGTGAAGACCAATCGGGAAGGGCTCCGCATTCTGCCGTTCGACATTGCGCGCAATATGGCGGTGAGCGATGTGCGGGTAAACGGCGTGCTGGCGGAACTCGTGGAGCATAACGATCCGGTTCGCGGGCCGCCGCGGGGAGGCAGTGCCGGCGGCGAAGACACGTTTTTCCTGGTAATGCCGCCCATGCCGTTGCGCGCGGGCGGAGAATATGAATTCGAGTTTCACCATTCCGGCAAAGTGATTCTGGACGCGGGCGGGCGGGTGTATTACGTAACCGCCCGGGGCAACTGGTACCCCAATTTAGGCGGCCAGTTCGCCACGTTCGATTTGACATTTCGCTATCCGCGCGATCTGGAACTGGTAACTCCGGGAGAAGTGGTGGAAGACCGCACGGAGGGCGAATGGCGGATCACGCGCCGCCGCCCGGCCGCTGCCATCCGGCTGGCTGGATTTAACTTGGGAGATTACGCGCACGCGCGAGTTTCCATAGGCGGCTACACGGTGGACGTGTGCGGGAATCGCACGCTGGAGCCGGCCTTGCGGCTGCGGCCGACGCCCGATCCCGTTGTTCTTCCCGGTCCGACGACGCGTCGCAGGGTCCGCGCGCCGGTTCAAGCCGAGACTCTCGCGGCGCCTCCGCCGGTGCCCGACCCGATGGCGCGGTTGCAGAGACTCGCTGCCGATATCGGTGGGATGGTGGCGTTCATGGCATCGAAGTTCGGGCCTCCAGCGCTGGCCCAGCTTACCGTCTCTCCGATTCCCGGAAATTTCGGACAGGGATATCCGGGGCTAATTTATTTATCGACCAAATCGTATCTGGGAGGCGCCGTGGCTCCCGCCTCCCAAACCCAGGAATCCCAAGCCCAGGAAATCTTCTTCGATGAGCTGCTTGAGGTGCATGAAGCCGCGCATCAGTGGTGGGGGGCGCAGGTGGTGGGGGCTTCCTATCACGACGATTGGCTCATGGAGGCGCTGGCGAACTACTCGGCGCTGCTGTATCTGGAAAAAACCAAGGGCGAACACGAGTTCGACGAGCTGTTGAACGAATACCGCATGAACCTGCTTGCGCGCAGCGATAACGGCGCTCCGGTGGATGCGGCCGGGCCGATCGTTTTGGGAACGCGCCTCGAAAGCTCACTTGAGCCGCGGGCCTGGCGCGCCATCACGTACGGCAAAGGCTCCTGGATTCTCCACATGCTGCGGCGGCGCATGGGAGATGAGCGGTTTCTTTCCATGTTGGCCGAAATCATGAAACGGTACGGCCACCGCGAAATCTCGACCGAACAGTTCCGCATGCTCGCGGCCGAATTTCTTCCGCCCCGGTCCGACGATCCGAAACTGGAAGTCTTCTTCGACCAGTGGGTCTACGGAACAGGTATTCCGTCACTAAAATTAGCGTACTCTTTGAAGGGCAAAGCGGGAGCGTGGAGGCTGTCGGGCACCCTCACGCAAGCGGACGTGCCGGACGATTTCGAAGCCCTCGCTCCGGTAGAGATTCAGCTCCCGAGAGGGCAAACCGTCACGCGCTGGGTGCGTGCTTCGAATGACCCGGCGGCGTTTGAAGTGAAGCTGGCCGAAGCGCCGCTCAAGGTGGTTTTGGACCCCCATAACGCGGTGTTGCGGCGCTAGCAGAGGGTCACCCAAGGAGGTTTATGAGCGCAATCACTCTAAAAGTGAACGGCCACACGCACAGCATCGATGCCGATCCTTCGACGCCACTCCTGTACGTGCTGAGCGACGATCTGGCGCTGAATGGGCCGAAGTTTGGTTGCGGGCTGGGACAATGCGGCGCATGCACGGTCATTGTGAAGGGGCAGGCGATCCGGTCGTGTATCACGCCTGTGAAAAGTGTGGCGGGGGCGGAGATCACAACCTTGGAGGGCCTCGGCACGATCGAAAAGCCGCACCCGTTGCAGCGGGCGTTCACGGAGGAGCAGGCGGCGCAATGCGGGTTCTGTTTGAATGCAGTGATTCTCACGGCGAAAGCATTTCTCGATAAGAATCCCAAGGCAACGAGCGAGGAGATCCGCCAGGCGCTCGGCAACGTGCTCTGCCGCTGCTTCGCCAATGTGCGCATGCTCCGGGCAATCGAGCGTTACCAGAAAGAGGTGGCGCGATGACTCCGAACATTTCCCGCCGCGGATTTCTCAAGACCGCCGGCGCGCTCATCGTGAGTTTTTCCGCGGAACGGGTGGGCCAGGCTCAATTCGGCATCGCGCCAATCGCCGGTTCGCCTTCGGGCGGCGATCTCGATTCCTGGATTGCCATCGGCGCCGATGGCATGGTCACGGCCTACAGCGGCAAGGAGGAACTGGGGCAGGGAATCTCCACCGCTCAGCT
>DATBID010000321.1:0-12498 GCA_036557125.1 Bryobacteraceae bacterium | reverse complement strand
ATGGAGATCGGCACCCAACACAAATACAGCTTCGACATCCTGGCGGACTTCAAGAATGAGGCAGCGATATTGCGGCCCGCAGCCGTGGAAGCGCTCCGACGGCGCGGCGCGGAGGCCAATCCCGCCGCGGTTTGCGGCAATGTTGCCGGGATCCCGATAGCCGGCCTGCTTTCCGAGCCCATCAAGATCGCGCAGTCGCCACGGCTGACGATCGTTTTGTATGAGACCGGGAACGAGCACCGCCAGATCTACACGGATGGACGTGAGCTGCCAAAGGAATTTGACTTGCCCGCGTATTTAGGTGATTCGGCGGGACATTGGGAGGGTGATACCCTGGTTGTCGAGACCGCCGGCTTCAACGACAAAACCGGTCTCGACCTTGCGGGCCATCCGCACAGTGAACGCCTGCGGGTGGTGGAACGCTTTCACCGCCGGGACTTCGGTCACCTGGATATCGAGATGACTTTCGATGACCCGATCATGTACACGCAGCCGTTTACCATGAGGATCCACTTGCCGCGGAGAACGGGAGAAGTGCGGTTGGCGTAGGAAGAAACCGTCAGCACGCTGCCCTGCCCGAGGAGGCCCTGGCGCGCGGAGTCCGTTAGAGTCACGCGGCGGAACTGGTTCCCGTAGACGCCCGGGATGCCGTAGTGTTTGGCGAGGCGTTCGTTCAGGAAGGTGTAATTGGCAGTGAGCAGATCGACTACGCTGCGGTCTTCGCGGACGATGCTTTCGGTGAACAGGTCCGTTTCTCTGAGAAAGGCCTGGCGGAGGTTGTCATCGAAATCGGGGAAGATTTGCTGATCGGGAGAGGTGGCCTTCAAATTCCGCAGATAGAGCCATTGGCCGAAGAAGTTTTGGATGAGCGCGTCGGAGCGGCGATCGGTGAGCATGCGCCGGATTTGCTTCTCCAGCACGGGTGGTTCGTTGAGCTTGCCGGCGGCGGCAAGGTTGAGGAGCTCGTCATCGGGGATGCTGCTCCATAAAAAGAAGGAGAGGCGGGAGGCGAGTTCGATGTCATTAAGATGGCCAGAAGACTCGGCACGGAAGAGGAACTGCGGGTTGACGAGGATGAAGGCGAGGGCGTTTTCGATGCCGGCGTCGAAGGTTTGATTGGCGGTTTGGGAGTGTTGGAAGTAAGTCAGAAGGCGCTCGATGTCGGTGTCGGTAACAGGGCGGCGATAGGCGCGGCGGGCGAGCGCGGAGAGGATCTGGCGGGCACAGGGGATAGGATCTGAATTGGCCGCTGGGCGGCAGGTGAAGATGCGGCGGCGGCTGGGCGTATCGCCAGGGCTGGCGGGTTTGAGCGGGCCGGAGATAGAGACCCAATCGATTTCGGGGATGCCGGCGGTGTTGATGGGATCGATCTTTTCGCGGTCGAAGGGCTGGAGGAGTTCGACGGGTGGGACCGGTGGATTGTTGGAGAAACGCGAAGCCGACTTTGTGCGGGCCGGCGGTGATGGGGATTTGCAACTCGACGCGCTTGGAGAGCTGCTCAGCGGAGGCGGTGGGGTTGGTGTTGCCGAGATCGGCATCTTCCTGGCCGCCGATGGTGGCGAGTTTGACGCGGGCTCCATCGAGAGTGACTTCCACCTGGCTGGGCAATTCGAGGCCGCGGACGGTGTTGACGGTGTTGCCCCAGAAGCGGACTTTGAAGCGGTATTCGGCATCGAGGGGGAAGGTGTAGTTGACGAGGATGCCGCCGCGGGTGCCGAGTGGAAGGCCTTCGATATGGCGGTCCTGGGAGAGATCGGGGCGGTTGCGGAAGGTGTAAGTGGTGGGGGGAATTTTCATGTCGCCGACGGCGAGGCTGCTGATCTTCCAAGCGGAGGTCATGTAGCGCTCCATGAGCACGGGCGAGACGGTGAGGGAATCGGCGATGTTGTCGAAGCCGTAGGTGGCGTCGTCGGCGGGTAGGAGAGAGGCGACATCGATATCGAGTGAGAGCAGATCGCGGATGGCGTTCGCGTACTCGGCGCGATTGAGGCGGTGAAGACCGACACGACCGGGATTGGGCTTGCCGACGTAGGCCTGGTCGAGCGGCTGTTCGAGTGAGGCCACGAAAGCATCGATGGCGGCGCGATCGGGACGAGGCATGCCGGCAGGAGGCATCATGCCGCCGCGGAGTTTTTGGATCACTTTTTCCCAAGTGGCCGCGTTGGAGGGGATGTTTGCGATATCGATTTTGTCAAGTTCGAGCCCGGCCGTTTTAGCTTTCTGGTTGTGGCAAGTGACGCAGTAGTGGTCGAGGAATGCGCGCTGGTCTGCACGCGCGGCCAGAGCCGGGAGGATTGTAATGAAAACAATGATTCGCAAGCGCGCGGACACACGAGCAGCGAGCATGTTGGAGGAATTATATGCCACGCGCAGGCCGGGCAAAAGGCCTTAGACAAACGTATGTTCCGGTACTAGAACATCAGCTTCAACGCGAACTGAAGCTGGCGCGAATTCTGCGCGCTGGAGATGCTGCCGAAATTCGCGGTTTGCGCGATGCGGTCCGGAATATTGAAATTGGGATGATTAAAGAGGTTGTAGGCTTCGCTTCGGAACCGCAGAGTGAGCGCTTCCCGCAGCGGGATATCCTTCTGCAGCGATGCGTCGAATTCTTCGAGTCCCGGCCCGATCACTGCGTTTCGCGGCGCGTTGCCGAAAGTGTAAAGCGACGGCAGTGAGAAAACCGCGGTATTGAACCACTGTTGCGGTGTTTTGGGGCCGTTATTGGGATTGCCGGATATATCGGGCCGCTGCGCCGGTCCCGCGCCGATGTTGGCCTGATCGCTCGAAATATTGACCGTAAACGGAGCGCCCGATTGCGCGGTGAAATTGCCGCCCGCCTGCCATTGTCCGAACACAGCTCTTACCCAGGCGGGCGCACTTTGCGCCAGAGGAATCTGGTAAAGCGCGCTGAGCACGAGCCGCTGCCTGTGATCGAAACTGGAAGTGGCTTTTTCGTCCGCCCGGTCGTAAACGTTTTGCGCAATATTGGCTTCATTTAAAGTCGCGCCCGGATCGGAGGCATCGTCGATGGAATGAGACCAGGTCCAGTTTGCGTCGAAGAGCAGTCCCTTCGCCAAACGGCGTTTGGCGATCAACGACAGCGCATTGTAGCTGGCCCAACCGTCCCAGCGAATGTCGCTGATCTGGGACAGTTGCGGGATGGGGCGGCGGGGGGTGATCGTCCCAGGTCCCGGAAGCGGAACGTTGAGCACCGTTCCACTATCGGCATGCACGGTACGCGAGCCAACATAGGAGACCGAGAGCAGCGTGCTCGGAGTGACCTCGCGTTCGATGCTCGCGTTCCACACCTCGTTGTATTCGATCCGGAAATCGTGGTCGAGATTGCTGCCGCCCACGGTTCCGACGGCATTGGCGGTTAGCGCGTTTTCGGTGCTGAAGGTAGGCAGGAGCGCGGTGGTAGAAGAGCTGACGGTCTTGGTCACGAAGAACGGGAGATTTTGCGCCAGGTTCGTCACAATGCTGTACGCGGCCTGATTCGGATAGACGCCGAATCCGGCGCGGAACACGGTTTTCGGGCTGCCGCCGATGTTCCAGGCGAGCCCCGCCCGTGGCGCGAGGCGCAAATAACGGGGCGTCAAAAGGCTGTTGTTCCAGCCCGCGGCGGCGGAAGAAACGTAGGGAATGGGAATGTAGGGGAGCAGCGCGGCGGCGGAGGGCGCAAGCCGGCCGGAAGGGCTGCTCGCGATGACGAACCGGCCCCCGGGAACCGTGGTATCGATGGCTGCGATCTGATTGGCGGCGTCGGCCATGTTCTGGTTGTATTCATAGCGCAGGCCGATTTCGATTTTGATGTTCCGCGCGGCTTGCCAACTGTCCTGGACATAGAATTGCGCCCAATTGGTATTGCCATCGATCGCGGCGCGACCCAGGCCTGCTTGTGCCGTGGTCGGGTAGCCGAGCAGGAAATCTGCGAATGCGCTCCCGTTAGCGAGGCCGGGAGCAGAAGACGTCCAGTGAGGCGTAAAGGAAAAGATGCCGCGCGCGCCGTTCGGATTGGTCGTTTGGAGATTGAATCGAATGAAGTAGCCGCCGAACTTGATTGTGTGCCGGCCGTCGTGCCAGACGACGTTGTCGTAGAACTCGAAATCGTGATTGTTGCGGAACGTAAAAAGCGCGGGATCTCCCATGGTGGTGAACTGGCCGCCGAAGGAGATCTGCGGATATCCCATATCGGCCGGATTGGTAGTGACGCCCTGAATTCCGGTTTGCGCCGCGAAATTCGATCCCGCATCGGGGCTGGTTTGGCCTCCCGCGACCGTGAGAAAGCCGAGGCGGAATTCGTTCACCACGTTGGGATTGAAAACGTGCGACCAGCCCGCGACCCCATTCACGGTATGCGTGCTCAGGTTGCGGCCGAAGCCCGGCAGCAAGGTCTCCTGCAACACGCCCGAGCCGAACGGATCGAACTCGCGCGCGTCGAAAATCGAGGCGCGCAGATAGGCTGTGTTGCTATTGGAAATCTGGTGATCGATGCGCGCGCTGTAATGGTTTTGATCGATGCTCTGATCGCCGGTGGAGAGCAGGTTCTGCGCCAGGCCGGGCCGGTTCGGAAGCGGGATTTTGGCGAGCATCGCTGACGCAACCGGGTCGAGCAGTCCGGCGGGGATCTGGTTTCCGGGAAAGGCTTGACGGGCCGCTCCGGCGGGGGCTTCGGGCTGGTAAATGGCTGCCAACCCGGAAAAGTTGCCGCTGCGCATGGCGGCGGTAGGAACCGAAAACGTCTGGGTTAGCGATTCCCGGACGCGCTCCCCTTCATAGCTGAGGAAATAAAACGTGCGGTTTTTGCGAATGGGACCGCCCGCGCTTGCACCGAACTGATTTTCGCGGAAAGGCGGAATCGGCGCGGTAGCGGAGTCGAAGAAATTCTTGGCATCGAAAACGTCGTTGCGGACGAACTCGAAGAGACTGCCGTGGAGATCATTCGTGCCGGATTTGCTCAAAACGTTGATCACCGCGCCCGATTTGCCGCCGAATTCCGGAGCGTAGGACGTCTTTTCGACATTCACTTCTTCAATGGCATCAATGGAAGGGGCGATCACCAGATTGTTGAAGTCCTCGTCAGTAATACTGACTCCATCGAGCAGGTATAGATTATGTCCGGAGCGCTGCCCGAGCACGTTGACGAGGTTGCCCGCCTGCTGCATGGCATCGCCTCGCGTGCCGCCGGGTGGCCGGACCACTCCGGGGCTGAGCATCGCGAGGTCGAGAAACTGCCGGTCCTTGACGGGCAAATCCGCGATCTGCTGCGAACCTACGACGTCGCGGATTTCGGCGGACTCGAGTTCCGGACTGGCGGCATCTGCGACGATCGTCACTACGTCGCTCTGATCGCCGACCTCGAGAACGAAATCGCGGCGAAGGCGGTCGCCGGCATGCACCGAGAGAGGGGACAAAGACGCCGGACGGAAGTTCGTAGCACTCACCGACAAGGAATACGGGCCGAACGGCAGTCCGGCCAGGAGATATTCGCCGGAATTGCCCGAATGCGCGATGAACTTTTGCCCGGTTGCGGCCTGCTGCGCGATGATGGTTGCACCCGCCAGCGCGCCTCCCGAGCGATCCTGGACAGAGCCGGAGATTTCTCCGGTATTCATTTGCCCAAAAGCCAGTGGAACGCCTAACAACAGAAGGAAGATCGCGCGGAAGCTCATCGCGGAACCCGAAGCCTCAGTCTATCTCAGTGACCAATAAACGCGCAGTGGCTCCGATATAATTTTGGTAGGTCGGCCTCGCGCTGAATCCATGAAAAATAACGACACCGGCGAATTTGAATTGGTCCTGGGAAATCGGCAATTGTTGAGCGGCTTCTTTGTGGTGGCGCTCCTGTTCGGCGTCGCCTTCGCGATGGGCTACATCGTAGGCCGCAATTCGACGCCATCTTCCAAGCTGCAAGCGGAAACCGCCGCGGGAGGAACCGTGGCCGCGGTGCCCGATGCGCGCACCGCGCCCGGCGGATCTCCCACGCCGGCGGAAGCTCCCGCGACAGCGGAAAGCACCAAGCCGGCCGCGGAGACGGAGGAACCTGGGCCGGCAGACTCGACGGATTCCTCTCCGCAGACGCAACCCGCGGTAACCACACAGCCAGCCAGAGATGTGCCGGGGACCACGCCCGACGCTGCGCCGCCCGTGAAGACAGCCGCGGTGACTGACCCTGCGGAAACCGGGCCGCCGGAACCATCGCCGGGAACTTATTGGCAGGTGACCGCGATCGCGCCGCCGCAAGCGGACGTTTTCGCCAAGGTGCTGCGCGATAAAGGATTTCATGTGTCGCTCACTCCCGGGACCAAAGGCCTGATGCGAGTGCTGGTGGGGCCGTACGCGGATCGCGAAGCGCTGGGCCGCGCCAAGTCCGATCTGGAAAGCGCCGGTTTCCATCCCGTCATACTGAAGAAGAGTGAGCAGTAGCCTGGTTCAGATTGCGGCAGGAGAGCGAGGGCCGCGCCTTCCCGAATGGGCGCGGAAATCGCGGACAGATTTTCTTTCACTGCACAGGCTGAAAGGCGAGTTGCGCCGGTATGGACTGCACACGGTTTGCGAATCGGCGCGCTGCCCGAATATCCACGAATGCTTTTCGCGCGGGGCGGCCACGTTTATGATTCTGGGCGACCGCTGCACCAGGGCTTGCCGTTTTTGCGCGGTGCCCAAAGGAAGACCGCCGCTCGATCCCGATGAACCAGAAAACGTAGCGCGCATGGCAGCGGAGATGAAGCTGCGATACGTGGTGATCACCAGCGTGAATCGCGACGACCTTGCCGATGGCGGTTCGAGGCACTTCGGCGAAACGATCCGGGCTGTGCGCCGCGCTTTGCCGGAAGCGCGCGTGGAAGTGCTGACTCCGGATTTCCGCGGCGATCTCGAAGCGGTGGAACGCGTGCTTAACGCCGGGCCTGACGTATTCAATCACAACGTGGAGACCGTGCCGCGGCTCTACCGGCGCGTGCGTCCTCAGGCCGATTACCGGCAGTCGCTGCGGGTGCTCGAATTCGCGCGTGAGCAGGGCGCACTCACCAAGTCCGGATTTATGGTGGGATTGGGCGAGACCATGGACGAAGTTCATGCCTTGTTGGGCGACCTGCGCGGGGCAGGTACGGGAATTGTGACCATCGGCCAGTATTTGCAGCCCACGCGCCGCAATCTGCCGGTGGCCGCCTATATAGAACCGCGCCAGTTCGAAGCGTACCGCGAGTACGGCCTGCGCCTCGGATTCGACATGGTTTTCAGCGGACCGCTGGTGCGCAGCTCATATATGGCCGATCTGGTTCACGGAGAGGCGCGGCATTGAATTGGGTTCTGGCGCTGGCTTCGGCTGGCCTTCTGATCCTGACCTTCCCCCGTTTTCAATTGACGTGGCTGGCACCCATCGCCTTGGCGCCGCTGCTCTACGCCGTTGCGCGCGAAGCCCGGCCCTGGCGGCGATTTGTGTTGGGCTGGGCGGCGGGGACGGTGTTCTGGTTCGGCGTCTGTTACTGGATCCAATACACGCTGGCGTTTTACGGCCATGTAGGGAATTTTGTGGGCTGGCTGCTGCTCACGCTGTTCGCCGTAGTCAAAGGGCTGCACCTGGCGGTGTTCGCGCTGCTTGCGGGAATTCTTATGCGCCGGTGGTGGGCCGTGCCGGCGGTGGCGGCGTTGTGGGTGGCGATTGAGGCGACGCACGGCTCCCTCGGATTTGCGTGGCTGGCATTAGGCAATGCCGGAATCGATATGGGCGTGCCCTTACGTCTTGCGCCAATCACGGGCGTCTGGGGCCTCTCTTTCATCTTCATGATGATGGCAACGGCGCTGGCTCTGGCGTTTCTGCGCCGGCCGCGCATCCAGCTTTTGTGGCTGCTGGTGCTGCCATTTCTCGCCTTCCTGCCGCCCATGCCGGCGGCGCTGCGCGGACAGAACACGGCAGTGCTCTTGCAGCCCAACGTTTCAGAGACCGAGGAATGGACGGAAGCCTCCGTTCATCATGAGGAAGACGATCTGGCCGCGCTTACCGAACGCAGCGCGCTGGTGGAGGCGAGCCATCCTCCTGAGATTTCGGTGTGGCCGGAAATTCCCGCGCCGTTTTATTACTATGAGGACCCATACTATCGCAACCTGATGGACAATCTGGCGCGCTCCACTCACGCATTCCTGCTGGTCGGCGACGTTGCCCGCGAGGGCAACCATCTCTTCAATTCCGCCACGCTGATTTCCCCGCGGGGCGTTCCTCTGAGCCGCTACGACAAGGTGAACCTAGTGCCGTTCGGCGAGTTCGTTCCCTGGCCGTTCGGTTTCGCCAATAAAGTTTCAACCGAGGTGGGCGATTTTTCGCCCGGCACGCGGATTGTGGTGACGCAGGCGGGTGCGCACAAAATCGGCACATTCATCTGCTACGAATCGGTCTTCCCGAATTTCGTGCGGCAATTCGCCAAAAGCGGCGCGGAAGTGCTGTTCAACATTTCCAACGACGGCTGGTTCGGCAACAGCGCGGCGCGCCAGCAACACCTGATGATCGTGCGCATGCGCGCCGCCGAGAACGAGCGATGGATTTTGCGGTCGACCAATGATGGAGTCACTGGGACGATTGACCCAGCGGGGCGGGTTCGCGGCACGTTGCCGTTACATACGCAGGCGACATCCTATACGGGCTTCAACTACATTTCCGAACAAACCTTTTATACACGGTATGGAGATTGGTTTCCGGTGGTGTGCGCGATTGGCGCGCTGGGAGCGCTGGTAGCGGGCACGCGGCGGCGGATTCACAAGAAGATTTAGGCGGTGCGACCGCTCCCTAACGGTCGCGGCTCGGAAGGTCTTGGCGGCTCAGAAAGCTCTTCGCGCTGGGTTCCAAGATATCCGCTGGCGACGGCGGATTCGGCGAGAGCTGCGCACAGTCCGAGCAACAGGACATACCACCATAAGCTTTGCGAGGTTTTGTGGGTAGCAGCCGGGGTTCCGGTTGACACGGCTTGCCCACTTTTGCCTTGCCACAATGCCAGGGCTTCATCCGGAACTAGATCGAGATTCGATTCCTTCGGGTCGGCGTTGACAGCAACTTCATTCTGGCTTCCGTTCGCCAGCCGCAAGTGGTAATAACCTGCTGCGGTGAGTTGGAACGAGTGTGCGCTTCGGGCCTGGCCCAGGACCGGCGGGCGTTTGCCTTCCGGATCGCTCACTTCCGCCGCCTCTGCATAGGCATCCACCGGGCGCGCTCCACCTTGAGGATCGCTCGCTGCAAGGTAGCGGGCGGTCTGCTCGATGAAGGGAACGAATTCGGGGCGCAGAGGAAAATCGTTGGTGAGATTATCCAGCCCGGAGGTGAGCAGCAACACGCGGCCTTGGCCGATTCGTTTTTCGAGCAGGAGCGGTGTTTGGTCACCGAGACGGGCAATTACGCGCGCGCCGCTGGCATCGACATCCAGCGCATAGAAGAACTTCACGCCCTCCCAACCGTCGGCTTTGGCCACGGCGGGATAAGAGGAGTCGCTCTCTCCTACGGCCATGAAGCGATCAGGCACGCGGCTATAGTCGCGGGTTTCGACAATACGGGTGTCGAAGATCGGAATGCGCGTGCGCGCCCCCGCGGAAGTGCCGGCGGCGATCAGGAGGCTGCCTCCCGCCCGCACGTATGAAGTCAGCGAGTTTTCAAGAAGCTGCGGGACGGAATTGAGATCGGACAGAATGACGAAGGCATAATCGGTGGGCCGGCGGTCGGCGGCTTCGTTAACGTTGATCGATTCCAGAGTGAAAGCCGATTGTGCAGCGGCCGAGAGCGCCGCGCCGAGGTAGAGCGGCGAGCGGCTATCGCCGTAGTTGTGGACGAGCAAAACCTTCTGCGGGTCAGACCTCTCGACGGAGAAGCGGCGGAGATCGTCGGCGGGGAGCGCGTCGGCGCTATCGATGCGCACTTCGCAGCGGCTGAAGCCGTAGGGCACGACGAGCGAAGGAAACTCGACGGTTGCTTTTCCGTTTGCCGGAAGGGAAACATTCTTCGTGGCAATTATTTTTCCATCTACGACCAGCGACACCGTCCGCTGCGCGGCGGGCGCGGCGTAACCGGCGATTACTACCTGAACGCGCACGGGCTTTTCGTCCTTGCCCCAGACTTCACCGGGCGCATCTACGGACTCCACTGTCCAGTTCGGCTGCGCCTTCGTCACGACCGCATGCGGCACGAGCTGAACATTGTCCGGCAGCGCCATATCGGCGAAGTTGGGCGCCAGATCCCCGCGCTGCATGTCGCTGAACAGGTGCAGCTCGATCGGAATTTGCGACGATTCCGCCATAGCTCGCACGGCGCGCGCGAGTTCGCCGAAGCTGCCGTGCCCGTCGCCGGGTTCGATGGCCTGAACTGCCGCGCGAAGCGCCGATTGATCTTCGATCGCCTGCGTCATCAGATGCAATTGCGATCCGAACGCGGCCACTTGCGCGCGGGCGCTGCCCTTGGCCGCCAGCACACGCAGGGCGGCACTTTTCGCATCGGCCAGCCGAGTGCCTGCCCGCATGCTGAACGAGTTGTCCACAACCAGCAGCACTAATCGATTGGCGGCGACCCCGGCCGTGCTGCGATTGATGAAGGGATTGGCGAAGGCGAAGATCAATAGCGCCAGCATGGCGAGCCGCAGGGAGAGCAGCAGGAGATAGCGGAGCCGGCGATGACGAGTCGAAGGGCGCGAGTGGGCCTCGAAGAACATGAGCGAGCTCCACTTTTTGGGCGTGGTGGAGAGGCGCTTCAGCAGGTGGAGGTAGATGGGGAGGGCGAGGCCGGCGAGGGCGGCGAGAAACCAGGGGGAGAAGAGTCCCATTTAGCGGGGTCCCCCCAATCGATTGCACCGCAGAGACGCCGAGACGCAGAGGAAAACGAAAATAAAGTCAAAACGTGAGAGCGCAGAGGGAGACGGAAAGCCATTCTTTCGGATTTCTCTGCGTCTCCGCGTCTCTGCGGTGAGGATCAGGTTCATACGATCCCCCATTTTCGGCGCAGCCACCATTCGGAAAAGGGCAGCGCCAATAATATTAGAAAGACCAGGGGCAGGTCCCATAGGTCGCGGGTTTCGCGCACGGTTACTCCGGCTTCGGAATAGGGGATGCTGCCGGCGAGTTTGCCGAGTTCGGAAGGCTTCCAGTATTGGCCGCCGGTTTGATTGGCGAGGTGTTCGAGCAGCTCGCGGTTCTGCTGGGTGTGAAAATTCTCGGCTACGCCATCCATGCGTTGAAAGGTTAGAACGTCGCGGCCCAGTTCTTTTTGCGCCCGCTGGGCGTTACTGGAATCCGCCCGCTGGGCGTTACTGGAATCCGCCCGCTGGGCGGTGACTTCCGTCAAATAAGCGCCCGGTTTCGGCGCGGACCAAACGCCCTGAAACTGGCCCGGACTGCCGGCCACGGGCGTCATCTCGACGAGTGCGGTGATGCCGCTTGGCCCGAGGATGTGCGCCTCGACGCGCGCATCGGGAGCGGGATTGTAGTCTTGATCGCGCACTTCGGCGGTGAGCGTGACGGCTCCGTTATCAAGCAGCATCTGCGCGGGAACCGACGCCACGACGTGCCCTGGGGTATCGGAAATCAGCCATCGCAGAAGCTGCTGCCAAAATAAATCGTGCGCGGTGTCCCCAAGCGGAGAACTCATTTGCCAGCGCCAGCTTCCACCTGTGGCCATGATGGCGGTGCGGCCACGCCCGAAATTTTCGGTAGTCAGGAGGTTCAGCTTCCGGCCCTCCGGCGTAATCATGTAGGCGAGCACGGAAGCGCCGGGCTTAGCTGAGCCCGGATCTTCGTAGTCCATCAGATACGGCAGATTCTTCCACTTGGCTGCGTTCGCCGCGGGGTCATCTACCAGGCGGGTAATGATGCTGTTCGCACCGGCAGGCGCGAGTTCGGCGGTGGCGTGGGTGGTACCGTTGCGCGGATCGGCTTCGCGATGAAAGGTGCCCGACTCGCTGGGCAGCACGGTCGGGAGCAGATCGGTAATGACGTTGGATGCTGCCCAGCCGCCATCCGCCAGCGCGAACTGGCCTCCGAGCAGGAGCAGCCCGCCGCCGCGCCGGTCGACAAATTCGTGTATCAATTGCTGCTGCCCGGGGGTGAAATAGCCGGCCTCCACCGATCCAATGATCAATCCCTGATACGTAAACAGCTCTTCCGGCCGTGAGGGGAAACCTTCCGCCAGCTCTTTCGGATCGGAGATTCCCTGGCGGTAGATTTTGTTTTGGCTGGTGCGCACCATGGAGGCGATCTGCACCATATGATCGTTCTCTTCCGCCTGGCGGATGAATTTGTATTCCCAACGCGGCTCGCCCTCGATGTAGAGGATGCGCCGCGGCTCAGAGCTTACATTCACCACGCGCCGGACGGCGTTGTTGGCGGTGTTCTCCTCGCCGGGGAGTGGAGCAGCGGCGATCTCGAGAGTCTTCGCACCGGTCCCGCCGACGTTGAACATCAGGGTTTCCGTCTGCTGGTTTCCGTCGCGCCCCAAGGTGATGCTGCGGGAGGCCAGCACTTTGGGTTGCC
>DATBID010000320.1:0-4230 GCA_036557125.1 Bryobacteraceae bacterium | reverse complement strand
GGCGCGGGCGGGGCGATTACAGGCGGCGGAATCGACGGCAATGACGGCATCGGCAACTGCTGGGGAATCGGCGCCTTCCATGGGGGTGCCTTGTCGCCGGGTGCAACAACTGTAACCGGCGGAGCCGTGCGCACCGGTCGGAATCCCACCGTCAAGATTGCAAGCGCCACTGCCGACACGAAGCCGAGGATCACCCAACCCGGAACATCGCGGTAGTACCAAGGTTGCCTTGGAGATTGCTCGCCGGCTTTCTGAAGACCTGCTGCGCGGGACATGCGACCTTGCTTGCCAAAGAGATACTATACTAACGAAGTTCCGGAGGGCCCATGGGAAATCAGGTTGGGAATCGAGTCGTAAACCGGCGGGAGATGGCGCAAAGACTTGCCGCCTTAATTGGCGCGGGCTCGCTAGCGTGGGTGCGCGGCGCGCGGGCTGACGCCGCTGGTCTGCCGCTCCGGACAACCGGTCTCGAGCACATTGGGATGACCGTGCCCGATCAGGACGCCACCGCCAAATTTTACGGCCGCATTTTCGATCCGCAACTGTTTCAGGAGCGGGATCCGCCGCCGCGCTTCTATGTGCGCACCGGCATTTCTTACATTGCCTTCGGCGGCCGTATGGACATGCCCCCGCGCATCGATCATTTCTGCGCGCTCGTCGAAGATTATTCCCCTCAGGAGATGCGCAAAACCTTGGAGGAGGCCGGCATCCCCATGACGGGCCGGGGCGCTTTAGGAATGGCCACCGACCCCGACGGGATCCGCCTGCAACTCCTCGGCGTCCCCGGCGGACTCGCGCGCACCATCATTCCGGCCTCCCGAGTTACCCAGGACGATCCCGCAGTAGAGGCTATTGGATTCGATCACATTGTGCTAGCGGTGTCCGATGTCGAGAAATCGGCGGTTTACTATCGCAAGTTTTTCGGACCCGAAATTAAGGCTTCCCGGAAGCCCGGCCGCGTGTGGTTCCGTGTGGCTAGGACCAGCCTCGGCCTGGAAATGGTGGCGCCTGGAAAAATGCCGGGCGTGGACCATGTCTGCTTCCGGGTGGCGGGCTTCGACCGGCAGAGTGTGACCGCGAAACTCAAGCGCCTGGGCGCTGAGATTGCACCATCCAATGACGAAGCCCTCCTGCGTTTCCGCGACCCGAATGGCCTGTTGATGGAATTGAAGGCCGGAGCTTGAATAGGCCGCCGGAACCATGATTGAAACCGGACTGGCCAACAAAGTTGTCATCGTTACCGGCGCGGCTGCGGGAATCGGCCGCGCCACCGCCCACCGCTTCGCGCTCGAGAGTTGCCACGTAGCCGCCTGGGATATCCAACAGGCTGAACCACCGCCGGGCGGCACCTTTCAAAAAGTGGATGTAGCGGACGCAGCCTCCGTCGAGGCCGCGGCAGAGGAGGTCATCCGGCGCTGGGGCGCCATTCACGTGCTGGTCAATAATGCGGGCATCCTGCGCGATGCCCAACTCGTCAAGTTTAAGGACGGGGCGATCGCCGGCGCCATGAGCAATGAACAATTCGATGCCGTGATCGGCGTCAATCTGCGCGCTGTCTTCTTCGTCACCCGTGCCGTAGCGGCGCGGATGATTCCCGCCGGCGGCGGCGTGATTCTGAATGCCTCTAGCGTGGTCGGGCTCTATGGCAATTTCGGTCAGACAAATTATGTGGCTTCCAAGGCAGGCGTCATCGGAATGACGCGTGTGTGGGCGCGCGAACTCGGCAAATACCACATTCGCGTCAACGCCGTGGCGCCCGGATTTATCGCCACAGACATGGTGAAATCCATACCCGAAAAGGTGCTGAACGGCATGCGTGAGCATACACCATTGGGCCGTATGGGGCAGCCGGAGGATATCGCCAACGCGTACTTGTGGCTGGCGTCCGACGCCGCATCATTCATCACCGGAGCCGTGCTCAGCGTCGATGGCGGCGTGGTAACGGGAACGTAGCCGAAGCTAACGTTTGGCAGTGAACGCCTGGCCCATTGCCTGCGAATCTCTCGGGCCGAAATCCATCGAAGGCGCGGTGACCAGATCTCTTAAGGATTGGGTCGCCCTGGCCAGACCCTCCTCGGCGTGAGACGTCGTGCGGGCCAGGATGTGGTACAGCTCATGCGCCACCACCCGGCCCATCGCCAGACCAAAGGCTCTCTGGCGTTCGCTGGGAGTAGAATCGGGCGCCAGGTACTGCAATGCCTTGCGGATTTGATCGCACTCGATTTCGCTGGACGGAAGCACATGACCGTTCGAGATGTGCGTGAAGCCCAGAGTGTGCGTGCCCACGGGAGCCTCATCCTCACCCGGTTGCGGCCAAGCCTCCACCCGGCAGCGGCCGCGAAAGCGCACCACCACGAGCCCGGCGGCGGGGTTGGTTCCGTGGCTTGGGTCCAGCATTTGCCAGTTCAAGGCTACGCCGGAAGCTTTCAGCAGAGCTTCCGCTTCGTGCTTCATCACCTTGACAGAGGCGTCGCCCGGTTTTGAATCGAAATCCATGAAGACGGCCACGGCGGGATGGGTGCCTCCATCGGTAGCGGCCTCAGCGGCCAGCAAAGCCGGGCCGGCGGGGCATAGGAGCAGGCACGCCCCCGCGGCCATAAAAGTAAATATCGACATGGGCCCAAGATCCTCATCACCCTCGATCCCCACTCCAGCGAAACATGTTGTGGTCATGCTAACACAGATGCGCCGCGTTGTGTGAACGGAACCACGGACCAAGCTTGACGCGTGTCTACAAACGTCTCCTCTTGCCTACGGAGTAGAATAAGGTTTTTCGGAAATTGAAATGGAATTCCTACGCAACAGCCTCGTCGAACTGATTACGCAAACCTCTACCAATCTGCCTCCGGATGTCCGGGCAGCCATGTCATTGGCTGCGGCCGGAGAGATGCCCGGGACGCAATCGTCTCAAGCGCTCGACATCATTCTGTCGAACATCGATATGGCGAACGATGACGAATCGCCGATTTGCCAGGATACGGGCATGCCTACGTTTGTGATCCATACGCCCGTGGGCGTGAACCAGATCCGCATCCGCCAGGCGGTGCGCGAGGCGATTGCCGAAGCCACACGGCTCGGCAAGCTGCGGCCCAACTCGGTGGATTCGATCACCGGAAAGAATAGCGGCAATAACCTGGGCGAAGAGACCCCGGTGATTCACTTCGAGCAATGGGAAGACGACGAAATCGAAGTGCGGCTGATTCTGAAAGGCGGCGGCTGCGAGAACAAGAACATCCAATATTCGCTGCCTTGCGAGCTGGAACATTTGGGGCGCGCAGATCGCAATTTCGAAGGAGTGCGCAAATGTATCCTGCACGCGGTGTGGCAGGCCCAGGGCCAGGGATGCGCGCCGGGAGCCGTGGGTGTGTGCATCGGCAGCGACCGCGCCCACGGTTATGAACTCGCCAAGCGCCAGTTGTTCCGCACGCTGGATGATGTGAACCCGCATCCCGCGCTGGCGCAACTGGAGTCTGAAAT
Organism: Bryobacteraceae bacterium; assembly: GCA_036557125.1. Classification (GTDB taxonomy): domain Bacteria; phylum Acidobacteriota; class Terriglobia; order Bryobacterales; family Bryobacteraceae; genus PSRJ01. The sequence goes on along the minus strand of DATBID010000320.1, from coordinate 753 downwards.
CATGGAGGAGGCGAACCGCCTCGGCGTCGGCGCGATGGGATTTGGCGGGAAAGCATCGCTGATCGGCTGCAAGATCGGCGTGGCGAATCGGCTGCCGGCCAGCTATTTCGTCTCGGTAGCGTACGATTGCTGGGCATTTCGCAGGCTTGGCGTGCGCCTCGATGCCGCCACCGGCGCGATTACCAAATGGCTCTACCGCGATCCCTCGCGCGCCATAGAAAGGATGGCGCGTGGCGAAGGGTTCCCGTTGACCGGCCGCGAGATCATTCTCACGCCGCCGCTCACTGAAGCGCAGGTGCGCGCGCTCAGAGTGGGCGACGTGGTGCTGATCAATGGCGAAATGTTCACTGGCCGCGACAACGTCCATGCCTACCTGATGAAGAACCCGCCTCCAGTCGATCTGAACGGGACGGTGCTCTACCATTGCGGCCCCGTAATGCTGCAGGATGGCAACGGCTGGAAGGTGAAGGCGGCGGGGCCAACGACGAGCAGCCGCGAAGAACCCTATCAAGCCCATGTAATTCGCGAGTATGGAGTGCGGGCCGTGATCGGCAAAGGCGGCATGGGAGCCAAGACACTGGCCGCCCTGGAAGATTTTGGCGCCGTGTATCTGAATGGGATCGGCGGCGCGGCGCAATATTACGCCCGCACCGTCGAGCAGGTAATGGGAGTCCATTTGATGGAATTCGGCATCCCAGAAGCCATGTGGCACATCCGCGTGCGCAACTTCGCCGCAATCGTGACCATGGATGC
>DATBID010000319.1:0-5168 GCA_036557125.1 Bryobacteraceae bacterium | reverse complement strand
TATCGATGGCCGGAGTGAGCAGGAAGGCTCGAAAACTGTCGCTGCCGCGCGTTCCATATCCCACGATGTTGCCCTGGTTATTGATGTCGAAGCCCCAGCTGAGTTCCCAGCCGGAGTGGGGCGGGATGGCGGAGTTGAGGTCGATGTTGTTGCCCCGAAGATTGGTGAAGGCATGCTGCTTGTAGAGAGTGCAGGGTTCGCCGCCGCAGGTAGACGAGTAGGGGATCCACATGGTGCCGGCGACCTGCTGAAAATCGTTGACGGCGTTGGCGACGGCCTCGGGAGAGTTATCGAGGACGCCGAGGTCGGTGAAGACGCCGTGGGAGTAGAGGAACGGATGGAAGGCGGAGCCATCGGCGATGAGGTATTCGCCGACAACCTGGTCGCGGTTGTTGACGTCATGGGCGTAGCTTTCGGAGCCGATGGGGTTGATTTGGACGACCGAGCCGTTTTGAAAGAGCACGGCGTGGGCTGGGCTGCTGCCCACGAAAGAGAATCCGGCGATGGTGCCTGCATCATTGATGGCCTCGGCGGCGCTGCCTGTGCTGGCGGGATCGAGGTCAGTCAGCGACCCCTCGTGGTAAAGGAAAGCGTGGCGGACGAGGGAATCGAGGTAGGAATAGCCGACCGCATCGGCAGAGCGATTGAGGGCCATGGCAACACCATTGAAGCCGAAGGTGGTAACTCCTCCGAGGGTGGGAAGGGTGATGATCTGATGGGTTCGAGTGTCGAGGATCGCCGGAACGTAGATGCCGTTGGCGATGACGCCGGCGGCAATCTGGCCGAAGTCGTTGATGCCGGTGGGACCGACGGTGAGGATGTCCTCACTGTTGAGGGGAGCGAGGTCCCTCATATGGCCGTTGGCATAAATAAAGGAGTGGGTGGCGGCGTCGCCGGCGGTGCGCGACAAGCCGACGATCTGGGTGAAGTTATTAAGCGCGTAGGCGAAGCTTTCGGTGCCGCCAAGCGTGCCCAGATCGCGAACGAAGTAGCGGAGCGGAGGGATGTGATGCGCTTTAGCCACCGGCACGGACTTGGTATCGCTGGTGGTGACGGCAACAGCCTTCGCGGATGAAGAAGCGGCGGCGCGCCGCTGGAAGGCGAGCGTGTGTCCGAGGATGGCTTGGGGCGAACACAAGCGAGGGTCCTTGCACGCAGCAATTTCGGGCTGGCGAGCGGGGGTCGCTTGAGCGGATGCCGAAAAGGTCAGGCAGGCAAGCAGGGAGAATTCGATTCCCCGCAGGACAAAAGAGAAGAACCGGGAACGGTTCATTACTAAAATCTCCTGGAGTACCTGGCCTGTCTGGGAGATGACGACGCCAGGACTGCGGACCGTGCGGGGGAAGAGGACCGCTGGGGCCACATTACCGCCGAGAAGTCGGCAGGTCAATTTTGCAAACTGTGGAAATCGCTGTGCGGGATGAAGTTCTCGAGTAGATCGGGCTACAGGGTCATGTGGTTGGGGGCTTCTGTGACTAGCAGGACTAGATCCAGTTCTACAAGAGCCCGCTGGGCAGGATCTGCCTGATAAATCGCGCCCCTGATCGGCACCGACGAACGACTCTCACCTTCTGGTTCATTTGAACCGGGCGGAGTATGGTTCCTTAACTTGAAGGGCGAATGCTAGTTTCGGATCTCGGTTTGTTGGCTGGCGAGACATTGCCATTGACCAGAACCGGTCCGGATCCAGGTATCGGTCCAACGTTCCGTAAGATCGATGTGGCGATCGCCCATTTGGCCTTTGCCGGTCCAGAGACCGGTGGCGACGGCGACATTGTCGTGGACGACGATTTTGACGTCGGAGATTTCGTTGCGCTCCCAGTGTCCGGGCTTGAGGTGTGCAAGCAACTCGGACTTGGAGGTGAGCTTTCCGTCGGTGCCAACGGAAATGAAGTCGTCAGCCAGCATCGAGGCAACGATGTCGGGCTTGCCAGCGGCTTGAGCCTCGGCCCAGCGATGTTCCAGTTGAGTGATGGTGGTGGGGACGTCGGCGGAGGACTGAGCGAAGGCGGTAGTGGCGACAAGCAATGAGAGTACGAAGACGGTTTTCATCGCGACGGTACTGTAACAGGAACGGACGAAGCTGCTCCAACGAACTGGGGTTAGGCTACGCCATCGAATGGACTAGCCGCCGCGAGTCCGGAATTAGCGAAAGCGAAAGGTCGCGCCAACGACCAATCCTTGTTGCGTTTGCTCGATACCGACCCCGGTGTTTGTCTGGCGATTGAAGTAGAGCCGGCGATAGCCGAGCGCGGTGGACCATCGCTTGTTCCAGCGATAGCCGACGCCGCCCACGATCTGCCAAGTGAGCACGGATCCTCCGCCACCTACGTCACCTAAGAAGAAAGCTCCGATGCGCGGAGTGATATTCAGGTTGAAACGCGCGCCCTCGACGAAGTCTGCCCAGTTGTCCGAAGTTGACGACGAGATCTTCCCGGCTGACCCGCCATCCGCAGTAATCGTAGAACCGATATGGTAGTAACGGCCCCCAGTCAAAAAGTCGATGGAGCCACGACGGCTGCCAACGATCCGATAGCCGAAGTACGGAGTGAGAGTAAAGGTGTTGAGCGACGCCTTTACATCCACAGCGTTCGGCAAGCCCTGCACGGGGATGGCTTTTTCGTCGCCCAGCCGGATGTACATCAGATCAGTCAGGAGACCGATTCTGCCCCGCCGAACGTCGGAGAGTCCCATTACGCCAAACTTAAGATTGCTGAATATATCGGTGAAGGATTGGTCGATTTTCACCTCGCGGCCACGGAATCCAATGGTACCGTTCGCTCCGGCAAGCCACAGGTAAGGAGAGACGCTCGCATGCCAAATGTCGTCGTGATAGGCAGGCGTCTCTGAATCGGAAGGTTCAACAGTTTGGGCGAATGCGGGCGAGCAGATAATCATCGCAAGCAGCAAGTGGAGGGAAAGAGTCGATGAAAGGCGTTGATTTCTGCTCATAGTATTAAAAACCTTCGGCGTAGAGCTACATCCATCAAGAGGCAGAGTATTTCATATTTCTCCTGGCCAGTCGCCCTAGCGCTGGATATCCGCCAGCCGGGCATTGCGAGCGTAAACCTGATGGTAGATAGTAGTTCGCCCACAAAAAGCGCGTCGAGTAAAATCCAGTGACTGTCCTACGCCCTCACAGACCTGTGCGGCACTAATACAAGCCTCATATAGGAATAAGGAGAATGTCATGAGACGTTTCGGCGCCCTTGTCGCGATCACTGTCTTGTTGCTGTTCGTCTCTTCCGAATTGATCGCCGCCACTGCCACGCCAGACGAGGTTCATCGGATTGGCATGGAGGCTTATGTTTACTTTTATCCGTTGTTAATTCTTTCGATGCGCGAACCACCACACTCCGCCACCGACAGCGATGGTCCCCAAGGCGAAGGGCACGGACAGGACGGCGTAGAGAAGAAGATTTACGGACGGACTGAAGCTCAAGAGGTACGTGGGCGGATGGTCAAGCCTCCAAAACACCGACGCAAGGAGCAGAATTGCTTCGAGCGTAACAACCGCCAGGGTAGCGAGCACGTTGCTTCGCGGTTCCGAACTTGCGGTTGACGAGTGGTTCATAGTTGTTTCCAAACCGTTCAACGCAAAAGTCCCCGCGGTACTCTGCGGGGACGATGAGTTCCATGAAAAAACTTAGGTCGACTATACCCGGCTCGGACGGTCACCACAATGGCGCGAACCGGGTATTACTTTCGTTCTACGATCGCGCCCTTTCTCGGTAACTGCTGTTTTCATTCGGCGATCACGTCCTCGCGGTTATGGTGCTAATTGCAGCCGGTGAAGGACATGGTTGCTGCCGTAATGTTCACGCCGCTTGTGGCGAGTAGTGAAGCGCCACCGCTGGTCTGATTGGTTTGAAGGTCGGACGGTGAGCAGTTGGTCTGCGGGGCCGCTCCGAGCAGAAATGACTGTGCGTCGATGGCGTAGCTGGATGGACCTACAACGGGGACGGCAGGGGTTTGGTTCCCGCCCGAGTTGAAGGCTCCCACGCTTGGGGTTGAGGCCGGAACAGAAACGGTGTACGACGCGCACGCGGTACCGGCGGGGCAGGCAGCTCCGGTGACGGTGCCGAGACTGGCGGTGGCAGCAGACTGCGCTGCAAGCGGGATGGTGACCGGGACGGTGACGTTGTTCACGGTGATGGATTCAAGCGCGGACAGGGTTACGTCGATGGCGACGCCGGTGCCACCACCGCTGCTGGTCACCATGCCATTGATCGATGCCGGAGCTGCAGCGGGAGTGAGTGGCACTGTGCCGAGATTGGACCCGGGCTGAACGCCAGTAATGACGGTCGCGGCGTAGGCAACGTCCACGCCGTTGACGGCGGATACGACGACGTCATAAGAGCCGGCGGGCAGAGGACAGAAGGAGAAGCCTCCGTTAGAGTCGGGCACGGTCTGCATGACGACGCGATCGACACCAGCCGCGTCCTGCTGCTCCAGAGCGACGACGGTATTGCCGCCGACAATGGCCTGTTGGGTCGCGACGTCAATCACGGTTCCAGAGATGGCAGTGGAGGTGGATTGCAGGGCAACTTCTCCGGCGTGCAGCACCGGCTTCAGGCGAAATTGGCCATTCCCCTGGGTAACGACCGAGGCACAAGCGTCGAAATCGATGTTGAGATCTTTGTTGTCGCCGCCGGCGACGACGAATTTTCCACCCGCGATCTGGCCGGAAGGAATCTTGATGCCGGTCTGACTCTGGGAACTGAGCTGCAGCGGGATGGGGGTGTTGCTGAGATCGCTAGCGAGCATCAGGCAGTTGGCGCTGGTATCGCATTTATTGTTGTTCACGCCCGAGGCATTGGGCGCCAAGATGATGCGCATTTGTTGATAGGAACCCGCGGGAATGCCGGCCGAGCCGAGCATGGCGAGGAAGCACTGATTGGAAACGCCGAGCAGGTCGACCTGAACGGGATTCTTCTGCAGATCGGGAGTCAGGTCAATCCAGCCGCTGTCATTGGCAGACGCGTTGGCACTGGTGTGAATCAGGACGTCGGTCACGGTCACGTAGATGTGGCTGTAGGGGCCTTGCGGGGCCTTGCAGGTGGATGGATCGCTGAGCGAAGTTTGTACGGTAGCGGTCTTGCTGGAATCTCCACCGCAGGCTGTGAAAGCTGCAATCAAGGCGGACAGCAGAAAACACACAAACACAC
>DATBID010000318.1:0-5548 GCA_036557125.1 Bryobacteraceae bacterium | reverse complement strand
CCGGCCATCGCGGAGGCAGCGGTGAGCCGAGAAACGGATAGACGATGTTGCCGGAGTCCCGTACATAGCGCACGAACAGGGAATCCTTGGCCGACAAGTTATAGTCAATCCGCGTCAGAAGGTAATTCTCGTTTCCGACTGTGGAGTCCACCTCCGGAATGGAGCCGACGCCGCCGCTCAAAGTTGTCGTGGGCAGCGGATACAGCGCCAAAATGGGCGCAATCGCGGGATTGATGGGTACCTGTACTCCGTTCACGATTCCGTTATGCACGTTCGCGTCGGGAACCAGCGCGACGAAGGTCTGGCCGAGCGACTTGCGCAGTTCCTCGTCGTTGACAAAGAAGAAGAGCTTGTCTTTCTTGATCGGCCCGCCCAAACTGCCGCCGAACTGGTTTTGGCGGAAGGCCGGCACGGAAGAGCCGTCGAAGAAATTGCGGGCGTCCAGGGCGCTGTTGCGCAGAAATTCATAGGCGGAGCCGTGGAGGCTGTTGGTGCCGGATTTGCTCGCCGCGTTCACCACCGCCCCGTTACCGCCGAATTGAGCGCTATAGGTGTTGGTGAGGACCGAGAACTCGGAGATGGCTTCAATGCCCAGCGTGGTGCCCATCACGCCTGATCCCGACCCGTGAGACCAAAACCCCTGGATATCGGTGTTGTCCAAAAGATACGCCTGACCCTCGGACCGCGCGCCGGAAACGCTGAAGTTGTTCTCGGTGCCGTAAAGCAGGTTCGCCCCACCGTTTCCGATTTGAGATCCACCGGAGACGCCCGGCGCCAAAGTCACCAGGTCCGTGAAGTTGCGCCCGTTCAGAGGCAGATCGTTGATCTGCTGTTGCTCGACGTGCGACGACACCGCCGTCGAAAGCGTATCGACCTGCGAAACTTCCGCCTCCACTGTCACGGTCTGCTGCGACTGCCCCAGCGAAAGCGAAAAATCGACCACAGCCTGGGCGCCGACGGTGAGCGTGATGCCGGTCCGCAAGGTGGTTCGGAAGCCTTGCGCGGAAGCCTGCGCTTCATAATTGCCGATAGGAAGATCCGGAACCGTATAACGGCCCTGAGCGTCGGTCTGCACCTGCTGTGTCTGGCCCGTCGCGGTATTCTTCACCTGTACGGAGGCATTCGGAACGACGGCGCCGGCCGAATCGGTCACCGTACCGAGCACCGTTCCGCTGGTGACTCCTTGCGCATGCAACCGGCCGGCGGAAGCGAACGCCAGCGCGAGCACCATGCCTGCTATGGAACTGCCGAAGAAAGATTTAATATGCATGCATTTTCACCCCTGGGTTATCGACTATATACTGCGCGTTCCGTGAAATCAACCACAGATTGCAGCCGCTGCAGCCGCCTTTCGGCGGCTGGACCCGCTCGAAAGCGGGTCCGCAGGCAGGAATGCCTGCCCCACATCAGAACGTAAAGCGGGCTACGATCTGACCGGATCGCGGTTGCGCGCCGCCGGTCGCGGGACTGCCTCCGTTCACCCAGTTCACATAGCCCCAGCCTGAGGACAACAGGCCGGTTACGCCGCTCAAGCTGTTGGCGTGGCCGGTGGGCGTGGTGATTGTGGTCGCGCCGCTGTTGCTGGGCAACTGGTAGAACAGCCGATTGAAGACGTTCTGGAACTCCGCCCGGACGTAGAGCGACATTCTCTCCCTGATGCGGAATACTCTGCCGAGAGCCATGCTTTCGCCGGGCTGGCGCTGCCAGCGGAAATCGCTGAAGTAAGGCGCCGAAGCGCCGAATGTGCCGTACGGCGGTTCCACCCAGGCGTTCGGGTTCAGCACCAGTTGTTTGGTCGGATCGAATTTGGAATTCGGGTCGACCAGGAATAAGGGCTGGCCCGGCACACGATTTAGGAAGGTGTAGCCGCCGCCCCAAACCGCGGGATTGTTGGAAGGCCCGCGGGCCAGGTTGGCGAGCAGGTTATTGGCGGAATCGGGGCTTTGCAATAACTGGCCGCTTTGATAGCGCAGCACGCCGCTGTACGCCCAATCGCGCAGCAGCACGGAAGCCACCTTGCCGAAGCCGCTGGACGCACTCGGTAGCTTGGGCGTGGTGTAGCTGAAGGCAATCACCAGCATTTGCGGCTGGCTGAATCCGGAAATCTGTTTGTCGATCGCGCGGTTGAACACATCGTTGATCAGCGGCGGAGAAGGGGTCACGTAAGCGGTGTTGGAATTGGTGCCATTGGTGAGTTCCTTCTGCCACGTGTACGCTACCTGTGTGCTGAGGCCGTGGGAGAGGCGTTTGGTCAACTTCACCTGCAGCGAGTCGTACCAAGTGTCGGCGTCGGGAGGCCCCAGAAACGGTGGCACACCATTCCACTGTGGGTACGGACGCAGAGCTTGCAGCAGAGTTTGGGTGGCCGGAAATCCTGGGTAGACATTGTTCGGATTCGCCAAATAGGGGAACCGCGCGATGACTGAGGGCGAATTGATTTGCGTATTGAGAAGCGTAGTATCTGCACGATTGGTCACATCGAGCCCATACTGCGACTTCAAGATTTGCGGCGTGACGGCATTGTAATTCAAGCCGGCGAGCAGTGGACCTACCCACCAGGCGCCGCGATTCCCTACGTAATTGGCATCCACCACAAGATTCGGCGAAATCTCCCGCTGGAACCCTATGCTCCATTGAAAGATGCGCGGTAGGCGCCCCGAATTCTGGGCGATCGAAACGAAAGGCGAGGCGGGAGGGATCACACCGGGCGCGGCGGGAACCGGATAGTGGGGAGTGAAGTCGGGCCAGTGAACTACGGGATTTCCGTAATGATTGTTGGGCCCCAAGGGATCTCCATACCTCAGGTCCCCCGCGGAGATGCCATAGCCCGCCGCGGGAATGGTGTAGAAGTCGCCGGCGTTTTGGTGCAGGCCGAAATCATCCGGCGCAGCCGCATAGGAGATGGCGCCGCCCGCGCGAAAGACGGTTTTGGGCGTGATCTGGTAGGCAAGTCCGAGGTGCGGCCCAATGGCATACGGGTAGGCGTTCGCAAAGTGGCAATGGCAGGTCGCTTCGTATTCCACGGTGCCGATCCGGCCGCCAATTAAGGGATTGGGCAGGTTGAAGGCGGCGCTCTGGAGCCGGCCGTATTGCTCTTTCCAGAGGATCGCGTAATCCCAGCGTAGGCCGAAATCGAAGGTCAGCTTGCGAGTGACTTTCCAACTATCCTGCGCGTAGATTCCCCAGGCGTGCGTGCCCATGCGGACATCCGCCGGCGCTGCGGTCGATACGCTGCTGGTAGCGCCGAGGAAGAAGCTGGCATAGCCGAATCCGCTGCTGGCGACATTCGCGAAGGGCTGGCCGTTCTGCCAGGGATCGGCAGTCTGCACTTGGGAGAATCCGAATTGTCCATCGGCGCGGCTCTCATCCAGACTTTGCAGGCCTTCAAACAGCGCGGTTGCTCCCAGCTTGAAGGTGTGATTCGCCTTCACCCAAGTCATGCTGGTGTTGAACGTGGGCTTGAGATCCTGCTGCTCGGGCGTGAGGCTGAATGCGACGCCTGTGTTGGTGACCGCGGGGTAAGGGCCTCCACCGCTCCATCCGCCGCCCAGCACGCTGTACATGCCCGCCATGTATGGGAAATAGTTGCTTACGGTAAAAGGGACGCCTTGGGGAAACAGCGCCTTTTGGCTGAAATTGGGGGCGTACGTTGGGTTGGATAGGTGCAGATAGCCGGCGCCGAAGTGAAACAGCAAAGTAGGAGTTAGGGTTGTATCGAGGTTGATTCGCACGGTCTGAGACAGGGCATCCTGAGGCTGCCGCGCGGTAAAGGTATCCGGGAAGCCGTTGTACTGAGGCGAGTAGGTTCGGGTTGCGGAATAATAGCCGGCCAGTTTTACCTTGGCGCTGAGGTTTTGATCGATTTTGAGAGACGGAATGGTAGTGTGGCGGAAATTCGAGTAGCCGGGCGCCGTGTAGTTGATTAAGCCGGGTGTGTTGGGCAGCGGGATAAGATTCTGAATAATGGCCGCTGTAGGATCCATGCGGCTCATCGGAATCGCATTGTTAGGAAACGGGCTGCGCACCTGCGCGCCGTTCACGGTCCTCTGGGAGTTCGGATCGAAGATTTCGTTCAGGCAGACCATCTGGCCGGCCGGATCGGGACCATTGCAGGTGGAGCTCAGGGCCGCGCCGAAATCTCCGTTGCGCTGCGCCAGGGTGGGAACGATTCCGACCGTATTGCTGGTGAAGGCGCTCTGGCGGAACTGCTCGAAGCTGAAAAAGAAAAATGTTTTGTCGTGGCCGTTGTAGAGTTTGGGAATTTCGACCGGGCCGCCGAGCGTGAAACCGAAATCGTTTTGCCGGAGCGGGTTGCGGACGAGTTGGCCCTTCTTGTTGGGATTGATCGTGCCGGCATTGGTGAAGGGTGTTCCGGCATTCAGGGCCTCGTTCACGAAATAGTCGAAGCCGCTTCCGTGGAGCTGGTTTGTGCCCGATTTCATGGTGTAGTTGAAATATCCGCCACCTGCCTGGCCGTACTCGGCGGCGAAATTGCTGGTTTAGATGGCCACTTCCTGAATCGCTTCGACGCCGGCCTGATTGATCTGGTTTTGCTGCTTGAAGAATCCGTTAGTAGCGTCCTGCCCCTCGATGTTTATCGATTGGGAATTGGAGGGCATGCCGTTGATGCGCAGGATGGCATCGGTTTGGAGGCGCGCTCCCGGCAGCAGGAGGACCGAGGACAGCGGATTCCGAATGTTTCCCAAAGTGGTGTTGGTGCCGATGCTGGCGGCCGAGCCGGTAAGGCTAAGGATGGGAAGATCCTCTAAAGTCTGGGTGGCAATATTGTGACTGACTTCACCGCCTTCCGTTTTCAGCAGGGGCGCGGCGGCTTCCACCGTTACCGATTCGGAAGCAGCCCCCACTTCGAGGGTGGGATCGACGCGCACCGTGCCGGCTACCTCAACTTGAAGACCCTGTCGAACATATCGTTTGAAGCCCGGCACCGTCACCGACAACTCATAATTTCCGGCCGGCAGTTGGGCTACGGTGTAGTTTCCCGTGGACGAGCTGGCCGCTTGATAGACGGCTCCGGTGGCAACGTTCTTCGCCTCGACGGCGGCGCCGGCAACCACTGCTCCTGCCGGATCGGAAATCGTCCCGGTGATGGTCCCGCGATCGCTTTGCGCCCATAGCGAAAGCGTGAACACGCAAAGACCAAAACCGATTCTGCGAAAAGCCATGTTTCACTCCCCTTTCTTTCGCCGGGCAAGCCTATACGGCATGAGGCTGGATCGGCGAAGGCTGATTTGGGGGGAGTGTATATCACCCATGCGGCGAACGTCAATAGGATGCCGGAAGCCAGGGATGCCGGAAGCGGCGCGGCTCCGCGTGGAACGAAAACTGCACGCGCCTTACTGAGGAAATTCTTCCCGAAAGGATTCATATATGAATTGCGCGGATGTAATGACGAAGGATCCCGCTTGCTGTGTGCCGAGTGACAGCGCATCCAGAGTAGCCAAAATCATGAAAAGCGAAGATGTCGGATCGATACCGGTGTGCGAGAGCCGGCACAGCCGAAAACTTTTGGGGATTGTCACAGACCGGG
>DATBID010000317.1:0-9662 GCA_036557125.1 Bryobacteraceae bacterium | reverse complement strand
CGTAAGTAAGGCTGATTTCGCACTTGCCCTGACAGACCGGTTCGAGCAGAAGAAAACCCAGCCCATCTTCCAGAACTTTTTCCGGAGCACCGTTAATCATTGCCTTCCACCCAGGCGTATATGTTACCTGGATTGAAACAGCCTGCCGAGGCCGGATGCTGGCGTCCACCACGGCTCGATGATGGTTCTGCCATATTAGATTCGCTTCGGAAAGAGTCGGATCGTCCAGAGCTCCCACGTAACGCTCTATTTCGCCAATATCCAAACCATCGACCGGTTTGTGACGCACCACTGCCTGGGCCGGTACGATGTGCGCGAGCGATGTGGACCTCGCCGGCACGGCGTAGATCGCGTCGTCGCCTTCGCGCCAGAGCAAGGGCAACACGCCATCAAATTTGCGCGGATTGCCGAAGGGTTTGAAGTATTCACGGCTGCGAGGACCAGGCACCGAGATGGCATGTGCACCCAACGCCTTCAACCAGAGCACAGTTCTGGCGCCGTCCCGCGAACCCGCGTTGATGGGGTTGTAAATGGCAAACGGCGCGATCCGCATGAGCGGGTTTGGAAGCATCGGATCGTGGCCCCCGAATAGCTGCGGCGTATCCGTGAAATCGTTGAAGTGAAAAGAATACGAGCCGGATATCATGACTCGCTGGCCGTGCATGTGCTCATCCATCCAGCGGGCAATCCGATAAGGCTCGGTGGAAGTGATCTCCGTTGCCCGAATCAAGCGGTGCGCAAAACGCAGATCGTGACGGAACTGGACTGAAGCAGCGACGAGCAGCAAAATAGCGGCAGGACGAATTAGCGCCGAATGGAGCCGCCGCAGAAGATCTGCGCCTGCAAAGATGGCAAGGAGGCAGATCCCCATCTCCGCCGCGACTTCGTAGCGGTGTGGCTGGGGAACAAGGTAGAGTTGACTCCACACGCCGAACAAGACAATCCCACAGGTTAGTAGTGTGAAGAGCAAAAGAAAACGGAGAATTGGAGCATCCATCTTGCGAGTTGCCCACCATAAGAAAAGGAAGCCCGCCAGGAGTGCTGCGATGGCGGCGAGCGCACGGAGAGTGAGCCGGTAATCACCATCGACGGTTGGAGAATTCAATCGTATCGCCGCAATGACCGAAGGAGGCAAGGCCGGCGAAATCACCCCATAGGTTAAAGCAGCGATAATCAACAGCAACCCGCAGTTCCTCCAAAACCGATCCGTGCGAATCGTTGCGAGCAAACAGAAGCTTGCTATGCCCAGGATGACCGCTCCGAAGGCATTCGTAAGAACTGTCGCTCCAAAGCAGATGCCGGCAGCGGCCTTGAATCGAAAGGTGCCTTTTGTGAACGCGAGATAAAGAAACAATATGGCTAGGGGAAGAAACGTCAGGCATGCAGTATGGGGGCTTTCGCCGTACTGGGCTAAGATTTGGAGCCGGCGCAGGTTCCAGGGACTCCCGAGGTCTGCCCGGATTGTGGATGAAAGCCAGGCGCCCGGTGAGACGAGTGAATAAGCGAGTGCGGCAAGGGCGCTCGCGCCGTACCGGCCGGTCATCTTCCCCGCCATTAGGTATACAGTTAGAGGACCCACACAAAAGAAGGCGGCGCTGATCTGGTGAAATGATAGGGCCGCCGAGTAGCCCGTCAACCGGCTGTAGGCGCCGACAAGTAAGTGCAGGAGAGGCAAGTAAGTGTTCTGGAAGGGTAAGCCGCATTCCCAGAGCGGCCACCACCCCAGATCGAGGGGATGGGCGGCAACCCGCTGCGCGATGGCAATGTAAGTGGCCTCATTCGATTCAAGATAGGCCGAATATTCCACCGTAAACAGCTTCGCAGCAATGGCAACGTTCACCATCAAGAGCAGAGCTGGATACAGGAAGGGGGCGACAAGGACCTTCCTGTGCGCCACGATGGCTCGGGCATTGGCGCGGAGACTATTCATCGGAATGATCGCGGCCTGTCACATTCCCTTCGATTCACCTGCGATAGCCTCACCATTATCGGTCAAAGGCGCCTGTCTATTGGGGCCACATCCGCGAGAGACCGGATGTGGCGCAGGGATTGCGCGTGCCTGCACGACCGCCTGGCGCTACTCCTCCCGCAAAGTGCGCATGGGGTCGATCCGCGAGGCGCGACGGGCTGGACCGAAGGCCGCTAGCAGGGTCAGCAGCAGCAGGGGGATGCTGAAAGCGGGGAAGACCGTGTAGTCCAAGTGGCGGAACGAGGCGACGAAGACTACCGAAGTCAGCGTTTGGCAAGCGATGAAGCTGAGGACTAAGCCAAGCGCCACGCCGGCGCCGCCCAGTAGCAGGCCTTGACGCAGCACCATCTGAATGACCTGGCGTGGCTCGGCGCCGATCGCCATGCGGATGCCGATTTCGCGCGCCCGCCGGCTGACTGAGTACGCGATCAGCGCGTAGAGGCCGGTGATCGCCAGGATCAGGCCCATCGTACCCAAGGTGGCAACGCTCTGGGCAATCATGTTGGGCGTTTTCACGGCGCGCTGCTCATAGAAGTCATCCATGGTGCGGGCGTCGTAAGTGGCCATGGACGGGTCGAGCGTCCGGACCACCTCGCGCAACACCGGGGCAAGCGCGGCGGAATCCGGCGCGGCCGATTCCACCAGAATGGTCAGGGTGGTGCGCCGGTCCTGGGTGTACGGAAGATAAACGAAGTCGAGCGGAGGCTCCGCGATCCAAAAGTACTTCGACAGCTGAGCGACGCCGACGATTTGCACGAGCGGGCCTGTGGCGCTTCCGAGATGGAACCGTTTCCCGACGGCGTCCTGCCGCGGCCAATAATGGCTGGCGAACCGTTCGTTGACCACGGCCACCGGCGGCGTGTCAGCGCGGTCGGAGTTCTGAAATTCGCGGCCGCGGAGGATGGGAATGTGCATGGTGGCGAAGAAGCCGTCGCTCACGTCGGAACTGAAGACAATGATCGCGGATTCTCCACGCGGCAGAGTATAGCCCTCAGGGACCAGGTTGACGCTTCGCGATCCGAACAGAGGAACATTCGACGTGAACGCCGCCGAACGGACGCCGGGCGCGAGGCGTGTCTTGTCGAGCAGATCGCGGAAGAAGCGGGAGGCCTGGTCGTTTGAGTAGTGGACCGACTGCGCGTCAAAGGTGGTGAGATACAGGTGATCCTTGCGAAATCCGGAGCCCTGCAGTAATTCGTCGCGGAAGCCGCGCAGGAGCACGCCGGAAACAATTAGCAGAAGCAGCGACAAGGCCACTTGCCCAATCACGATGGTGTTGCGGCCCCAGAGCCGGCGCCAGCCGCCGCTGTCCGCGCCGGCGGCTGTCAGCGACGACACCAGGTCGACGCGGGTGGCTTGCAGCGCCGGAGTCAGCCCGAAGAGAAACGTGGCGAGCAGCGAGGCGCCGAGAGTGAAGAAGAGCATGCGCTGGTCGATGGAAGCATGAAAGGCGAGCGGCACGTCGGAGGGAACCGGCAGCGTGTTCATGAAGCGGATGCCGGCGTATGCGATGGCAATGCCGGCAGCACCGCCGAGCAAGGCCAGCAGAAGATTCTCCAGCAGCAACTGGCGGACCAAGACACCGCGCCCGGCGCCGATCGCCAGCCGCACGGCCATTTCGCGGGAACGGGCGCGCGCGCGGCTCAGCAGCAGGCCGGTGACGTTGGCGCAGGAGACCAGCAGCACGCAGACGGCCAGCACGACCAGCATCACCGCCAGGGCCGCGTTCGGAGGCGATTGCTTCACACGCAATTGAAGCTCCGTCTGCACTTCAACGCGCCGGTTGCGGTTGCTTTGCGGATACATCTGTTCGAGGCGCGCAGCGATGCGCCCGAGATCGGCGTTGGCCTGCGCGATGGTGACGCCTGGCTTGAGGCGGCCTTTCACGGTGAGCCAATGCAGGTCGCGCTGCTCCAGAAAATTGCCGCTGCCGATACGGGGCGACAGGGCCAGCGGTATGTACAGAGATGCTTTGATGAACTGATCGATTCCTGTAAACGATTCCGGGGCAATCCCGATGATGGTACAGGGGACGCCGTTGAGCCAGATGGTGGAACCCACCGCCGCGGGATTGGCGTCGAACCGGGTCTTCCAAAAGTCGTGGCCGAGGACGACAACCGCGTCGCGCCCGGCGGCCTGGTCTTCAGACTCGGCGAATCCGCGTCCAGGGGCCGGATTGACGCCGAGCACGCGAAAGAAATTGCCGGACACGAAGAGGCCGAAGGCGACGCGGGGTGAAGCCTGGGGGGTGCGACTGAAACCGACGGAGATGAAACTGGAGGCGATCAAGCCGTCGAAAGTGCGGTTGCCGTCGCGAAAGTCGCGGTAGTCGGGGTAGGAGACGGCGGTGAGCGCGCCGAATGCCGCCGAGGTCGCGGTGGTGACGGCAGCGACCCTGCCCGGCTCGCGTACCGCCAACGGCCGCAGCAACAGCGCATCGGCAAAACTGAACATCGCCGAAGTGGCGCCGATACCGATGGCGAGCGAGCAGATGGAAATCAATGCGAATCCCGGCGAGCGGGGCAAGATCCGCAGCGCGAATCTCAGGGATTTCCACATGTAAAGTTACTATTCTGCGCCAGACCTGCGTGGATTTCAATGTTTTCGGGTGCGTGATAAATTAGAAGCGCTGCGATTCCGGGGATCGGGGGAGGGGACGGATGAGCCAACGATTGTGGATGGGCGCGCTGCGGCCCGGCGCGAGGGCGCGGAGGATTTTTCAATCCGCGGTGTTTCTGGCGGCGAGCGCGGCATTCGCGCAAGGGTATCTGAGCGGGCCGGCGCTGAACAAGAAGATCGTTACAGATTTTTACCGGCTGGTGTTCGAGCCGCGGAATCCCGATCTCATCGAGCAATACATCGCTGCCGATTTCGTAGAGCACAATCCGACGATCGAGGGCGGGCGCGAAGGGCTTGTGAGATTCATGAAGACCTTGCCGAAGCCGGCCAATGACGACATCGGGGCGGAAATGAAGGATCCGCCCGCGCACATCGTGGCGGAAGGCGATCTGGTCACGTTCATTTTCAAGAGAAGCGTGCCCGACTCGAAAGACAAATCGAAGAGCTACGAGCGCTACAGCTTCGACATGTTTCGGATCAAGAACGGCAAGATCGTCGAGCACTGGGACGGCGCGAGCCGGTAGCTTCCGCCGGCACGCGCGCCCCCTGACGGGCGCGGTTGGGTGCGTGTGGATTGCTAGTGTTCGAAATGCTGGTGCAGGTGCTTGTGATCTTCGTGCTGTTTTTCCTTGCGCGCGCCGGCTGCTCTCCTGTGGGCGGCGCTGAGATTGGCCTGGCGGGTGGATTGTGTACTCGTCGAAGAGAGGGAAATCAGCTGCGTGAGGTCTTGGCGGTGGCAGGAAGGGCACTCGGCCGCCGGAGTCGTGGAGCGGACCAGATACTCGAAACGGTGGCCGCACTGGCGGCATTCGTACTCGTAGATGGGCATGCGTTACTTCGGGGGCGCTTCGGCGCTCATTTGCTCGCCCGCACATTCTTGAGGATCACCGGCGCGGCAGCATAGTCTTCCAGCGCGATCGTGGTCGCGGCGGGATCGGCCGCTACCTTGCCGGTGAGCGAAACTTTCCCCTCGCCTTCGCCCTTCGCGTTCAACCGCAACTCGATCAGCGAGAACTCATAGTTCGGAGGAGCCGCGGCCGCCGCCGGGCCGGTGAGCTTCCACAAATCGTTAAAGGCGCCCAAGCGGCGATCGGTCATCAAGATGATGCGCTCCCCACCATCGGGTTGCGGGAAGCGGGCGGCGAAACGCAGCGAGTAGCCCGCAACTTCGGAGGACCACAGATAACCTACCGTGGGCGCTCTGCCGAGAGCGGCGGCGAGGGAGCCTTCGGGTGTCCGGGGAGCAGCCGGCGCTGCTCCGCCGCGGCCTCCGCGCCCACCCCGGCCTCCGCCTCCTCCGGTCAAGGACGGATCGTTCAGAGCCGGATTGGCGGCGCCGACACCATCGCCGCCCGCACGCCCGGCCCGCGCACCTCTTCCACCCCGCCCCTCAGCGCGGACCGGCGGAGTGAGATTCCACGCAGCCAGCAACTGGTCGCGCTCGGCGTCCGTGGACCAGCGCAGAAGATTGATGCGAACGGAATCATGCGCGGCGACGTTGTCGCTGGTGGCGGTGAAACTCGGCATAGGTTCCGCCGCCAACAGCCAGGCGGTAAGTCCGAAGCCGGACAGAAAAAGAACGGCTGTGTGCGGTTTCATGCAGAGCCCCTCGAACGTATGTGTATGGTATCACTGGGCGCTGCGCGCGATCAATGGTCCGAATTACCCTGTCAAGGCAAAGTAGAAATGTCGCCCTCCTGGCAAAGTAGAAATGTCGTGTTTTGCCTGGGCCTTTGCGGAGTGCGTGTTAATCTGCTCGTGCCGGTGAAGCGGAGACGGGCTCTGGTGGCGACCAACCTGATCGAGGAATAGCCGGCCGGAACTCATCCGCGGACGATGAGCGAGAGCGTGATCCTCCCGGCGCGTTCTTATACCCGGGCTCGGGGCCGACCATCGGGAGGCGGCACGGTCCCGCCCTGGGGTTTGGTGGGAACACCACATCGGACCGGATAGATTCCGCCATGCCTGAAAAACGCTTCCGTATGGTCTGGACCGTTGCGGAAAGGGAGTGGCGTTGGAGGTATCGTCGCAAATTCTCCAAATCGTGAAAGCAATCCCCCGGCTTACCGGCCGGTCGAGCGGAGAGTTTCCCGGTATAGGGCGAACTTTGCCTCGGCGCCACTTCCGATCTTGAGCCCCGGTGCGAGATGCCATCACATCTTGGCCTCCGGCCGGTGTCCGGATTCCCGCGCCGCTTGCCACACCTTCGGGCCTTTTCGCAAATCGAAATCTTTGTTCCAATCGCTACCACGCCGCCGGACGGCACGCTTCCGGGGCGATTTCACCAACGGCTTTTTCGGCTTATCCGCCACGGCGCATTCCTCGATGGGTAAATAGCGTTCGCCATAGCGCGCGGCCAGCGAGCCATCCAGCCGAAGCTCTACGCGCACGTTGGTGCGCCGTAATCCCGTCGTGACCGCCGCCCGCTCGATTTGATATAACTTTCCGTCCCACCGGAAAGTGTAATCATCGCGCACTTGTCTGGTCTCCACATGACTCAATGACGCCGCCAGATGGTGACTCTTCTCCAGCGGCCGATGCGCATCGTCGGGGTTCGCCGCTTCCACCGCTAACTCCCGTGTCCACCACACCAAGTAATCCTCGATCAAGTATCGGTTGGCCTGCTCGATGGTCCTTACCCCAGCCACCCGCATCCCTTTCACCAGCCGATCTTGCGCCGTTGCGAAATTTCTCTCCACGCGCCCCTTGGCCTGCGGCGAGTGCGCCGGTATCCACGCGATTCCCAGTTCCCGCAGGGCGCGGCCGATCTGCGTCGGTGGCATTTCCACCCGGTCCTTCTGCACTCCTGGTTCATCCCGTCTGCGCTTTTCCGCCGTCTGAAAATGGCTCGCCTTATCCGTGTAGAACGTCAGCGGCCGGCCGAACTTCTCCAGGTAGCTCCACAACAGCTTCATGTTTTCTTCCCGCGAGTCGTGGCGTACAAAGCGTGCAAACAGCCGGCTGGTGGCGTCGTCAATCATGGCGATCAAGTACAACTTTTCGCCTCGTCCCTCCAGCCAGTCGTGCTCACTGGTGTCCCATTGCACCAACTCGCCGAACCGGCTTCGTCGCGGCCGCCAGGTGTGAATCTGTTTCACCCTGTCCTTCTTTCCCCGCCACAGCTTGCCCCGTATCATCCACTGCCGCACCGTCTCCTTGCTGGCCTCGATGCCGTGTTTGTTGCCCAGATACTCGGCGGCCAGGGTCGGCCCGAATCCTTCGTACACCGGCGCCGACAAGATTTTCACGGCTTTCTGCTCGATCTTCTCCGCGATTTTTCGGTTGGAAGGCTTTCCCCGCAGACCGTGGATTACGGCTTGGTCCCCGCGTGCTTTCAGTGCATCCAGCAGCCGCTGCACCTGCCGAACGCTCACCCCTAGCTCCTCGGCGGCCGCTCTCTGCGTAATCAGCTTCTTCTTGGTTTTCTTCAGTGCTACCAGCCGGTCTCTATCGACCTGCTTCATCAGTAGTTGTCCTTCCTGCATCCCCAAAGCTTGGGGGTGTCAAGACGACATTTCTACTTTGCTCAAACACGACATTCTCACTTTGCGCCAGACTGCGCCAGGTTCACAAAGACCCAGCACAAATGAGTCCTTGAGATCTGTCCTAAGGATTCCTGTTGACAGTTTGGGGATGCGGTGATAAAGTCTCTGCCAAGCTGCGGCAGAGATCTAGAGAGCCGCCCCTGGGAAAAATACCCCCAGGGGCGGCTTTTTGCATTTGTACGCCCAAAGCGTCAGAGGGGGAGAAAGCACGGATGAATAAGATGACTCTTCACCACGACACAGCACGTGGTTCCAGCTGTCCGGCGCAAAGTGTACGCACTACGGTCCACTGGGCGCCAATCGCTGCCACCTTGATCGCATTCGCGGCGTGCGTAAGCGCGCAAACGACCACGGGCACGATTACCGGCACCGTCGTCGATCCCCCCGGGAAAGCAATACCCGAGGTCAGAGTCTCAATCATCAACGAAGCAACCGGCGACGTGCGCGGCGCTGTCTCTTCGATGACCGGGGAATTCACCTTTCCGTCGGTACTGCCGGCCACATATACGGTACAACTCGAAGCCTCGGGCTTCCAGACATTCCGTAGCACCGGAAACGTTTTAACGCCCAATGGGCACCTTGTTCTCGGAGACCTGCATCTGGCGGTGGGCTCCGTGAACCAAACAGTCGAGGTGCATTCCGAGGCCGCTCAGGTATTGACCCAAAGTGCGGAGAACTCGGGTGAAATCACGCGCGACCAGTTCGGCATGATCCCGGTGAAGGGTCGCGATCTGACGGGGCTGATGCGGACGCTTCCCGGCGTGCAAATGACCGGCGATCAGGATGCCTTTGGCGCGGCAACCGGCTTTGGCGCCACTATGGGGGCCGCCGAAGGCGTGCGAAACGATAGCCAGAACCTCACTGTGGACGGCATTGTCGCCAACGATATGGGAGCGCCTGCTGGTCTAAGCGGCGAGGTCAATATGGATGCCGTCCAGGAAGTGAAAGTACTGCTGAGCGCCTACCAGGCGGAATACGGCCGGAATCCTGGCGCGAACATCTCCATGGTTACCCGCGCTGGAACGAAGGAGTACCATGGCGGAGCCTATTGGTACGTCCGCAACGACTTTTTTAATGCCAACGACTTCTTCCGTAACTCGTCCCCCAACCACTCCCTGAACGCGGGTCCGGCGATTTACCGTTTCAACACTGCGGGCGCCACCTTTGGGGGGCCTTTTCCCTGGGCTGTTCCAAAGCTTAATACGAATAAAGAGAAGCTATTCTTCTTTTATTCCTACGACGACACGAACAGCCGCATCCCCAGTGGCAGCGGCGTCTCGGCGATCACCTACTACAACCAGCCGACCGCGCTTGAACGGCAGGGGAATTTTTCTCAATCCGTGGCCGGCGGAATGGGAACCAACCTTCCCATCGATCCGACTACGCATGCTCCTTTCCCGGGAGGCATTATCCCGGCAGAGCGGATAAATCCGATTGCGCGAGCCTTGATGAACGTTTACCCGCTACCCAATGTGCCGAACAACGGATCGTATAACTATCAGGTGGTGCCGATCCTTACGATTCCAAAC
>DATBID010000316.1:0-7713 GCA_036557125.1 Bryobacteraceae bacterium | reverse complement strand
GGACAGATTTGCGCCGCTCAGAGTGTTGTTGATGATGGTTACCGGATCGAGTGAAGTGTTCTGCGAGGCCTGAGTTTGGGTTCCGAAAAAGGCGGAGACCAACTGGCTCAGCGGATTGGAACCAGCGGACGCGGAGGTAGTGGTAGAGTTCGCCGGCGTGCTGCTCGGATCGGCAGACGAAGACTGCATATAGTGGGCGTGATGGTGATGGCCGTGGCCGCTAAGAGCCTGCGCCAAATCCTGAACATTCGGCAGTGTGTTGTTCTGCGATGCGTTTTGGAAATCGGTTGCCAACTGATTCAGCTCATTCGCCTGCGAAGTATCGCCATCGGCCGTGGCCGTTTTGGCCGCGCTTTGCAAATTGGTCGCAATCTGGGACGTGACCTGTTGATACTCCGTCGGATTCGATTGCTGCATTTGTTGCAGTGTGCTCAATATTTGCGCGAAGGCGGAAAGTTGCGGGTTGCCGTCCTGCGGCAGCGCAAGTGAGGACTGGGAGACGCTGCTGCCGGCGCTGCTGCTTTTGGGGGCGCTCGAAATCGTGCTGCCGATCAGCGACTGGAGGTATGGATTGGCGATGCTTAGGAGAGAGTTCACGTTCATGTCGGTCTGATCGGCATTTTCGTGACCGTCTTTAAGTGGCTGAAAGTAGGGCAAAGCCGGTTTCCAATCGCGACGAATATTTGGCGGCTGGGCAAATTTCTGCCGCGGGTTCAGAGCTGCAGCTTGCCCTGATAGTTCATGTCTTCGGTAAAGAACGATTCGGAGACTTCCAGCCGGCCCATCTTGGCTTCGAATTCGACGCGCCTATCCTCGGCAGTAATCTCCTTCGTGCGCGGAAACAGGAACACGACCACCGGGCCATCATCGCGTTGCAGCACCTGCACGCTCGAAGCTTTGAGGTCTTTTTTGCCATCGCGCTTTAAGGCTGCCTCCTTTTTGAACTGGTCGGCCAGCTTTTGCTGATCGCCGGTAGTAAAGCGGCTGGGCACACCGTAAACTGCAATCGCGTAGTGGTCTGAATCGATGGTTGGCGCGTTGGCATCGCGGGTTTTCAGTTCGGCTTCCCGGATAGGCAGCGCGCTTTCCCAGCGCAGTTTGAGCTTGGGAAGCTGGGTGCTGGAATCGTCCTGCCGGTTGCGTCCCGGATAGCCGCTTCCACCCGGGTATCCGCCGCCTCCAGGGTAGCCTCCGCCGGGATAACTGCCAGGGTACCCAAAGCCCCCGCGCCGTCGCATTCCGGGTCCGCCAAACTGCCGCGGCTGCTGGAGTTGCGCCTGGGTAAGACTAGGTGTAACTGTCTTCACCCACGGCGAATCACTGAGCACCTGCCTGGCATCCTCTTCTGTCCAGGTGGGGACCTGCTTGTTCTTCCAGGCTTGCTCATCGGCCGCGAACAGGCATAGAGATAACGGCAGTATCAGCACCGGCAACCGGGAAAGCATCGAATTGTTCCTCTTTAGAAAGAAACGTGTCCGGCGGCAATCGAGTTACAACCGCAGCGGCCCGCCAGCGCTTGGCGATTTCCGATATAGTAAGTCGCATGCTTTCTCGAAGAACTGCACTGCTGGCGCCACTGGCGCAGGTGGTTGCCGCCCCGGTCCACGCTGCTACCGGTAAGATGACACTGTGCCTGCACCAGAACACTTCGCGGGCGGCGGGATTCCGCCAGTCGCTCGAAGGCTGGTCAAAAGCAGGCATAAAAAACGTGGAACTTACCGATGCCATGCTGGATGGATTTCTCAAAACCGATAGTCTGGCTGCTGCCAAGAGCCTGGTTTCCGATTTGGGGCTGACTCCGGTCTCCTGCGCCTCGGTAATTCCAGACTTCTGGATTCAGGGACCGAATCGAACCGCCGCGCTCGATACCTGGAAGCGCCGCCTGGAGCAGTTTTCTTCTTTCGGCATTCCGCGGATTTATTGTCCGGCAGTAACCAGCCGGAAAATCACTGCCGAGGATTACAAAAGCGCGGTCGATTGTATTCGCGAAGGGGGCGAGGCCGCTTCGCAATTCAAGATGACCGCGATGATCGAATTTGCGCGCAACTCGTCGTTCATCGCCACGCTAACCACCTCGCTAAAGCTCATCCGCGACGCCGCGCATCCCAACGTGCACCCGATGCTCGATTGCTATCACTTCTGGAGCGGTCTAAGCAAATTCGAAGATTTGGATCTGCTCCGCCCCGGCGAGTTGATGCATGTGCACTTTCAAGACGTGCCGGATATGCCGCGCGAGCTGCTCGACAACACGACGCGAATTATCCCCGGCGACGGCGTTTCCCCGCTGGTGCGCATTCTGAAGAAGCTTTCGGAGAAAGGCTATTCCGGAGCGCTTTCCGTAGAGCTGTTTCTACCGGAATTCACCCAGGGCGATCCGCAGGAAGTGGCTCATAGGATCCGGGAAAAGGCGGAAGCTGTGATGCGGCAGGCGCGGGTGATCTGAGGCGCGAGTGCCCTGAAGGAGGCTCGATGAAGAAATTGTCGCTGGTCTTTCTGGCCGCGGCGCCGTTGTTGGCCCAGCGGCCTTCTGACCCCGCGCTGCTAATCCCGCAGACCGCGCCCGAACTCGACTATGTGGCGGTGCCGAACGGAGTGAACCTTCCCGCAGGCGTCACAATGGGAGCACCAGCCAGCGTGGCTTTCGATTCGCGGGGGCATCTGTTCGTGCTGAATCGCGGGCCGCAACCTTTGCTCGAGTTCGACTCCGACGGAACTTTTGTCCGCGCTCTGGGAGAGGGCATGTTTACGCGCAGCCACGGTTTGCGCATCGATCGCGAAGGAAACATCTGGGCGACCGATGTGGGCGCGCATGTTGTGTTTAAATTCAGCCCGCAGGGGGAAGTTCTACTTACTCTGGGAACCAAGGGGCAGGCGGGGGAGTGGAATGAAGCCGCGCAGTCACACCATTTCAATGAACCGAATGATGTGGCCATAGCCGATAACGGAGACATTTTCGTAGTCCAGGGCCACACGCCGGGACGCGGCGATCCACGCGTGCTCAAGTTTGATCCTCAAGGGAAATTCCTCAAAACCTGGGGAGGGAGAGGCACCGGGCCGGGCCAATTCGCGGTTGCGCACGGCATCGCGATCGATTCGAAGGGCCAGTTATGGGTGACAGACCGTGAAAATCAGCGAGTACAGATATTTGACCAGAACGGTCAGTTCATCGGCGAATTGAAGTATGCCGGTCTGCCCTGCGGATTGGCGATCGGCCGCGACAACATCTATATGGTGAACGGTTTTGCCGGCCAGTTGTTGCGCCTGGATTTGAACGGCAAGGTATTGGCCGCTACGGGAAAGCCGGGAAAGGGATTAGGCGAGTTCGGTGAAGCTCATTTTGTAGCGGTCAGTCCGAAGGGCGAAATATACGTGGCCGACACTGTGAATGCCACGTTGCATAAGTTCGTCAAAAAGCAGTAACCCTCTCGGGCGGCGGGTCAACGCCCGTCCCCATCCAAATCGATCCCCTTAAGCTGGTTCAACGCCTGGGCGCTGATCTCGACGGTATCTTTCGCCTGCTCCTGCTTGGTGGTGCCGCTCTTCTGGGTTTGATTTTTGGGCGACTGGGATTGAACTGCGGAACTCGAACTGTCGCCCGAACATAGGGAAATGGTCATGCAGACTCTCCTTTGCAGGTTCTTATCGGCTGCTCTTCGAGAGTCTTTAAGGAGTCAGCCCGGTTTGTCAGGAGCGAGTTATGCCCCCGCAGCTCCTGCGGCCGTGCCCCGGGTAGCAGCCCACCGCTTCCGGTTGGCTTCGATAATCCGTTTGCGGCCCGCAGCGCTCAGCTTCCGCCTCGGCTTCTGTTGCTTCATCGGCGCCGTCCCGGACTCACCCCGGATCGCCGCCCAGCGTTTCCGCTGCGCCTCGGCAATTCTGCGGCGCGCTTCGGCGCTCATCCGTCTGCGCTTGCGCGGCCCACGGGTGGGCGCGCTGGTGCTGGCGCCATCCCGAGGCAGCATCGCGCGTAACTCCCGAATCTGCTCATCCAGCCGCCTCTTTTGAGCTTCGAATCCCTCAATGGCGGCACTAATTAAATCATTACTCAGTTTTCGTGGCATTTTTTGCGTCTTTCTGTGCGACCTATACTTTGACTGTACTCCAGACTAACCGATTCGTCACTATCCTGGTCAAGAAAGTTGTGTCCGGACCTGATATACTCCCTGGCTACTGGAGCTGAACTACCATGCGATTGTGCTTAGTGTTACTATTTGCGCCTATAGTCACTCTCGCCGCGGAAGACCCCTATGCGATGCAACTTTTTCAGAAGCATTGCGCAGGTTGTCATCAGTCCGAGGCGGGAGCGAACGGGCGTATCCCGCAATTGGCCGTACTCAAGACAATGACCCCTTCTGCCATTCAGAAAACTCTGGATGGAGGAGTGATGAAGACTCAGGCTGCGGCACTTTCCGCCGACGAGCGTCTCCGCCTAGCAAGCTTCTTAGGCACGGCAGTCACTGTCGAGCGGAAGCGCGATGAGATCGCCAATCTTTGTCGAACCGCGGGTCAGGGCGGCGCCCAAACTACAGTCAGACATCCAGCCGATACTCCCGCTTGGCCGAATTGGGGCGGTGGTCTGGCGAACATGCGATTTCAAGCCGCCAAAGACTCAGGGATAACCCCCCAAGATCTGAGCCGCCTCACTCTGAAGTGGGCCTTCGCTTTTCCGGATACTTCCACCATGCGATCGCAGCCCGCAATTTACGACGGGCGAATCTTTGCGGGTGGGCAGGATGGCAGCGTCTACGCGCTGGATATTGGTACCGGTTGTGTCTATTGGACCACAGTGGTCCAGTCGCAGGTGCGCTCCGGCATAGCCACCGGGGAAATCGCCGGTGCGCCGGCGATCTTCTTTGGCGACTCCGCTGGCTATATCTATGCGCTCGACGGCAGCTCCGGGAGACAGCTATGGAAGATGCGCCCCGATGACCATCCGGCTTCCACTGTGACCGCCACCCCGGTTTTTTACCAGGGGCGCTTGTATATAGGTTCCGCTTCGCGGGAAGAAGCCATGTCGGTGGCGCCGGCATATGTCTGTTGTAGTTTCCGCGGCAGCGAGTCCGCTCTGGACGCTTCCACCGGCAAGGTCTTGTGGAAACGCTACACAATTAATGAAGCGGCTAAGGCGCGTCCGAAAACCAGGAGCGGCGCGGCCGTATTCGGTCCTTCCGGCGCGGGTGTCTGGACCTCTCCCACGCTCGATCCGGAACGCGACACCATGTACATCACTACCGGAGATAATTACTCCGACCCGCCCACGTCCACGAGCGATGCACTGATGGCGCTGCGGATGTCCAACGGTGAGATTCTGTGGTCCCGGCAGTTCACCGCCAAAGACGCCTGGAATAGCTCGTGCCAGCTTCCAGGTAAAGTAAATTGTCCGGATTCGGATGGTCCCGATTTTGACTTCGCCTCTCCGGCCATTCTAGTAACTTTGCCCAACGGGAAACGCGAGTTGCTGCTGAGCCAGAAATCCGCCGTAGTTTACGCTGTCGATCCGGACCGCCGCGGCCAGACGCTGTGGCAATCCAGGATTGGCGAAGGGGGCACGGTGGGAGGCATTGAATGGGGCTCCGCGACCGATGGCCGTAACCTGTACGTGGCCCTATCGGACATCCGGTTCCAATTGGAACGAAAGCCGAACAGCAACGATCGCACCTATCAGCTCGATCCTACCAAGGGAGGCGGCCTGTTCGCGTTCCGCATCGATAACGGCGAGCGCCTGTGGCAAACGGCGCCTCCCGGCTGCGGTGACCGCCGTCCCTGCAGCCCGGCGCAATCGGCAGCCGTTACCGCCACTCCGGGGTTAGTCTGGTCCGGATCTGAGGACGGCCACTTGCGCGCCTACTCTACTGCGAATGGGAAAATTGTGTGGGACTACGATACTGCCCGCGAGTACAAAACCGTGAATGGTCTCGCGGGCCACGGAGGAGCCATCGATGTCGCCGGCCCTGTAGTAGCGGGAGGCATGTTGTTCACCGTTTCCGGTTATCCCTCGCGGGGCGGGATACCGGGAAATGTGCTGCTGGCGTTTGGCCTTCGCTGAAGGAGTCAGGAGCAAGGCGTCAGGAGCCGGAAGGAAAAGCCGCGTCCGCGCTTAATTTCGAGGGGCGCAGAGTTGCGAGTTTATTAAGCCCATCCAGATAGGCCCGGGCGCTGGCTTCCACAATATCCGTCGATGCGCCGCGGCCGACCACTCGTAGGCCATCGCATTCGAGCTGCACGGTGACTTCGCCCAAGGCTTCCGTCCCGCTGGTGACGCCCCGGATCTCATAAGCAGCGAGCCGCGCCGTGGTACGCGTCACAGCAGCCAGAGACTTGCAAACGGCATCGACCGGACCGTCTCCAATGGAAGCGCCTTCCCGCATCTCTCCCTGGCAGCGGACTCTCACCGTCGCCGTCGGAATGGCTGATGTGCCGCTGTAGATATGCAAGTACTCCAGCTCGTAAATCTCTCCGGCGGGATGAATTTCGTCGTGCAGGATGGCGATGAGATCTTCGTCGAACACTTCCTGCTTTTTATCCGCGATCGCCAGAAAGCGCTGATACGCCTGATCGAGATCCTCTTGCGAAAGCACGTAGCCGAGTTTCTGGAGCCGGTCGCGCAACCCGTGCCGTCCGGTGCGCGCAGTGAGCACTACACGGCTCTCCTCAATCCCCACGTCCTCGGGCCGCATAATTTCATACGTCTCCCGCTCCTTGAGGAAGCCATCCACGTGGATGCCCGAGCTATGCGCGAAGGCATTGCCGCCCACCACCGCTTTATTGGCAGGCACCTTCATCCCGAGCATATCGGCCACCAGGCGGCTGGTGCGGTGTAGCTCGCGCGTATCCAGGCCGGTATCGAACCCAAAGTAGTCGCCGCGTGTCCGCAGAGCCATGACGATCTCTTCGAGAGCGGCGTTCCCTGCCCTTTCTCCGATGCCGTTAATGGTGCCTTCCACCTGCCGCGCGCCGTTCAAAACGCCATACAAAGTGTTGGCCACCGCCATTCCCAAATCGTCGTGGCAATGCACGCTGATGGTGGCGCGGCCGATATTCCGCACATTTTCCCGGATGCCGCGAATCAGGCAACCATACTGTTCCGGCACGGTGTAACCGGTCGTATCGGGAATGTTGACCACCGTCGCGCCGGCATCGATCACTGCTTCGAGCATCTCGAACAGGTAAGCAGGTTCCGCGCGGCCGGAATCTTCCGCGTAGAATTCCACATCATCGGCATACTGGCGCGCGCGCTTCACGGCATCGACTGCCATTCGCAAAATGGTCGCTCTCTTTTCCGCCAGCGTGCGGCCATACCGCTCATCCTGAAACTTGCCGGTGATGTGAATATCGGACGCGCCGATGCCGGTATGGATACGAGGCTTCCTGGCTTTGGCAAATACCTTTCCGCAGGCGTCAATATCGGCGGGCACCGCGCGGGAAAGAGCGCAAATTGCGGGACCTTCAATTTCTTCGGCAATCAGGCGGACTGCTTCGGCATCTTCCGGAGAAGAGGCCGGATAGCCGGCTTCGATCACATCCACGCCAAGCTTCGAAAGTTGGCGGGCGACCACGAGCTTCTCCCGGCTACCCAGCCGCGTGCCGGCCGCCTGCTCGCCATCGCGCAGAGTAGTGTCGAAAACAGCGATCTTCTCGGACATGCCATTTATCGTGGCACATCCAAAGCTGCGTAAACTTGACCGCTCCCTTTCGTCGCAGCTCAGAAGCGCT
>DATBID010000315.1:0-18398 GCA_036557125.1 Bryobacteraceae bacterium | reverse complement strand
CAGCGCATACTCAACCATTGCGCTCGCAGGATGGCCCGGATCATAAGCAAAGACTCATGACCAAACGCTCATAGCCAGGCGTTTCATAACCACTCCAGCCGCTCCAACTGCCGCTCCGCTCCTACTATGCGCACGAATGCGTCTTCGAGCGACTCTCCTCCTGCCCGCAGCTCCGCCAACGTTCCGGAGGTGACGATGGTTCCGTGGTTGATGATAGCGATGCGGTCGCACAGCCGCTCCACTACTTCCAGCACATGAGAAGTAAGAAAAACTGTGGCGCCGCGCCGCACCTGGTCGAGCAGAATATCCTTCATCAACCGCGCGCCTACGGCATCGACACCTTCGAACGGCTCGTCCATGAGGAACAGCTCGGGGTGATGAATCAGGGATGCCGCCATCGCAACGCGCTTGCGCATCCCCTTCGAGTATTCACCGATCAGCTTGCGGTCATCGGCGAGCTCCAGCAGGTCGAGCAAATCCCGCGCGCGCTCGATGGCGATACGCCGGTCCAGGCCGTACATGCGCCCCACGAATTCCAGGAATTCGGCGCCCGTCAAACGGTCGAACAGCAGCGATTCATCGGGAACCAGACCAATGCGCCGCTTGATTTCCAGTTCCTCCTCCGCGAGCGGCATACCGAGGATTTCGATGTAGCCGCTATCCGCCGGAATCAGCCCGGTGAGAATACGAATTGTGGTGGATTTGCCCGCGCCATTCGGCCCAAGAAAGCCGAAGAACGAGCCGCGCGGCACTTCCAAGTCCACCCCATTGACCGCGGCCTTCGACCCGTAGAACTTCTTCAGGCCGCGCACGAGGATGGCCGGCGGAGGCACCGATATTTAGTGTAGCGGCAGAGAGGAGCAAGGCCGAAGCAAACCGATCCACGGTCGCGTCTCAGGACGGTTTCCGCCGGAAGATGAGGATATGCTGTCGCGGCAGCGCCTCAATCACTTTGTCCAGCCGGAAACCCTCGGGTTCAATCTCTGCTTTGACCTGCGGTACCGTCATCTTGTGGAGCGGCAGGATCGGCACGTTAGGATCCTCTGCGCGATATTCGAGCAGCACCATGCGTCCGTCCGCTTTGAGCGAATCCCGGATGTGGCGCAACATTTTCTGCGGCTGATTGAATTCGTGATACACATCCACGAGTAAGACCAGGTCCATTTGACTTTGCGGCAGCTTGGGATCGTCCGGCTCCCCCAGGACAGGCACGACGTTGTCGATGTGCCGGGCCTCCATGTTCGTCTTCAGCAACTCCAGCATGGCCGGCTGGATATCGTTGGCATATACTTTGCCGCTTGGCCCCACGCGATTAGCCAGACGCCAGCTCATGTAGCCCACTCCCGCCCCCACGTCGGCGACAATCCAGCCCTTGCCGATCTTGAGTTCATCCAAGGCCTGGTCCGGATGCTCTTCGGCCTCGCGCGTATCGCGAACCAGCCACGGCGCGCCCGCCACTCCCATAGTGCCAGCGTAAGTGCGTCCGGTGACCGGGTGGACGTTCTGCCCCCAAGCTATCGTCAGAAGCAACGAAAAGACCGGAATCAGCCGGGGCATGAATTTTCGCTCTGGTTGTATACATTAACAGGCTTGCAGGCTGACTTGACTTCTCATGGTACGGTGATAATTTATTACCCATGAGACTGCACGTATCGATTTCTACCCTGGCTTTCGCCATCCTCGTGGCCGCCCCCGCGTTCGCCCAGGAACCGGTCGAAGGAGTAGCGAACCCGGAATCTCTATTCCACGATAAGAATAAGAAGCTTGACGCTGAGAAGCAGGTCGCCTACCACATCGAAAAAGACCTGCTGCAGTGCAATCATTGGGACGAAGCCAATAAATGGCTTACCGACGCATACCATCAACACAATCCGAACGTCCAATCGGGCCTGGCGCCGGTGTTGAAGTTCTTCGGCAACCGTCCCAAAGCGGCCACGTGTGACAAGCTGACCGCGCCGGTCGTTGCTGTGGTTGCCGATGACGACCTGGTCACCGTGATCACTGCGGCCAAGCGGAAGGATTCGAAGGGGCAGGAATACACCACCACCTGGTTTGACACCTGGCGCATCAAAGACGGCAAGGCCGACGAGCACTGGGATCCGGCGACGCGGAACTAGCGGTCAAACGGGCAGTTATTTCGGCGGGATTTCAGCGATCCTCCAGGTGGGAGAGGCGGTTGTCCAGCTCGTAGAATTTCTGCATCAGGATGTCGACTTTCGCTTCCAGGCTGTCGAGACGATGACTGAAATCATCCATACGCTTACTGAGCCCGTCTCTAAGGTCGTCCATCCGCTTGCCGAGTTGCTGAGCAGTGATCCACATGCCGCCCAATCCGACAATAACCGCTCCGCCCGTACTCACGATGGTAGTGATTACCTGGGTATCCACAATTTGAATATCCTCCCCGGACGCGTAAGAAGTCAACCGCGGTACGGTTAGTCCTTCCGGATACGCTCGTATTCCGCGTTGAATTCGCAGCCGATCAGCGCAATCGCAGAAATGAGGTACATCCACACGAGCAGCGCGATGCCGGCGCTGATCGAACCGTACATTACGTTGTAGTGGGCAATGTGGCGCACGTACCAGGCAAAGCCGCTGGTGGCGGCGAGCCATATGGCCGTGGCTAGAACCGCGCCCGGCCACACATAGCGCCATTGTTGCCGCCGGTTCGGCCCGTAATAATAGAGCAGCGACGTTACCAGAACGGTTGTCGCGAATGCCACCAGGTAGGTCGCAATACGGCTGACGAACTGCCACATCCACGCGAAGGGGTTCAGCAGCGGATCGACCCTCATCAGATTGAGCATGAAGCGGTCCACCGTGCCGCCGAACAGGATGAGCAGAAAAGCGAGCAGGAGCGGAACGACTGACGCCAGCACCAGAGCAATCGCAACGCCCGAGTTCGCCAGGAAGCCGCGGTTCTTGGGAACGCGGTAGGCTGACTGAAAGCCTTCGATCAGACTCTTCACCACGCTGGATGCGGCCCAGAGCGAAATCAAGCCGGCCACGATCAGCACGGTAATGGGCCGCGCGCCGGTAATGCGGAACTGCTGGATGACCAGGCTTTCCGACCCGGGGGGCACAATCTGCGCCAGGGTGCGCTCCATCAGGTTGGAGACCAGTTCCGCACGCGTCTGCACCAGCAGCGTTGCGGCTGAAGTGAGCACGGGGAAGAAGGAGAGCAGCGCGGAATAAGCCGCGCCTTTGGCGATGCTAAAGCAGTTGTCGTCGAAGGCGGCCACCACGCTTCGCCGGAACAGCCAGGCGAAGGTTGCAAATTCCATGCGTTTACTTCAGAATCACCTTTGCCAAGCCGGCATTGTTGGCGCTATCGGCCACACGGATTACCACGAGGTGCTCCCCCGGCGCCAGCTTCGCGAGGTCAATCGTGAAAGCTTCCCGCTCGGAATCGAGCACGCCGTCGGCCGCTTCCACGGGCACCCAGTCGCCGGCGTCGAGCGAGTATTCGCAGTGGCGAAGGGGTGAAGCGGCATCGGCGCCGGTGAATTCGATATGCGCCGTGCCCCCCTCATAGCGAACGACGCCGATGCCAACCACGGGAGGCGTGTTATCGATCAGAATCGGCGCGCTGGTCAGTTGCGTATCGCGTGCGGCGGCGGGCGGGTTCGACTCGCGGTCCGAAGCTGTCACGCGGAAGAAGTACTTGCCATCCGCGAGGATGTCCGAATCGAAGGTCAGAGAGGCATCGTGCGTGTTGCTCTTCAGCAGCTTCCACTCGCTTTCGCCATCGCCGCGGAAATATATGCTGTAAATGAGACGGTCGCCGTCGGAATCCTCGGCCTGCCAAGTGATGGTGATCTGATCGCTCGAAGCGCGCTGCAAGGTCTGGGTGGGGGTGCCAACCGAAGTGGTGGAGGAATCCGTATCCGTCACGGTAACCGCAAACGCGGCCGAGTTGGTAGCTTGCTTGGCGGCCGCCGCTGTCTGCACCACGGTAATGTTCTTGATCACCGGTGGGGTGTTTTGCGGCAGGTAAGCCAGCGTCACGCCGCCGATCACCGGTGTTGCCCCGGCCGCGCCACGCAGCTCCGCTTCCCACTGAATATAGCGTGCGTTGGGGCTGGTGATGCGCGAAGCGGCGGGATTGGTCAGCGGCTGCGACCAATCGCTCCAGGTGCGGTCGGGGATGGCGGAATTGCCGGAGCGGGTTCGGAATTCGAGCGAGCAGCCGGCGGGCAAATCCGCGCGCCAGCTTATGCTACCCCAACGCGCAGCCGTACCTGTATCGTGCACAGGCGCTTCATATTTGCCAGTCACTCCGGGCGTTTCACTCAGGCGAAACACGCGGCCCAGATTGCCGGTTGCGGCTAACACCGAATGCTGCGCGGGCACCAGACGAGTGGTTTCAGCCTCTTTGGTTTCGAGCACCAGGGTTACGCGCCGGTCGGGTGAGAGACCATAAATCCGGCCGGATTCATCCGTGGCGAACAGAAGCTGATTATCCAGCTTCAGCAGGTCATAGACGTTTTCTTCCTTGGAGCTCCACAACGTCTCAACCGTGTTATCGGGGTTGATGCGATAAACCGCGGACTTTTCCACGTTAGTGTTCTCAGTCACGGGCGTGAACTGAGTACTAACCTGCGTGCTGACCGAAGTCTGCTGGGCGCTCTTGCTCGCATCAGGCGGTTTGATCTCCGGGCCGGGACCGGCTTCCTGAGCTTCCACGGTGATGGTAGTTGTGGGCCCGCTCACCACTGTGCCGCCGTTCAGATTTTGCAGCGCCTGTTGGGCGGTCTGCGCGCGTTTAGCGACTGAACC
This sequence comes from Bryobacteraceae bacterium, assembly GCA_036557125.1. GTDB lineage: Bacteria > Acidobacteriota > Terriglobia > Bryobacterales > Bryobacteraceae > PSRJ01. Next base: position 13,619 of record DATBID010000315.1, on the reverse strand, counting down.
TCCCAGCGCCGCCGCGTAGACGGTGCCATCCGGCATGGGGACAATGGCGCGGATTTCCGGCAGGCTCGAATCGTAAAGCACGAAGGCTTTGTCTTTGGCGGTGATCCGGTAGAGCAATCCGTTCGGCTCGCTGCCCGCCAGCAGCCGGCCTTCGGAATCCACCGCAAGGCCGGTCACATGTGACTGGCCGGTGTCATAGTAGACCTCACCCTGGCCCGGTCCGGTGATGCGGAAAATCTTCCCCTGATCGCCAGTGCCGGCGTAGAGCACTCCATCGGCTCCCACCGCGAGCGACCAGATGTAGCGCGCTTTCGGCGCAAAGTATTCGGTGGCTTTGCCGCTTTCAATGCGATAAATACGGCCATCGGGCGAGGTGCCCGCATAAACCACCCCCGCGCGGTCCACCGTGATAGCGAAAACCTCCGGCTGCTCTGCCGTCCATAGCAGCGAAGATTTGCCGGAGGGGTCGATGCGGTAGACACGTCCGCGATGGCCCGTGGCGGCGTACAAGCTGCCATCGCGCGCGGCGGCAATGCTCCACACGACCGCCTGATCGGACGAAAATACCGTATCCATTTTCGGCGCGAGGGACAGCCGGCCATCGCGGCTAAGAGAAACCGAATCGAAGCGTCCGCGGATGAAATCCGCGTAGGAATTCATCTCCCAGGTGGTCGTACTGCTCGCGAAGAGAGCGGTGGCGGAAGCAAAAATTAATGCACCGCAGAGACACCCAGACACGTGGAAACTTCTCATTCTTTCACTTCCGCCACAATGGTTTTCGCGCCCGAAACGGCCACGTCGCCCGCGTCAATTTCCATCTCAGCCACTTTTGAATTGCGCACCTGCGTGATTCCCGCGACGTTCGCTTGGGAATTGAAGAGGATCATCGCCACCGAAGCCGGCGGATTGGGCAGTTCCGCTCCCTCCAATTGAAACGCCGGGTCGGCGCGCCAGAAGCGCACGTAAATCTTATTGTTGGGGTGCAGATTGTTTACCGCCGCGATCAGTTCGTCCGTGCTGTGCACGGTTCCTGTAAGAACTTGCCGGAAGTCGGAAAGGTTGGCGGTGTTAGCGTCGGATACCGTAATATACAGCGGTCCCTCGGGTGCTCCCAGAGGCACATCGTATTCCACGCTGCGGCTGGTTTCCGTACCGTTTTCTCCAGAGAGCACGACATCCACCCGCAATTTTTCCCCGGGCCGCACCTGCCGGCGGGACGCCATTACGGAGTCGATGGTGAGGGCCTTCTTCTGATCGAGCGCTTCCACGCGCAGCGATACGTTCTTCAACCGCAGCGACGCAAAACTGCTCTGAAGCACATAAGCCACCGGAACAGCCGCGGAGAGGGAAACCTGTGCCGCCGCCCCGTTATCTGCGGAGAATATATTGTCAAGGCGCACGGGCGCGGGTGCGTTTTGAAACTCAATCTGCCCGTTTACCCGGATGCTGGCAGCGCCCACGCTGCGCTCGGTGGCGTCGATCGCGGAGAACACCGCCATCTGCGTCAGCAGTGGAGAAAGCAGCGGATCGTCGATCATCTGCATGTGATAGGAATCGATTTCGCGCCCGTTGCGCGAGACCACAATCGACACCGGCGCCATCGGCGGCCGGCGGCCTAACTCGCCCGCGAGCGCCGTATCGCGATCCTCGTTGATTGTGCCCATCCATTCCTTCGCTACTGAAAGCTTGAACGACGTATTGACGTTCGGCAGCAGTGTCACCACCTCCGAGCGGGCGAAGGGAATCGCTGTAGAACCGACAGCCAGAAACCGATGCCCGAACGCGTATATGCGGTTACCGTCGATATAAGTGACGGTGCCATCCGCGCCCACGCTCAAATCGCCGGCCATCAATTGCACGCTGATCATCGCGCCCGGCTTCAGGTCGGCAGGATTGCCCATGCGCGGCGCAATTTCAGCGCCGCCGGTGACCGATTGCAAGGGCTCCAGACCGAGGCTGCGCAGTTGCGGCGCGAACGCATCCAGCGTAGTGCGAGTAAAGCCGCCGAAAGAAATGGGCGTTGCAATATTGATCAGCCGCGACTCTCCCGCGGGGAGTGCTTCCTGCTTGGCGAAAACGCGGGTGAGATCGCGATCGCCGACGGAAATCGGCTTGCCGGGCATTCTCTCTTGGGCGCGGGCCCTCTGCACCGCCCCTCCACCCGCCGAGCCCACTTTCAACATCTCTTCAATGGGGCGGATTCCGGCAATCGGGTCTTTTGAGAATGGAAATGCCATCGCCACTGCGCCGACCAGCTTGCCATCAATGTACACCGGGCTGCCGCTCATTCCCTGCATCACGCCTGTATGTTCGAGCGGCCCGCCGGAGAGCCGCGCCAATATGAGCGATTGCTTCGGCCCAATATTGTCGAGCACCCCTAAGATTTCAACCTGAAACTCGTCGATTTGATTGCCGGTGAAAACCGTGCGTCCCACACCGCGCATTCCGGCCCGCACATCCTTCAAAGGAAGAAAGCGAGTCTGAGCGGAGGCAGCGGCGGCCAGCGCGAAAACCGCCGGAACCACGAAGCGGAGCACAATTACATTGTACTAACAGCGGCTAGGCGCCTTGTCTGAGGCGAGCCAAGCTCGCGAACTGCCTATTACCGGCAACGCGCGCCGGCTAATCGGCGGCTTTCCTCTCTGCATCGCGTCTCGATCGCGCTCGCCTCTTCGCTCTGGGCTGAAAAGACGATCTCGGCTATGTCTCCGCTGAAATTTTCCCCGATCCGGATGCGATTGCTGCGGATAGTTCCCGGGGGAATTCGCGTGGATGCCTCTATGGCGCCGTCCAGAAACAAAGACAGCTCGCGGGATTCCGCGCGAAAACGGCAAACCGCCTGCCGCCACTTGGATGGCTCGATTCCGGTGGAAGATTGCGCCCGGTACACCCGATCCGGAAAAGGCATCTCGATCACGCATTCGGGCTTTCCATCCGCGATCAGCATGCGAAGCGGGGCGTAATAACGGTCCTTCCGCGAGTCCATTAACGTCACGAGGCCGTCTTTAGCGCTTCTTATGCGGAACCAGACTTCAACCGTGTAATCGCTTCGGGTTGTGGTCTCGAGGCCCGCGAACTCGATACTTTCTTCGCCGCCATCCAGCATAACCCGGTACGGATCGCTCGGAATCCCCTTGCCATGGAATCCGGACGAATCTGTGCAGCCGAAACCCAAAGGCGTGCCAGTAACTGAGCCGCCGGCTATCGCGTTCCATAGCCCTTGCCGGCACCCGGGAAAGTTAATCGCCTGGAACACGGCCGACTGCCAAGCCTGGGCACAGGGCTCAGCGATAAGCAGCAATACGGCAACGAAGCTACTGGCCAGGCAACGGAGCAGCGATCGCCAAGGATATACTGGTGCGGTGCTGAAGGGATTGCGGAATTGGTTATTGCCGCTGTTGCTGATGATGTTTGCCCCGATTTGCGCTTTTACCATTCAGTTACTGACTCCGCGGGTGACGAATGTTGCCATCGATGATGGAGCGCGCAAATTAGAAGATGTCCCGTTTCCATTCTTGCGCCAGACTAGCGGAACTCTACGAGAGTATCACGTGACGGCTCAAATCGATCGCAGGCCGTATCAATTCGCCCGGCTTGCGTTAGTGCCGACACTTTGCCTAACTTCGGCTAAGATTGATGGAAAATCGCTGCTCGGCGGACATGACCCCGAACATTGCGACTTCCTTAAAGGGTATGATGTGCGGGTGCCGGCAGGCCGGCCGGTCCGTTTAGACGCGAGAGTTTCAACTGGCTTCGATATTTTTGGCATGACTGCGAAGGCGCCGGCGGATGATCCTCTCGTGCTGATACTCCACTTGATAGGCGGCGCGAGCCTCGCTGCCGGACTCTATCTCGCGCTGACGAGGTGGCATTTCAGCCGAACTGTCTCACTGATTCTCTTGGGCACTCTTCCCATTCAGCTCCTGTATATCTCTCATACTTCGGTAATCGACCGAACTTATGATGTTCTAGGTCATCTGCAACATGTTGAATTTATCGCGTACCATCACTCATTGCCTTTCGCAAACTTTTGTCATGAGTGCTATCAGCCAGGCCTGTACTATGTTCTTGCCGCACCTGTCTACTCGCTCGCCCGGTCAACCGGAATCGCCGATCCAATGGCGGCGTTACAATACTTCTCACTCGTGTGGTTTTGGATCTTCCTGATCATGTCGGCACGGATCGTGCTGCTGTGGCTGCCTCGGAAACAGGAGGTGCTGCTCGCCGTAGCGTTGCTGGCGTTTTGGCCGGGTGGTTTCCTACACAGCGCACGAGTGAGTAACGACATTCCTCTGTATGCATTCTTCGCTGCCTGCTTGTATTTTGTCCTTAGCTGGTGGAAGACCGGCAATCGCAGCCATCTCCTGGTTGCGAGTCTCGTGGCCGCATGTGGCCTTTTGATCAAAGCCACAATGTTAGTCCCGGCAGGCGCAATAGGGATTTTGATTTTGTACCGGATTTATTGGGAACGCGCTAAGAAGGGGCCATGGCGTCCGTACCTTCCTTCGGTGCTCGTATTGGGTGCCGGTATTGGGGTATATTTGGCGCAGAATCTATTGAAGGCTGGGGCTTCGCCGTGGAATTGGCGGTCTCTGTATGTTGGAGGAGAGTGGCGGACGTTCGTTCCGTGGATGTATGTGGGAAACAGTTGGCGGCACTACCTGTTCCTGAATCTCACTTCATATTTTAAGTCACCCTTTGTAGATTCAGTCATACCTGGCACCGGGCGTGAGTACTTTTGGAACTATGTGCTCAAATCGAGCATGTTTGGGGATTATCACTGGTTTCAGAAACCAGTCGAGCGGTATCTTGCCCTGGTAATGTCTCCTTTGCTCCTCGGTCTGATTGTGTTTTTCGGGATCGGTGTGGCTCGCAACCTGCGGCAGTCGCCGCGCCGGTCTTTGCCGTTGCTGGTTGTGATCTTCCTGTCTCTCCTGGTTCTTTTCCTTCATCGATTCTCCATGCCATATTCGGCGAATAACGATTTTCGGTTCATTTATCCGGTCATGATTCCTATGGTGCTATTGCTGGCTGAGGGCGCAGGGAACAACGGAATCGGGCGGGCGCTCTCAATTCTGTTCTGTGGATTGAGCGCGGCGTTTTATCTCAGCGTCTAGCCAGATGGCCCGTGATAAAATGACCCTACCGCCGGAAAATGGAACGCGCCAGTAAGCTCATCCAGCGATTGCGATTACCGGGCGAGACCATTACTGCTGAAGAATTGGCGCGCGCCGCATGGCCGGGAGCGGTCGGAAAGAGGGTTGCTGACCACACGCGGGCAACGCGCATGGTGCGAACGCGGCTGATTGTCGAAGTGGAGGACCGCATCTGGCAGCGGCAATTGTTCTCCCTCGAAAAGCAGATACTAAAGAATCTCGAAAGACAAATCGGGGCGGGTGTGGTAGAAGAGATTGAGTTTCGGATCGCGCCAAGAGAACAGCCGGCTCGCAGGCCCGTGCGGCGCGCCGAGCAAGCTATGCCGGGCGCGGCCGATGAAGCGGAAACCATTCAAGACCCGGTTCTGCGCCGCATCTACAAGGCTTCGCGGCAAAGGGCGGGCGCGTGAAGATTACTGAAAAAGAAGTCCGCTACGTGGCGGGGCTGGCGAATCTGCATCTCACAGAGGAAGAGGTGAAGCGGTTTGAAGCCGATCTCGACGAAATTTTGACTCATATCGACAAGCTCAACGAGATCGACACCGCGAACGTGGAACCGATGGCGCAGGTGCTGTACGCAGCGGAAGAAACGGCTACGCTGCGCGAGGATGTGCCGGTTGCGCCGCTGGGCAATCGGGAGGCTCTGGCGAATGCGGCGCGGGCCGCGGCCGGTTATTTCAAGGTGCCCAAAGTCATTGAACGATAGCCGATGCAAGTTGCCTTTTTGACCATTGAAGCCATAAGGGAAGGTTTGCGGCAGCGGGAGTTCAGCGCGGTGGAACTGGCCACCGAGGTCCTGCGTTTCGCCGAGGCCGCGAACCCGAAGACCAACGCGTATCTCCGTTTTTCGCCGGAGCGCGCCATGGCCGCGGCGAAGCGCGTGGATGAAAAACTGGCGCGTGCCGAAGATCCGGGCGCGCTGGGCGGCGTTCCCGTAGCCGTGAAAGACGTGATCCTCACGAAGGGACTCATCACCACGTGTGGCTCCCGGTTGCTCGAACATTATGTGCCGCCATATGACGCGACCGCGGTAGTTCGGCTGGAGCAAGCCGGCGCGGTGATTATCGGCAAAACGAACTGCGATGAATTTGCCATGGGGTCTTCGAATGAGAACTCGGCGTTCGGGCCGGTGCGGAATCCGGCGGCGCCTGACCGCGTCCCGGGCGGGTCGAGCGGCGGTTCGGCGGCTGCCGTGGCGCAAGGGACGGCGGTGGTGGCACTGGGTTCCGATACAGGAGGCTCGATTCGCCAGCCGGCGTCGTTCTGCGGAATTGTGGGGGTTACGCCGACTTACGGCCGGGTTTCGCGTTACGGCCTCACTGCTTTCGCCAGTTCGCTCGATCACATCGGTCCGATGGCGCGCACGGTAAAGGACGCCGCCACAGTGCTCCGACTAGTTGCGGGCCGCGACCCCGCTGATTCCACTTCGGCAGATGCGCCGGTGCCGGATTACACAGCCGCGATCGATGGCAAAATAGCCGGGCTGAAGCTTGGATTGCCCCGAGAGTATCTAAAGGATTTGACAAGCGAGACGGGGGACCTGATCGCGCGCGGGGTGGACACACTGCGCAAGCTGGGCTGCGAAGTGCGCGAGATCAGCCTGCCGGCTACGGATTATGCGGTCGCCACATATTACATCATCGCCACAGCGGAAGCGAGTTCCAACCTGGCGCGCTACGATGGCGTGCGCTACACCACGCGCTCGGAACGGTCGGAAACGCTGGCGGATATGTACCGCTATACGCGCGGCGAAGGATTCGGTGCGGAGTGTAAGCGGCGCATCATGCTGGGGACGTATGTGCTGAGCGCGGGTTATTACGATGCCTACTATCTGAAGGCGCAGAAGGTGCGAGCCCTGATTGCGCGCGATTTTGCACAGGCGTTCGAGACCGTGGACGCGATCGTCGCGCCGGTTTCGCCGTTCCCGGCATTCCGCCTGGGAGAAAAAATTAATGACCCGCTGGCGATGTATCTTTCCGATGTCTACACGATTACGGGCGACCTGGCGGGGGCTCCATGCATGAGCGTGCCTTGCGGAAAGACCGCGGACGGTCTTCCCGTGGGCATGCAGATTTTGACGAAGCATTTTGACGAAACCACGATGTTCCGGCTGGCCGGAGCGTTTGAAGCGGCCGGCGGAGCGGCGTGATTCTCACCGCCCCCTACGGGGCTTGAATCAAAACGAGGAGACAAGGAGAACCACATGGCTTTTACACTTCCACCGCTACCGTACGCATCCGATGCGCTCGAACCGCACATCGACAAGACGACCATGGAAATCCACCATGACAAGCACCATGGCGCTTATGTCACCAATTTGAACAAGGCTCTGGAATCGGCGCCAAGCCTGGCCAGCAAGAGCGTAGAAGAGCTGCTGGCGAACAATTGCGCCATTGTTCCGGAAAACATCCGCACGGCGGTGCGCAACAATGGGGGCGGGCACATCAACCATAGTATGTTCTGGAAAATCATGAAGCCGGGCGGCGGCGGGCCGCCGGTAGGCAATCTGGCGCAGGCTATTAACAGCACCTTTGGCAGCTTCGATTCTTTGAAGGAAAAGATGAACCAGGCCGGCGCCACTCGCTTCGGGTCCGGTTGGGCATGGCTGGTGAAGGCGAATGGCAAACTGGATATCTATTCAACCGCAAACCAGGACAGTCCGGTGATGGAGGGCAAATACCCAGTGATGGGAATCGACGTGTGGGAACACGCGTACTATCTGAAATACCAGAACCGGCGGCCGGATTATCTGGCGGCGTGGTGGAACACGGTGAACTGGGCTGACGCGGAAGAGAGGTTCAACGCCGGGAAATAGATCAGCGCGGCAAAGGGCGGGCGAAACCGCCTGCCCGCCATTGTTTTCATGCGGGCGTATACTGGTTCGCTATGCGGCTCCGCAACATTCTCGCGACTGCTTTCTTGTTCGTCACGGTTTCGGCGGCGCAACTCAGCCCGCGTCTTTCCACCAGCGTTACGATTGCCGGGAAGAAGATCACCGTCAGCTACGGCGCGCCATCCATGCGTGGGCGGAAGGTTATGGGCGCGCTGGTGCCGTATGGCGAGGTCTGGTGCGCCGGAGCAAACGATGCCACCGAACTCAATACAGAAGCCGATCTGGATGTGAACGGAATGAAGGTTCCCAAGGGGAGCTACACTTTGTGGACCCTTCCGAATGCCAAAGAATGGCTGCTGATCGTCAACAAAGAGACTGAAGTTTGGCATACCGACTATAACCAGCGCTACGATCTGGGCCGTGTGAAAATGAACCTGCGACCGATCTCCCCGCCGGTCGAAAGAATGAAATTCGAGCTTTCTTCAGCGGGTGGAAATAGAGGCGCGTTGGCGCTGGCGTGGGAGACTACGGAGATTACTGTCCCAATTACCGTGCTCAAGTAATCGCCGGACCTGCTACAGTGCTGGTATGAATGCGGTAACTGCCCGCCGGGCATTTGTTCTATGCGCGGCATTGGGCACATTTGCCGCCTGCGCGTTCTCCCAGACGGAGCCTGCCTTTCGCGCCGATACCACTCTGGTTCTGGTCCCTGTTACTGTGACCGATCCGGCGAACCGGTATGTGCTCGGCATTCCCAAAGAAAGCTTCCATTTGTATGAAGATGGCGTCGAACAGAAAGTCACGCACTTTTCGACGGAAGACGCTCCGTTATCGGTAGGGCTGATCGTCGATGTAAGCGGCAGCATGGGGCTGAAACTGCGCCTATCCAGCAACGCCGTGAATGACTTCCTCAAAACCATGAACTCTTCCGATGAAGCGTTTCTTGCGGAATTCAGCGATCAGGCCGAAATAGTACAGCCTTTCACGCACGATATGAGCCTCATCGGCAAGAAAATGGAGGCGCTGACTTCTGGCGGTCTAACGGCCATGCTGGATGCGATTCACATCTCGCTCGACGAGATGAAAAAAGCCGGAAATCCCCGCAAGGCGCTGATTGTGATTTCCGATGGCGGAGACAATCACAGCCGCTATAACTCCGGCCAGATTGAGCAATTGGTGCGCCAGGCCGATACGCAGATTTTCGCCATGGGGGTGTTCGAGCCTGCCGGACCGTTTGGACTTACGATCGCGGAGCTGGATGGCCCGCGGCTGCTTTCGGAACTGGCCGAGCAGACCGGCGGGCGGGCGCTGGCCGCCACCAGCGATCGCGAGCTGCCGGCCATCGCTTCGCGGATCGGCGTGGAACTGCGGAATCAATACGTGCTGGCTTACTCGCCCACGAATCACGAACACGATGGCAAATACCGCAAGCTGGAGATCAAACTGGATCAACCTGCCGCGTTGCCCGCGCTCAAGGCTCGCTGGCGCTTGGGCTATTACGCGCCGAGCGACTAAGCCCTGGGAATATTGGCCCCCTACTGCGCCGCTAACGTCTGCGCTCCCCAAACTCGCGGGATGCCAGCGGTGCCTTGTCGGCTTTGCTTAATCCATTGGTGACCTAGCCACAACAATCTTTTAGTGCTGAGCGATGGCGATGACATAGCGGTAGACCCAAGAGACCTGTATATTGCGCGTAATTCCACTTGTTTGGAAGGTGGAGACTTGATCGGCTGCGGGCATCTGTTCCACCACCACCTCGGTCAGCCCCGGTAAGCCAAAGCCGCAGATCATGCCACTTCCGCCGGCCGAAATTGGATTTCCAGTGCAAAGCGGCTGGAAGCTGAAGGAACCCGCGCTGGCTGCCGTGTAACCATATGCCGTGTATTCGGTCAGGAAGCTCTTGTAAACCAGTGAAACCTTCACCACACTGGTTGCGGCCGCACCGGTCCACCGCACCGTAATCGGCTCTCTGCCAAAAATGTTTGCTGGAACCTGAGCAGCCGTAATCTGAATTGGCGAATCCACAATCATGCTCCGCTGAAATGCTCCTATCGCGGTGCTTCCCGCAGCCGAGATGGTGTAGGCGCCACCGGTGACAAAGCCCTTCGGAAGATTAAGGGAGTACGTACTCGAACCTGCGACCGTAGTGGGCGCCACGGTGGCCGACCCGTTTGGCCCGCTCACTGCGATCGCGCCAGCCGAAAGCTGACTGTAACCTGGTACTGGACAAGAGCGGCCGGGCTCAGCCAGATGAATAACGTTGGTAGCGTAACCAGTCGGAGGCGTCTGACTCTCAGCGGGCCGCGTTAGTTGTGGACCGGAAGGAAAAGAAGCGGTCAGAATATCGGTTTCCCCAGCGTCGCTGGCGCCGGCAGCTATGGTTCTCTGTAGCGTTATGGTTCCATAGGACTGCGTTGGAGGGTCGGTGCATTGGCCGCGCGAGGAATGAATACTGAGCGTCACCGTCGGACTCAGTGAAAACCCGCCCGCGATCGCCAGCGGAACTGCACAGCCTTCCCGCATATCGGCCGGGATTTGAACGTTGGCTTGATTGAGACCTACCAAGTCTGGAGCAAGGCCGAAGTATCCCAGCGGCAGAATGGCCTTCCCATTCATCGCGAAACCACCAGCATCTTCCAGCCTCTGCGCCCCCGATGCAGGAGTGCCGTCCGAGGGTGCAAAGTACGTCTGCCCGGAGCCGGTTCCAAAGACGGCGATGAAATCGCCTGGCGCGGCACTGTTCGACGGGGAGTTGGGCGAGAAACTTCCGTCTGGCGCGATATTCAAAGCGGCCGCTTGGCCACAGCCGCTTGCGTCAGTGGTGAACACTCCGGGTCCCTCTACGAAGATCGAAACGGTTGCCGGCGCACTGGAGCCCACTGCGGTCGTAACTACGACGCTCGCTGTCGTGTAACCTCCGTAGCTGAAGGGCACTGAGGAGGGGACCTGGGCATTGATTTGGTTTGGCGAAACGTAGGAAAGCGGCGCTGCGATACCGTTGATCGATACTGACGTGCCCCCGAGGGTAGTGGGCCACGATATCGTGGCGGCAGTCTGGACACTCTGTGCGAGATTTGTGCCAAAGATTGCCACGAGCGATCCCGGGGCAACTGGCTGGATATAGGACGCCGCGTTGACGATTCCACCAGCAGCAATCACCGGCGATTGAGCACCAGCCGAATAGCAGCTTGCCGCCAGCACGAGTGTTATTAGTCCCTGGCGAAAGAGTCGCTTTTTCGACACGCCTTTGTGTTGCATTGCCCCATGCTGCTCCTCAAAAACGAGGACCTTTAGTACGAGATTCTCATGATATGACGTCATTCGTAAGGAGTTCAGGGTTTTCGAACGAGCAGTTGGATTGCCGGACCATCTCCGCCGTCACACGCGGTCTTTTGCGTTCCAGAGCGGGCGTGTCAATCGGGAGTCGGACGAATCGAGGGAGTGATCTGCAGGTGCACTAATAATGGCGCCAAATAGGCGCAGTTGCCGGGATAGAGCACTGGCGATATTGGCCGCTACCGGGCCACTGACGTTCGTGCTCCCCACAGCTCGCGGGACGCCAGCGCGGCGCCTTCGGCCAGTACCTTGAATTTGGCCCAGCCGATCTGCGGATGCACGCGGAAACCCATACCGCAATCCGTTCCGGCAATGACATTCTCGCGTCCCACGATGTTGGCATAGCGCAGAATGCGGTCGGCCACCACTTCGGGATGCTCCACCACGTTAGTGTGATGAGTGACCACGCCGGGAATCAGAATTTTTCCTTCGGGCAACTTCACCCGCTGCCAAAGTTTCCATTCGTGTTCGTGCCGCGGATTGGCGGCTTCCACCGAGTACGCGCCCGCGTGGCTTTTGAGCATCAGGTCGACAACGTGTTCGAGCGGCAGGTCGTGTGAGTGGGGGCCATGCCAGCTCCCCCAGCAGATGTGATAGCGGATGCGGTCTTCGGGGAGACCTTTGAGAGCGCTGTTCAAGGCTTCGACCCGCACTTCGGCGAATTTGCGATAGTCTTCGATGCTGGGTGTCGGGACGATCATGTCGTAGGTGTCGGGCAGAGCGGGGTCGTCAATCTGTAGGATGAAGCCGGCATCGACGACGGCCTGATATTCATGTTTCATGGCCGCGGCGAGGGCGAAGAGGTAATCGTCATCGTTGGAATAATATTCGTTGAGGAAGAAATGCTCGAGCCATCCAGGCGCGAGCACGCACAGGAAAGTCTCCTCAACCTTTGCGCCGGATTCGGCGAGCGCCGCACGGAACATTTCCAGATCCTGGCGAACCTCATCCTGGCCTATGTAACTGATAACGCCGGAGCAGACCACACGCTCCTGGGGCGCTTGCATAAACGGGAGTTCTTTGTAGAATTCGGCGAATTCCTGCCGCTCGTTGGTCTCAAGCGCCATGAAGGCCGGCTCGTTCGCCTTGAGTTTTCGGCTGGAAAGGCCGCTCAATCGCCGCCCGTAATAGCCTAGGCCGCCGAATCCGATTTTGCCCAGTTCGCCATCGCTGGCGATATCGATTCCGGCTTCGCTTTGCTTGCGGATAACGTCGACCATGGAACTGCGAACCTTCGAGCGCAGCGATTCCATGTCGAGCGGCTTACCGGTCATCGCGGCTGCCATGATTTCGCGGTACTCGGGCGGCCCATCGAGGCGGCCCGCATGGGTGGTAAGAATACGATCAGTGCTTCGTTTCACGATTGAACTCCCTGGTCTGGGGGCATTGAATTCCGGGGGCAGTATATCACTCACAATAGAAACGTGGCGGATTGGAGCTTTGCAGTACGCGCTTTGCGCTCGCGCAATTACCGGCTGTTCTTCACCGGGCAGACTCTCTCGCTGATCGGCACGTGGATGACGCGCGTCGCTACCAGTTGGCTGGTATACCGGCTCACGAACTCCGCTCTATTGCTGGGCCTGGCCAGCTTTGCCGGACAGATACCGGCATTTTTCCTCGGTCCTTTGGCGGGAGTTTGGGTGGACCGCTGGGACCGCCACCGCACGCTCGTCTGGACGCAGATCCTCTCCATGCTGCAATCGTTCGCGCTGGCGGTGCTAGCCCTGGCGCATATCATTACCATCTGGGAAATCATTCTGCTTGCTCTGGCGCAAGGGCTTATCAACGCTTTTGACATGCCGGCGCGGCAGGCGTTCGTGATTCAGATGGTGGAGCGGCGCGAGGACCTGGGCAACGCCATCGCGCTGAATTCTTCCATGGTGAACGCCACACGGTTGATCGGGCCGGCTCTCGCTGGCGTGCTGATTGCAGCGGTGGGCGAAGGCTACTGTTTTCTGACGGACGGCGTCAGCTATATCGCCGTGATCATTTCCTTGCTGCTGATGCAGATCCGGGTGCAGCAGGCACGCGCGGGCGCACGCCGTGTCATGGCCGAGCTGCAGGAAGGCTGGCGATACGTTGCGAGCTCGGTGCCCATCCGTTCCATTCTCCTGATGCTGGCGCTCTCGAGCCTGGTCGGAATGCCGTATACCGTGCTGATGCCGATATTCGCCTCCAAAATTCTGCATGGAAACGCAAACACCCTGGGATTCCTGATGGCGGCGACTGGCGTGGGAGCGCTCGCCAGCGCGATGCTGCTGGCCGTCCGCAAAAGCGTGCTGGGGCTGGGGCGA
>DATBID010000314.1:0-5353 GCA_036557125.1 Bryobacteraceae bacterium | reverse complement strand
AAGCGCCAGGAGCGATTCTCAATCTTAGCCCGCCCACCGCAGATCAAACTGAACGCGGCCTTACCGTCGAGTTGAAATCGGCCGCGAAGCAAGACGCGAGTCTTCCGGTGAAAGCATATTTGCAAGACCGCAGTGAGCCGCTTACGCTGAAGGACGCGCTCGAAGTGACTGGCCCACTGCCCGTGATCGCCAGTTCCAAGCTTTCGCTGCCGAGCGGTATGGCAATCGCGGTCCGCGCCGATGAGTTGCCTGCGGGCGTTACTCTGAATGCACTGCTAGACGTGAAGAATATCGAACCGGGCGGAGTGTTGCGACTGGCTTGCTCCGATGGCGCAGGGCAGACGGCATCGCTCCATATCGGCGAGCAGACTGCGCATTGGAACCTGGAACAGATTTCGCCCGACCAGCTCTTTCTGGCGTTCGACACCAGCGGATTGCCGGCTGGATGCCAGCTTCAGGCTGCAATCGATAACGGACGCGGCAGCAGTTCGCAGCCGTTCCCGCTGGCGCACATTCTTCGCGTGCCGCGCATCGATTCGTTCACGATTTCTCAGGATCCAGTTCAGAATGCCCCACCCCAAAATGGAGTGCGGGTGTATCAGCTCACGGGACAGAACCTGGAGATGATCGAGAAACTGGGTTGGGACGAAGCCAACCCGGCACAGGTTTCGGGCCTACCGGCGCCGCTTCCCGGGCCGGGGTTGCAGCAGTCGATCACGGTAGATCTTCCGGATCCGCCCACTCCCGATGTGCCGCTCTATGTGTGGCTACGCGGCGATAAACAGGGGCGGGTGGCCTCGATCAAGTGGCCCGCACTTCCCACACCTCCGCCGCTGCCCACTGTCGTGATACCAACGGTGATTCCGCCGGTCATCGCGCCGGAAACAGCTCCGGAGACACCGCCGCCCGCTTCATCGCCGCAGTGATACCAGAGGAATGGGTTTGGTGGGCCCTGTAGGATTTGAACCTACGACCAACGGATTATGAGTCCGCTGCTCTAACCGCTGAGCTAAGGGCCCAGGTGCTGTAATGCGCGAGCTTTCGTGAGCAGAAGCATGCGGTTCAGCATTCATCATTGTAGCGTTGGGAAGGGTGGGGGATGCTAGGGGATACTGGCAACCTGCTTAAGAACCGCGGCATATGCGCGGCGCGGCAGTTGGCCGGATCGCGCCCCGCAGAGCACGGGTACCGGCACAGCGAGTCGGCCCGGCGACACTTGCGGCCGCTCTCCCGCCTTCTCGAGCTAGTCGAGGAGGGGGAGATACTAGTCATCGCCCGGCATAGGAGCCGGTGGCCGAACTGATCCCAGTCCGCCGCAACCCAGGTTTCCGTTCGGCATCGCCCGCGCAGAACCGCTCGTGGCGCCTGGGGATGATTGTTGGTATCCCATGAGCGATGCCGAAACCGAAGACTGGATCGAGGCCCGGTGAAAGTCTTGACAGATACCCATACACTGGTCTGGACACTCACTGGGGCAGCACCGCTCGGCACAGCAGCTCAGGCCGCGCTCGCCGGGTTACCTTTCACAACGAGCGTGGCTAATCTCTGGGAGCTGGTGATGAAGGCGCGTAAGCCGGACGCGCTCGTTGGCTATCCGCTTCCATGGTGGGAGAAATATGTCCGAGGACCACGTATCCCGACGCTCATTATCCGTGCCGGACATATCAAAAGCTTGGGGGCCTGCCAGATTTGCACAAGCATCCGTTTGACCGAATCCTGGTAGTCCAGGCACTGGCTGAAGGATTGACACTCGCCACCAAAGACGCCTTACTTGCCCGCTACGGCGTGCCGGTGGTCTGGTAGTAAAATAAGCCGAGCACGAAAGGATTGGTAGCTCTCTGCCGCATTCGAAACCTGCGCCATGTACCAAATTCACGTCAGCGTCGACCATCCTCCAGATCACCATCGAAAGGCTGCCTGCGGTTTGGGCGGCACGTAATCCGCACCGAGGCCGAGGCGCACGGGTGCGCGCGGCCGGCCACCTCCCAGGAACTTTCGTTGAGTGGCTGCTGCATGTTGCGCCAACCAGTGCACGGGGTTTTGTCCTCATGTCGGCATGCCCCTTGGTCCATACCCACGTGGCCTATTGTGACGGTTTGGATTTGATCCGGCGTGTCGTAATGTCGGTGACGTCGTAGTTGTCAGCATTCGGCATGATTACCGCCTCTAACTTCCGATTTGAGAGTCCGGGCGGAGTAGCGTCTCGGTCACCAGATCCGCGAGATGGCGCCAATGTCGAAAGTTGTCCTAGTTCATCTCACTGCTCTCTTACTCGGAGAACAAACCGACCACATCAATCGGCAATTTGACCGAGCCCTAGAGATAATCTAAGTGTAATATTTGTAACACGGGGGCACGCAAACCACTGATCCTCTCACATTCCTTATGCTTGGTTTTTCTCCCGGAACTTTGATTTTGTTCCTACTCTAACAAGAAGACTCTCTTGCAACTACCTCCAAAGAGGAACCTTGTAGTCCGGTCCCCGAGTTGCTCGTGCTGACTGCCAGACCTACCATGCAGACCAGCAAGTCTAGGCGTATTGCTCTGATCACCGGCGGCTCAAGCGGCATTGGCTTGGCTTGTGTTTCCAAGTTTCTTGCCAATGGTTGGAACGTGTCTGTATTAGCTCTGCCGGGATCCGAGCTTGATCGCCTCACCCAGGATGGCGTATTAGCAACAGCCGGAGACGTAACCTGCGCCGGTACGCGTCAGGCAGCTATCGAACGGACGCTCAATGTTTACGGCCGGATCGACGTCTTGATCAACAACGCGGGAGTAGGCCTCTACTCCCCTGCGACTGAAGTGCCCGTCGATAGTTTCGGCCGACTAATGGAAGTGAACGTTGTGGCGCCATTGGCTTTGGCCCAACTAGTGATCCCGGTGATGTTGCGGCAATCGTCGGGGACGATTATTTCCATGGGATCGGTTGCTGGTTGTGTTTCGCTGCCCTGGGCTGCGGCATATTGCGCTTCAAAATCTGCCCTTCACGCCATTCATGATTCGTTACGCCGCCAACTGCGGGGATCTTCTATTCACTTGATCAAAGTTTGTCCGGGAATTGTGAATACAAAGTTCCGGGAGCATGTATTGGCCGGCTCTGCGCCCGCGGAGGTGCGCAGCATACAGCGGATTGTGTCCGCGGAGCTGGTAGCCGGTCGAATTTGGGAAGCACTCGTCCGCCGCAAGACTACGGTATACGTACCAAGGATCGGTGCTGCTTTCGCTCTCGGCGGATCTTTGGCGCCACGGCTCATGGACCTCTATCTCGCACGGTTCGATAAAAGGGAGCGGCAGATAAAATCCTCCCTGGAGACGACGTACGAATCTCAAGAATCCTAAGATCAGCTCGTTCCTGCCCACCACAAAGGGTCTGCTACTCGAAGCCGCGCTAGTTGCCGTTGTAATTGCGATTGGCTTCGCCCTTCGACTGAGGGGCCTCGATCGAGAGGCGTTTTGGGTGGATGAAGCCGAGTCTGCGATCAACGCCCTAACGATTCTCCAGCACGGTTATCCAACTGATACCTATCTAGGCCTCCCGATTTATGAAAACTCGCTTGCGCGGCCATGGCCCGGGAGCCGGGAATATGAATTTCGCGATCTCAGTTACTCTGATAATCACTATGCCATCTACCACGGCTGGCTGCCTCTTTATTCGATCGCCGGAGCATTTGCCATTTTTGGTATTCGGCCGGACGTGGATGATGGCTCCCGGACGGTCAAGCACGACATCAGTGACCGAAAACGCCGCACCAGAGTGGCGCGGCTACCGGCCGTAATCGCCGGCACGTTATTTCTGTTGGTTGTGTTCATCGGCGGAAAGGTAATGTACGGACCGGATGCCGCCTGGCCAGCCCTCTTGGTTGGAGCTGTTCATCCCTGGCACGTTTTCTTATCCCGGCAGGCCCGGTACTACTCACTCGAAGTTCTGCTGACGACCTTGTCTTCGATTGCCCTCTGGCTATTAGTCAGACGCTGTCGCTGGAAAGATGTGTACCTGGCGGCTTGCACTTTCGTTCTTCTTTTTCACACACACCTTTTGAGTTTCTCCACGGCCGTAGCAGTTGCGATTTTATTCACACCAGTCATTCTCCTGCGTCACCAATTCGCATTCCGAAAACTAAGTGTCTTCGCTTTATTAGTAGCAGGAGGAACCATGCCATGGGTGATCGTGACGGGATTTTACCGGTACCAAGGTCTCATCCCCGGAGCTTGGGGCCTCCTCAAGCTGCCCGGTGACTTCCTTCTATTCCCGCCCCTAAAACCGATATTTCTCGTCCCGGGAGTACTGGTTGGTTTGCTCACTGCCTACCTCGTGTCTCCGACAACGAGTGTGCCTGAGTCCTTGCGCAAACCGTTTATCCGCCTGGCGCCCGTCCTTATCTTTCTGTGCGCCTGGATGTTCTGCGGCTACGGACTCTTCTTGCGATTGATCCCCGCCGCAAGCTTCGTATGGCGGATCTTGATAGTTTACTGGGGCCCGATGTTACTATTAGCGGCGGCGATCTGTTCCAGCTTTGCGCGAGCCATTACCGCCCGATATTCTGTATTTACCGCTTCCATTCTTATGCTAATACTGTTCTCATGGACAGGCCATAGCCTGAATTATAAACCGCCGAAACTCGGTCCCACGTGGCAAGAAAACGCGCTTATCCTAAATTATATCAATTCGCTGCATCTGAACAGTGACAGCAAGCTCTATGCATCTCCCAATAGCCACTTGATTTTTTCGTTCTACTCCGGGCTGCCCGTTCAAAGCATAGCTCCTGTCCGCAAGTCGTTTCTCGACTCCTATCGGGGCGATATTGTTTTTATTGACGAGAACGCCGCTCTTGGGCGGGAAACACTCACTCCAGAGTTGGTGCGGCACCGGGCTAAAGAAAGCGGCGAAATGCTGTCGGCCGAAGATGCGGAACACTGGTGTCTACGGCTCGCCACCCGCTTATATCGGGAAGGGATGTTGCAAACGATTGACGCCGATCAGACGAGTCAACTCGAGACCACACCCGCATTTGCTCGAACAATGCAGAAGGAGCAGGAACAGATTTCCCTCTCACCTTCGGACGGATTCCTCACGAGGGGCTTTGATATCCGGACGTGGGCGGACTGGCGTAGTGTGTACCTATACCGATTCGTCGATCCGCACAGGCATCGCGGTTCGCTCGCCAATTTCGCGGACCGGCTTCGCGGCGCCGAAGGATTAGTCCTTTCTCAGTGGTTCATCGTATATAACTCGCAGTGGCACCCGCCTGGAACAGGCAGCGGCCTGAGGTTTCGCTTCAGCCGGTAAAGACCATGTTAGTACTAGTATGATCTTCGCGTCGGGAGACAGCATTGTCGCTGCTTGACAATCTCG
>DATBID010000313.1:0-5739 GCA_036557125.1 Bryobacteraceae bacterium | reverse complement strand
CACTAGGAAGCCCAGTTCCATAGAAGCGAAAAACCTCGAACGTTGGCCGCCCGTTGGAGTCGGAAATCGCCGCCAGAGTCTCTTTCCGGTATCCTCCGTGGGCCGCCGCGAATAACGTCAGCTTCTCTGCCAGACCGGGATAAAACTCAAATGGCTTCTCATGGGCGATGAAGACGTGTTCGGGGTTCGAAATCATGTCCGTCAAGCGCTCCCGGTCCGCATCCGTCAACTCAGGCTTTTGGATCGGGTCCTCTCCCACACGCACCGGGAGTTTGCCGTCGCTCAAAAGGCGCAGCGAATCGAGAAATCCCCAATCGAGGCAGAACACCTCGGTAGCAGGGGTCTTCTTCATGTACTCCGATAGGGGAAAGATGGCATCCGTCCACGAAATCGCGCCGCCATTACGCACCATCCGCGCGAAATAAGAGTTCATCAACAGCAGGCCGGAAACCATCAGGGTGGCCGTGACGGCGGCAATTGCCGGGATTCCGGCGGCGCCGAGCCGGCGAGAGGCCGAGGCGAACGACACCGCCATGATCGCTTGGGGCAGCGGCCAAAGCAGAATTGTATGATGCATCGCATTACCCGCATGGGCTGTCAACGCCATTTGCACCCACGCCACAGCGAACGTAACCAGAAAGAAGATCAGCGTCCGTAGCGCTGCTCCGCGAGCCAGGGGAATCAGCAGCACTGCGAGCAGGAGCCCATAGAGTTGCAGGCTCCGATACGGCCCGCGGCTGGCCGAGGCCACTTTTGTCGAAGCTCGCTCCAGCCAATCCCCCTTAGTGCGCGGCTGAGGCGTCTGCCAGTCTTCCGGGCTTAAGTAGCCAAACAACCCCGATCCGCGGATCGTATCGGCGAGGGCCCCGACCTTCGCCGGCGCACCCGCCGTATCGGCAACCGCATTTCCATGCAAAGTTCCGCCGCGCGTGTGGATGTTATACAAGATCAGCGGAAACGCGCCAACGACCAGGGACAGTCCGGCTATTCCCACATGACGCCAGGTAGTCACCTGCGCAATCTGTTTCGGCAGCGTCACCAGGGCCGCCACCGCCATGCCGCTGAGAACCCAGATCGCCAGCGCCTTATCCCACAACGCCAGCCCGAAAAGGAAAAAGCCTCCGGCCAGCGCCAATTTGTCCCCGGATTTGTCTCGCCGTTGCCAAAACCGCACCAGGAGCAGCGCGCCTCCCAGCACCAGCACATGCTGCAATGCCACCGGTCCCCAGTCAAACGTTGAAGTAAGGAGGTAGACGGCGTCCGTCGCCAGCAGCCCGCACCCGATCAGCGCCGCCCGCCGGCCGGCAATGCGGTCGAGCAGCCGGTAGAACAGCCAGATACTGGCAGCCCCCAGCACCGCCACCGGCACCCGCGTGCTCGTCACGCCGATCCCGAGCAAGCCATAAATCGGCTTGTAAATCCAGGACTTTAGGGTCCCTAAATAGCTCAGGATCATTAGCGGTAAATGACTGCGCCCCAGGTGGTAAGCGTAGCCTCCGCCGCGCGGTTCGTAAAAGACATTACCAAACAGGGCTTCGTCGTTTTCGATCCCCAGGAGAGGCATGAAAGCCACCCCCGCCAGCAGGAAAAAACCGCACGCAAGCAGGGGTATCCACGCCCCCCGCAAAATGTTTCTCGCGAAGAATGAGAATTTTCCCGCCAAGGCTAACAGAATAGTAGCATCCGGCCGATATAGGAGCTTCTGGACGTCGGCGGAGCGAGGGCCCCTGGCTGTTCCGAGGGAGGTAATTTTTGGCAGTCGAATTGCTCACACAAGGTCTCGTGCGAACACGGCCGAGTGATGGATATGACGGCTCATAACTCCAAAGAAGGGTTAGGGAGGGTGAAACTTTTGAGACAATCCGTCGTCTATATCAGGCGGACCAGCACGCTAACGAGAACAAATAGAACAGATTCCGATCAGAGGGGGAAATAGACCAATGACACAGACCGAACTCAACAATTATAAACAGATGCTCGAAACCAAACAGGCCGAAGTGTCCATGGGGTTGCGCAATCGGGACGAGATTGCCATCGAGAAAACGCCGGATGCGCTCGACGAGGTGCAGCGCGCTGGCGAACGCGAACTGGCCATTCGAAACCTGGACCGCGAAGCCACCATGCTGCGGCATGTGCGTGCCGCTCTGGCGCGGATCGCTGATGGCACCTACGGCGTCTGCCTGCATTGCGATGAGGAAATCAAACCCAAACGCCTGCAGGCGGTACCCTGGACCGCCTACTGCATCCGTTGCCAGGAGGCGGCGGACCGCCACGACTTTGAAGGCCCGGACACCGGCGAGAGCGTCGACGAGTTGCTACTAAACGCCGCCTGATCCCCTACTCCGCAGCGCCGGCGGTCTTGCCGCCGGCGTCAGGCTCCGGAGCGGCAGCAGCCGTCTTAGCCGTTCGTCGCGCATGTAGATCCCAGCCCATGCAATCAGGCTCGTGGATAGCGGGACAAGTACCGGATAAGGCTCACCAAGACGTACATATGCAGCAATCGCCCCGCCCAGGTAGCCGGTGAGCAGGACCGCGCCCAAAATGGCAGTCGGCGGAATCAGGTATAAGGTCAGGCAGCTCAACTGAAGCAACGCCAGCCCCGTCAGCGCGCTCTCCGGCCACCCAATCCTCGCAAACTCCGCCACATACGTCGGGGCTCGCGTCAGCTTCCAGGTGGCGCTCGTTATGATGACAAACGCCGGCCACAGCGAAACCACCCGGCCAGCCCATACCATCCAACGTTTCCCGCCCTTTTCCCGTGTTGGAACTGCAACGGCGTCCATCTATTTTGCTCCCGCGTCTATTTCAAGTGCTTGAGCGATTGCTCATTTTCCAAACAGATTTCGTCGATCAACTCTGTGTCTACAACGATGCGCTCTTTTAATGTGACCGTCCACGGCTTCGTGTAAGCCTTTGGATCGTCCACCGTGACTCGGATCTCGAGGTGTCCGAAGTTCGGCCGCTTCATCTCTTCACGCACTTTGGCCGCCTGGGTCAGCACGCTTCCATTCCAATCGATCCACGTATCGTCTCGCAGTCCAATGGTATCGATCACTAGCGTATCGCCCGACCACCTCCCCGACGAATAACCTTGCCAGGCGGGCGTCGGATCTTCGGGCAAAGGCCGTCCATCCGTGAATACCTGTCGGTATCCCGCGTTCATTTCGTCCAGCACCACCAAAAGATTTGCTTTCTGCACGAACTTCAGCAAATGCGGCAGCCCGTAGGCGCGAAGAAAATTATCCGGCAAGCATCGGATGTGCGGGTCATCTTTCGCCAGGTTGGCGGTGCGCTCTTTAACGATCGGCACAAGCCACGGTTGGTAGGGCAACCCTCCCGGAAGATCCACACCGATATTCGCCATTTGGCGAGAGGCCGTGATTGCGCCGGGGTCGGCGGGACTATCCGCATCGGGACCTGCCGCCTTTCCCTTCGGGCGATTCGGTTCCGCGGTGGTCCAGATTCCGGAAAAGTCCGGCTTGCCGTCCGCCATCCGCGGCGTGGCGGCCAGCATATTCACCTTGCCGTCGGCCCGCCGTGGCACTCCCACCGTGGGATAGTTCACCCACTGAGCAGACAAAGGAGTCGTGCCTACAACCACCAGAACGGCCCTTACGAGCCCTTTGCAACGTCGGCGCATTCCAACTCCGGCTGGGCTAAGCATACACTAATTTCGAATCCTAGCTCGAATACACCGCCACCCGCGTCACCGTCCGGTACCCCATCCGCTCGTAGAGATGATAGCCGGCCGGTGTAGATTGCAGAATGGTGCGTTCAATCCCGTACTCGCGCCGCACCTCTTCGAGCGCGTGCCGCATCACCGTTTCGCCGAATCCCTTCCGCTGCTTCCCGGGTATGGTTGCTACGTTATAAACGCCTGCTGCACCGGCCCCAATCACCACCGCAGCGCTGGTCACCGGCTGGCCGCTGCTGTATCCCACGTAAGCCACAAACCGGTTCCACACTGGCTTCCCTTCGAATACTTCGGAAAACCATGGCAGCGGCACGTTGAAGCAGACTGACCCGATGGCGCAAAACGCCTCCCGCACCGGGCCGTTCTCCACTCGCCGGATATCGAGCGGCGCCGGCGGCTTCACCGGTGGCAGCAGCCGTTCCGCCAGCATTCCCGGCAAATTCACAGCGTGGCGCAAACCGTGCCGCTCGAAATGCCGCAGCGACCGCTTGCGCGTGCTGCCCCCCAGCCAGTCCTCGCACACCCAGTAGGCCCATTGCCGCCCGCGCTGCCCGAAATGCATCGATGCCAGCAGGATGCGCTGTTCCAGGTCCGCTTCCGATAAGACCGGTCCCGCCAGAAACGCCGCGTTGAACATCTGAAAGGTGACGTTCGCCGAAGCGATGCTCACTCCCCGCAGCTCCCGCACCTCGCCCTCGTTCCGGCTCTCCGCGAGCACGCGGAACGACTCCCGCAAATTATCCGCCACGCACTCGAAATCCACCACCACGTCCCAGTATCGCCTTTCGGAGCCGCAACCGCGCCTTTCCGAACCGCGCCGATCCAGCCCCCTCCCACCCCTGTTATTTGTTATTCTCTTCTGAGGGCAACAGCGGAGCAGGGGATACGCGCCCCCAGTGGCGTCTCCCAACTTGGTTGGCCGCCAACTTTGCGGCCCACTCCATTCAACCGATGCTGATTCATCCGCTCCACGCGTGCCGCCCGTTAGTTGTTCGTCTATCATGAACGGTTTCGCCAATAGGAGGAGTTACCAGAAAATATGAGTTCCCCAACCGCCGGCCCCCAAAGTTTGGAGGCTCTTCTCGAACGCGCCGGTAATCCCGTAGATCTGCTCCGCAATTCGCAAATTGGAGCCTACGTCTATCCCGTGGTTCCCACCGAATACAGCAACTGGCGCGACGAGCAACGCGCCTGGCGCGATTCCTGCGTCCTTTTCGACCAGTCGCATCACATGGCGAACCTATACATCGAAGGTCCTGACGCCATCAAGTTGGTCACCCACCTGGGCTTCAACAGCTTCGCCAAGTTCCCGGTGGACCGGGCGAAACAGTTCGCTCCCTGCAGCTACGATGGCTTCATCATCGGTGATGGCATCCTCTTCCACCTCGAAGAAAACCACGTGGTGTTCGTGGGCCGCGCCCCAGCTATCAGTTGGATTCAGTTCCATGCCCAAACCGGTGGTTTCAACGTAAAGACCACTCAGGATGATCGCTCGCCCTCAAACCCCGGCGGCAAACCAGTCATCCGCACCTGTTGGCGCTTCCAGGTCCAGGGACCCAATGCCTGGAAACTGCTCGAAAAACTGAATGGCGGCCCCATTCCCGAAATCAAGTTCTTCAACATGGGCCACATCAACCTCGCCGGCCGTAAGGTGCGTGCGCTGCGTCACGGCATGGCGGGCGCGCCAGGGCTCGAACTCTGGGGCCCCTACGAAGAGCGTGAGGAAATCCGGGCCGCGATTGCGGAAGCCGGTAAGGAATTCGGCCTGGTGCAGGTCGGGGCCCGCGCTTACGCCACCAATACTCTCGAATCCGGTTGGATTCCTTCCCCGCTCCCCGCCGTCTACAGCGGCGCGAAGATGAAAGCCTACCGCCAGTGGCTGCCCGCTACCGGCTACGAAGGCACCGGCTCCATCGGCGGCAGCTTCGATTCCAAGAACATCGAAGACTACTACGTCACTCCCTACGAAATGGGCTATGGGCCGTTCGTCAAGTTCGACCATGATTTCATCGGCCGCGAAGCAATGGAGAAGATCGCCGATAAGC
>DATBID010000312.1:0-12370 GCA_036557125.1 Bryobacteraceae bacterium | reverse complement strand
CAAAAGCTGATGGCATGGTGCGGAAGTCGTGCGACAAGAGAACACGTCCTTCCGATGCGGCCATGCGGAGCACAAAGAGATCGTCGACCGCATTAAGGGGGTCAAATCGGAAGTCCACTGCAGGCAGACGGCGGATAAGGCCGTGGATAATTGCTCTGTCCCATTATCCGCCTGGAATTTAACTTTCGACAAACGGCGCGCCGTTAGCGGCGAACCTTTTCCAGCCGTTCCACAAGGCCGGGCGGAAGTGGATCAGCCGATTTCCGGAATTCCTCCCACTTCTGACTCTCGTCCTTGAGGTATTCTTCAACCGTTTCAGGGTTCGCCAGGCAGTAGGTAATCGCACCGTACACATTCTCGAGTGATCTCAACGCAGGAAAACCCTGAAGAATGGTTTCGGGCGAAGCGCCTTGGCGAAATTTGTAGACCACCGATGCCAGTGAGACTCGTGTCCCCGCGACATACAACCCGCCGGATCGTTCTTCTACGTATTCCTTCGCCATTCGTACCGCCCGCCTACCATTATCTACAGAATCTTCCTAGGGCCGCTAGACGCGATCAGCTCAGAACGTGTACAGCAACGTCCCCGGAGCCGGTTCCGCTGGGCCACCGGCCGGGACCGCTTCTGTTTCTGCGTTTATCTGCCGGTAGTAGATGCCCGTATCGCCAAGGTAAACTTCCAGCTCAGCCGGACGCGGCAGGGTGCCTTGGATCAGCGCCTCCGACAGCGGGTCCTCTATGTACTTCTGCAATGCGCGACGCAGCGGGCGGGCGCCGTAGCTGCGATCAGCGCAGGTCTTCTCCAGAATGTATTTGGATGCTTCCGGAGCCAGGCGGATCTTCACCTGCTTCGCCACCAGGTTGGCGTTGACCTGCTGCACCATGAGCTCGATGATCTGCACCAGATCCTCGTCACTGAGCGAGCTGAACAGAATGATTTCGTCGAGGCGGTTCAGGAACTCGGGATTGAACGCTTTCTTCACTTCGGCCCGCACCATCTCCTCGATTTTTCCGGGGATGCCTTCGCCAGCCGGAGCAGAGAAGCCGAGATGGCCCCGTTTTTCCAGGAAGCGCGCGCCCAGGTTGGACGTCATGATGATGATAGTATTTTTGAAATCCACCTGGTTTCCGAGGCCGTCGGTCAACTGGCCGTCTTCAAATACCTGCAACAGAATGTTGTAAATATCCGGGTGGGCCTTTTCGATTTCATCAAGCAGAATAATCGAGTACGGGTTGCGCTTCACGCGCTCGGTAAGCTGCCCGCCCTCTTCATAGCCCACATATCCGGGAGGCGAACCGATGAGCTTCGAAACCGAGTGCTTTTCCATGTACTCGGACATGTCGAAGCGCACCAGGCTCTTCTCGCTGCCAAACAGAAACGCGGCCAAAGCGCGGGCCACTTCAGTCTTGCCCACGCCGGTGGGGCCGAGGAATAAGAACGAACCGGCCGGACGGCTGCTGGCTTTCAAGCCGGCGCGCGAGCGGCGGATGGCGCGCGCAAGAGCCGAAATGGCCTTTTCCTGGCTGATCACCCGCTTGTGCAGCTCCTCTTCAATGCGCAGCAGCTTGGCGATCTCTTCCTCTTTGATAGAAGTCATGGGCACGCCGGTCCAGCGGGCCACCACTTCTTCGATATCGTCTTTGGTAACTACGCCAGTCGAAGTATCGTCCAGGTTGTACTTCTCGCGGAGCTGGCGCATATTCTCGCGCTCTTTGCGTTCTTCATCGGAGTAAAAGCGCGCCTTCTCGAATTCGTGGTTCGCGATGGCATTTTCCATGCGGTGGACGATGAACTTGATGCGCTTCTGGATATCGGCAAGCTCAGCGGGTAAAGTGGTCTGGCGCAGCTTCACGCGCGCGCCGGCTTCGTCGATCAGGTCGATGGCTTTATCGGGAAGATAGCGATCGGGAATGTAGCGGCTGGAGGTGAACACCGCGGTTTCGATGGAATCGTCGGTATAGGCTACAGCGTGGAATTTCTCGTAGCGATCCTTGATGCCGAACAGGATCTTCACAGCATCGGTCTCGCTGGGCGGCGGCACCTTCACTGCCTGGAAACGGCGCTCGAGCGACCGGTCTTTTTCAATCGACTTGCGGAACTCGGCGGGGGTCGTCGCGCCAATGCATTGAATCTCGCCGCGCGAGAGGGCGGGCTTTAAGATATTGGCGGCGTCGAGCGAACCTTCGGCCGACCCCGCGCCCACCAGAGTATGCAGCTCGTCGATAAAGATGATGGCGTTTTGATTTTCCATCAACTCTTTCATGATGGTTTTCAACCGCTCTTCGAACTGGCCGCGGTATTTGGTTCCCGCCACAATCAGCGAAAGGTCCAGCGCCAGAATGCGTTTGTCCGCCAGGAAGGAAGGAACGTCGCCATCAGCGATGCGCTGCGCCAGACCCTCGACAATCGCCGTTTTGCCCACGCCCGGCTCGCCAATCAGCACCGGGTTGTTCTTGGTGCGGCGGCAGAGAATCTGGACGACCCGCTCCAACTCATAGTCGCGGCCGATCAGCGGATCGAGTGTGCCATCCATGGCGGCCTGGGTCAGGTCCCGGCTGAATTCCGCAAGCAGGGAACTCTCTTTGGGCCGCGCGGCGGCGACCCGCTCACTTTGCGATCGCGCCAGTTCTTCGCGAATAGTTGAAAGCCGCAAACCCCGTTCATGCAGAATCTCGGCGGCAAAGCATTTTTCTTCGCGCAGTAAGCCTAACAGCAGATGCTCGGTGCCGATGTGTTTGTGGTTCAGGCGCTCCGCCTCTTCTGCTCCATAGGCCAGGACGCGCTTGCATTCGTGACTCAGGGGGAGATCGACCGATGTGGAAACCTTCTCGCGAATCGTGGTGTGGCCTTCAATCTGTTTGCGAATCGATTCCACGGCCGCGTGCGACCGCAAGAACCGGTTGGCAAGGGCTTTGTCTTCGCGGAGCAGGCCCAGCAGCAAGTGTTCCGTCTCGATAAACGGGCTGCCGAACTGGCTGGCTTCGTATCTTGCAAAGAAGATTACCCTGCGCGCCTTCTCCGTGTATCGCTCAAACATAAAACGTGACGCCCCCTAAACTTAAAGATACTCCGGTTCAATTCCAGACGGTGCACCTGCCGGTACGGGTACCAGGCCGCCTTTTTCTAAGCTGATTATCCGATGGCATCGGTGTGCGAAGGAGAGATTATGAGTAACCAAAACAGAGGTGAGAGAGTGTGTCCGGTGCAGGTCTTCCAGAAGGTCGAAAATCATTTCGCCCGTCCGAAAATCCAGATTTCCTGTCGGCTCGTCCGCCAGCAGAACCGCCGGCCGGCCGACCAGAGCGCGAGCCAGAACCACGCGCTGTTGTTCCCCGCCTGACAATTCACCGGCACGGTGCGACGCCCGCGCCTTAAGCCCAACTTCATCCAACCTCGCCAACGACTCCGAGGCCGCCTTTCCTTGAGACCAACCCCGGATCAGCAGCGGCATCATCACATTCTCCAGAGCCGTGAACTCCGGCAGAAGGTAATGAATCTGCCAAACGAACCCTATCTTTCGATTGCGGAAATCAGCTTTTTCCCAGTCTGCGAGTCCGGAAATCTCAGTACTCTCGTAGTATATCGTACCCTTCGAAGGAGCGTCCAGACCGCCTAGTAGATGCAGCAGCGTGGATTTCCCTGCGCCGGATTCGCCTACCAATGCCAACATCTCTCCAGAGTGCACGTCCAGGTTCAGCCCGCTGAAAACCACCAGGTCCGTCGTCCCGGAAGGGTAGATTTTCGCAAGGTCGCGGACTTGTATATAAGGCGGCACTCTTCCGTTACAATAGCGCACCGCCGGATATGCATCGTAAACTGGTGATTCTGAATGAAAGACCACTTCGTGGTGACTGGGGGAGCGGGGTTTATCGGGTCCGCAATCGTGCGCAGTCTCGTGGCCGAAGACGCACACCCTTTAATCGTGGTGGATAGCCTCGTGACTGGGCGGGAGTCCAACCTCGAAGAGGTTCGCAATTCGATCGAGTTTCATGAAGTCGATATCCGCAACTATGACGACATTGCGCGCCTCGTGCGCGGCGCCAAAGTGGTCTTCCACGAAGCCGCCATCCCTTCCGTGCCGCGTTCGATCGACGAGCCCGAATTCACCCACGATATCAACGTAAACGGCACGTTTACGCTACTGCGTGCGGCCAAGGACGGCCAAGTCGGACGCGTGGTTTATGCGGCATCGTCTTCAGCATACGGCGATACGGAAGTGCTGCCGAAAATGGAGAGCATGGCGCCGAAGCCGAAATCGCCCTACGCCTTACACAAGTTGGTGGGGGAATATTACGCCACGGTTTTTTCGGAAGTGTACGGGATCGAGACAGTCTCGCTGCGCTATTTCAACGTGTACGGCCCGCGCCAGGATCCCACCAGCCCCTACTCCGGCGTGCTTTCCATTTTCATGAAGGCCATCCTCCAGCGCTGCTCGCCCACCATCTTCGGCGATGGCCAGCAGTCGCGCGACTTTACGTACGTCGAGGACGTAGCCGCGCTAAATCTCAAGGCCGCGCGGGCGCGCAACGTTTGCGGCCGACTCTACAACGCCGGCAATGGCGGCCGCATCACACTCAATCAGGCCTGGGCCCTGCTTCAGCAAATCGAAGGCATCGAGATCCCCGCCAAGTATGGACCTCCGCGCCCGGGAGATGTGCGCCATTCGCAGGCGGATGTTACCGCCGCAGTGCGCGACCTCGGCCACACACCGCGCTTTTCCTTTGAGGAAGGCATGCGGCGCACCCTGGAATGGTACCGCCGCAATAGCGGATTGTAGTCATCTTCACCGCGGTATACGATCTGCATTTCGTCGAAGTGCTGTGACGAAGTATATTGCGTTTCCTCTGGCCTGGCTGCTCTTGACCGCGATCCCCAGCCACGCCGATTTCCAGGCGGGCCTGGATGCGTATAACCATGGCGATTACGCCGCCGCCGCGCGGGAGTGGCAACCCGCCGCAGAAAGCGGCAACGCCAACGCCGAATTCGATATGGGCCTTTTGTTTTCGAGCGGACATGGCGTGACGCAGGATTATGCAAAAGCCGCCGATTGGTACCGCAAAGCGGCGGAGCAGGGAGTGGTGGCCGCCGAATATAATCTCGCCGTTCTATATTCGAACGGACAAGGTGTGAAGCAAGATAAGGCCGAAGCCGCCAAATGGTTCACCAAGGTCGCCGAAGCCGGCATCACGCAAGCCGCCACCGCGCTGGGCGATCTTTACAGTTCAGATGAAGGTCTCCCCAAAGACTATGTGCAAGCCGAGAAGTGGTATCAAATCGCAGCCGATAAAGGCTTCCCGGATGCGCAGTTCGGCCTCGGTCTGGTCTACGACCTCCAGGAAAGTTATCCAATGGCCATCGAATGGTACACCAAAGCAGCCGATGCCGGATATGCGCCCGCTATGACGAACCTGGGCCTCCTTTACTACAACGCGCAAGGAGAAAAACGCGACTTGGTTCAAGCCTATGCGTGGCTGGCAAGAGGTCAGAAAGGCGGCGATACGCGCGCGGCGGAACTGCTCGACATCACAGCCAAGAAACTGTCTAAAAAAGAAACCCGCCGTGCCCAAAACCTGGTGGACGCGTGGCAGCCGTCGATAAAGCCGCCGCAGCCGGCGCTGGACCCGGATAAACTCTTCCTGCAGCCGCAAACGGCTTCGCCCGCCCAAACACCGGTTTCCGTAACTCCAGCTACGACAATTCCGGCAGCGGAAGCGGAGGGCGCCCACTGAAGATCTCGCGAAACATGGCCAGAACTTCGTCGTGCAGAATGGCATTATCGGCCAGCAGGTGCTCCGAGGCCGTGATACTGATCGGTTGGCCGCACATGTCCGTGACCTTCCCTCCCGCTTCGCGCACCAGCAGCACGCCGGCTGCTTGATCCCACGGTTTGAGGCCGAACTCCCAGAAAAAATCCAGCCTTCCCGCCGCCACATAAGCCAGATCGAGCGCCGCCGATCCCGTGCGCCTTACTCCGTGCGAGGCCATCGCTAATTGGTAATAAAAGTGGATGTTCACATTGTGGCTGCGCTTGCGGCTGGGAAAGCCCGTCGAGCCGAGTGAGTCGGTGAGACGCGCCGTCCGTGCCACACGCATGCGCCGGTTATTCAAATACGCTCCGCCGCCCAGTTCGGCAGTGAACATTTCCTGCCGCACCGGATCGTAAATCACCCCGCATACGATTTCGCCCGAGCGTTCAAGCCCCAGCGTCACATTGAACATGGGAAAGCTGTGCGCGAAATTCGTGGTGCCGTCCAGAGGGTCCACATACCAGCGGTATTCGGAAGTCCCAGAAACTCCACCGCCTTCTTCCGCCACAATCGCGTGCGAAGGAAAATACGAGCGCAGTCTTTCGACTATCAGCATTTCCGAATTGCGATCCGCTTCCGTAACCAGGTCGAATTCGCCCTTCCGCTCAAAAGCGACGCGCTTTTCGAAGTAATGCGTGAGCAGCGCCCCGGCTTCGCGGGCGATGTCCACAGCCGTTTCGAGGTATGACATGGGCAGGGCTTTTTCCCCTTTACGGTGCCCTTACGGCTCTTCCTGAATGTATTTGATATCGTGCTTGAAGATGAACAGGTTCGGCAGGCCGTTGCGCGTCAGCCGGATGAAGGATTGGTCGTAATATTCGATCGTCCCCACCACTTCCTCCCCATCGGCCATCTTCACGCGCACTTCCGTTCCCGCTTCAATTAACTCCTTGAGATACTTGGCCTCCTGAAACGTCTGCTCAGAGGGGCGCGTAGATTTGCCTTGCTGTGCCGTATGGGTCCTCGAAGTTATTTTCTTCTGGCTTGGGGCGCGGTCGTAATCCGGGGAGCCGAAGCTCCGGGATCGCCTTCTGCTTCCCCATAATAGCCGTTGCGCGCCGAAACCCGCAATTCCGGCCGCGTAACGCGCACCTGGAGCGTGTGAAAGCGGTCTTTAGTAAGTGGCACGTTGCGCGGGTAAAAGCCCAGCAGATATTGCGTGCGCAATTCGTTGATGATCTCGGTGAACGAGCTGTCCAGTTGCTGATTGAGCTGAGGCAGGAATGTCCGCCCGCCGGTCCCATCGGCCATGAATTTCAGCGCGTTCTCGCCGCCAATGTTGCGGCCCGCATCGCTCGTAATAGGCATGATGACTATTGGGTAAATCACCGCATCGGCAAGCTGCACCGCAGCCAGCGCCTGCTTCAGGGATTTGGAGCTCGTGGTGTCGCCGCCATCTGTAACAATGATGATCACCTTGCGCCCTTCCCGGTCTTCCAGATCGCCCGCAGCCAGATAGATGGCATCGTATAGCGAAGTGCCCGCCTCCCCTCTCAGAAGTTTCATCGCGCTAGAGAGCGACACCAGGCTGTGCGTGAATGCATGGTATTGCGTGACCTGCCAGTTGAAACCATAAAGCGCTACGGTGTCTTCCAGGTTGCCTTCATTGAGTAGCGCTCGCAAAAACCGCGCAGCGGATTCGGTTTCGAATTTCAAGTCTTTTGCCGTGGAACCGCTGATATCCACCAGCAGCGCGACCGAGAGCGGCTGATCGCTGTGCCGCTCAAATAGCGCAACTTCCTGCGGCGCGCCATTATCCAGGATCTGGAAATCCCTTTTTTCGAGATTGCTGACGAGCTCACCCGCCTGGTTCCGAACGGTGGCGACCACCCGGACCAGACTGACATCCACGCGAAATGAGGGCGTCCCGGCGCTTTGTTGAGCAAAACAGGGGGAGAGCGCCAGCACCCCAAGGAGAGCGCCAAAGAGAGCAAAGTCGAGCGCGATTTTAGCCGGCCACCGGAACATCACGGTCCCACTCTCCTTCCACCCAGACCTCACCGTCCACGAAGCGTTCCTTCTTCCAGATGGGCACGGTCTTCTTCAGGCGGTTGATTCCCTCCAGCGCAGCTTCAAACGCCGGCCTGCGATGCGGCGCCGTCACAATGACCGCCACGCTGGTTTCGCCTACCAGCATTCGCCCCAATCGGTGAATCATGGCAACCCGGCTGACCGCAAAGGCTCCCGCCACTTCGCACCCAATCTTTGCCATCACGCGAAGAGCCATCGCCTCGTAGCACTCATAATCCAGGTACAGCGTCGGCCGGCCCTTCGTGTTGTTGCGGACCGTGCCTTCGAACGTCACTACCGCTCCTTCGGCGCCGGTCAACAGGCGGTGGATCACCGTGCGGGTATCAATCGCATGCCGCGTGAGCGCAAAATAGTGGCAGCCGGATTCTATTTCCAGAAGCTCCGAGCCGCCGCTCACCGGGGGCAGAAACGCGAGTTCATCTCCATCTGCGACGGTGGTCGAAAGGTCGGCGAACTCGCGGTTGCGAGCCGCCACGATGCTGGGCGCAAGTTCGCGCAGCCGCGGCCGGCGTTCGGCGTAATGCGCAAACACGCTCCCCAGATTCGCTCCGTCCGGCAGATCGATCTCCTCGGCCGAAATGCCGACAACATCTTTCAACATGCCGAAAAAGAGCACACGGGCGCGCATGAATGGCGGGTAACGTCCAGTCTAGCAGACGGTTCCGGGCGGACCGCCGTTGCAGGAGGTTACAGGCCGACTGTGTTGCAATGGGCGGATACAATATGATCGATGCCTACCGTGACCTCCAGCATTCGGGTCCCGGGGGCATTGCAAAACCGTCTCGAACGAACCGCGAAGCGCCTGAAAAAGGGTAGGAACTGGATTATCAACCAGGCGCTGGACGAATATCTTCGCAAACTGGACCGGGAGGCCTTGGTTGCTGAGGCGCGGCGGCAATCGCTGCTGGCGCGCGATGCTGAAGCGAAGAACGATGACGACTTTTTGGGAAAGGCTAGCCGATACTCGCGGCTGCCGATGAATTGCGGAGGCATCGTGGTTTGCGGCTCTGGCTCGGTGTTGAGTAGTCAAAAGGAGGCTGATTCAGACGCGCCTCTGAATTCGATTTGTCACCCTGCGCACAACGCGCGCCTCCTCCATCGGGCTTTAACCCTGTTAAAATTTCGTTTACAAAAGCACAAAGGGAAACTGTACCCCTTTTCCGTACTATGACGTTTAATCCTCTAAGGAGTTATAGTTGAATCAAAGTGTCCGTTTAGCAGGTACACAGGGGGCATGGATTGTTATGAGTAAGGCGAGACAAGTACTTGTTGGTGAAGATCCATTAACTTATCTTCCCCGGAAATCGGTTCAGGAGTATGCCAAGGGGCGGGTAATCTACAGTCTGGAGGAGCCGTCCGACAAACTCCATCTAGTAGTACTAGGGCGTGTGAAGGTTAGTACTAAATCGGAGGATGGCATAGAAACAGTCTCCCGGATCATTTCTCCGGAGGGGCTATTCGGCGAAGCGGTGCTGGTTGGAGGCCGCAGCCAAGGCGCGCCCGAAACCGCGATTGCCATGGATCCGGCAACGCTCATGTCGTGGACACGCGCGGAAATCGAGCAACAAATCGAGCGCGAGCCGCGTCTGGGCATAGCACTGAGCCAGTATCTTGTGCGCGAGTGCATCGAGCTGCAGGAGCGGATTGAGAGCATGGCCATCCATAAGACGCCGGAACGCGTGATACTGGCGCTGACGCAGCTTGCCCGTTCCATGGGAACGCCGTTGCCGGATGGCTCGACGCGACTCGCATCGCTCACGCACCACACCATTGCGGAATATGTGGGCACCTCGCGCGAAATCATTACCTTCCAGATGAACCGGCTTCGCCGGCTTGGCTTGGTTAGGTACACGCGGCGCTATATCGATGTCTACGTGCACGCTCTCGAACAGATGCTCCGCCACCAGGGTATTTCCGTTCAGCCGGAGAACGCTGCGGAAGAGGACCCGGCGCGCCGTCTGGCCGCATCCAGCACCGGTACTGCCTGACGTTCAGTCGTACACGAAGTGCATGAGCTTTTTCAGGTCCTCCCAAGCTTCGCGCTTGGCGGCCTGATTATAGGCTCGTAGCAGATAAGAGGGGTGGTACGTCACCATCAGCGGAATATCGCGCCACTTGTACCAGTTACCGCGCATCCTCGTGACGCCCTCTTTATGGCCGGTTAGTGCGCGGGCTGCCGTTCCGCCTAAGGCGCAAATTGCTTTGGGGCCGATGGATACCAATTGGCGGAACAGGAACTGGCCGCAGATTTCCATTTCATCCGGCTCCGGCGTGCGATTGTCCGGCGGCCGGCACTTCACCACATTGCAGATATAAACGTCGTCGCGGCGCAGCGGAATGCCTTCCCGTTTGGCCGTGTTTTCGATCATCTGGGTAAGCAACTGCCCGGCGCGGCCGACGAACGGAATTCCTTGGGCGTCCTCATCCTGCCCCGGACCCTCTCCCACAAAAACCAAAGGCGAGCGGTCGTTCCCTACCCCGAACACCAGGTTCGTCCGCCCCTGGTGCAGCCGGCAGCGCCGGCAATCGCCGATATCCTGCAAAATCTGCAGCAGCGACTCGCGGGCTTCGGCCATCGTAGGCTCCTGGCTCGTTGTTCCTGGCTCCTGACTCCTAGCTCCTTGTTCCTGGCTGATTTCCGACTCCTGGCTGGCTGCCCCCGTGCGCCGGTAGATCTCCCGCACACCCAGATCCCGGTAAAACTCCAGCCGGCGGCGGAGCAATTCAGCGGTCATTGATCGCGTGTAGCGCCAAGCGCAGCTTCAGAGTCTCGTCCAGAATGCGATCGGCCACTTCTCTCTTGGCGGCTTTGGGAACTCGCAAAGAATCGCCGGTGCGCATCACCAGCAGTACTTCGTTCTGCTCGGCATCAAAGCCGGTATCGGCTCCGCCTACCAGATTCGCGACCACCATATCGCAGTTTTTCAATTCCAGCTTGCGCCGCGCCTCCTGCTGCAGGTTTTCGGTTTCCGCCGCAAAGCCGATTAGCAGGCGGTCGCCCTTCTTCCGTCCCAGTTCCGCCAGAATATCGGGAGTCGGATCGAGTTCGAGCGAAATACGCGCCGCGGTTTTCTTGATCTTCTGCGCCGGGACCTTGGACAGATGAAAATCCGCCACCGCCGCCGCTTTGATCACGATCGTGGCCGAGCCGAGATGTTCGAACACGTGATCGCGCATCTCCTGCGCCGTACGCACCGGCACTACTTCCACGCGCCGTGGGTGAGATAGATGCACCGGCCCGGAAATCAGAATGACGCGCGCGCCCCGCGCCGCGGCGGCCTCCGCCAGCGCATACCCCATGCGTCCGCTCGAGCGGTTGGAGATAAACCGTACCGGGTCGAGCGGCTCCTGCGTCGGCCCCGCTGTCACCAGCACGGTTTCATCTTCCAAATCGCGGCGATGCGGTCCGCTGCGCTCAATGGCGTCTACGATATCGTCCGGTTTCGCCAGCCGTCCCGCTCCCACCATGCCGCAGGCCAGCCATCCTTCGCCCGGCCTCACGATCACGTGACCCCGCGCCACCAGCTTCTCTACATTCGCTTGGGTCGCCGGGTGCTGCCACATGTTCACGTTCATCGCAGGCGCGATCACCACGGGGCCGGTGAACGCGAGATATAGCGTGCTCAAAAAATCGTCCGCCAGCCCCCCGGCCAGCTTGGCCATAAGGTCTGCCGTGGCGGGCGCAATCGCCAGCAGATCGGATTCCTGCGCTACGGTGACATGTTCAATCGCGCTCTCGATGGCGAAGAGGTCGTCGAGCACCGGTTTCGCGGTCAGCGCGGCGAACGTCAGCGGTCGCACGAATTCTTCCGCCGCCCGCGTCATGATCACCTGGACCGCGTGTCCGCGCTCCATCAGCAACCGTGCAAGCTCAGCCGCTTTGTAGGCCGCGATGCCGCCGCCTACACCCAAAACGACGCGCATATGCGCTTACAGAATCGGTTCCGGTTCGGGTTCCGGCGCCACGCCGGAAACGTTGTATTTCACCAGCCCGCGGCGCGTTTCTTCCATCGCGACAACGGTCGGCTTTTTGGAAGAGGTGGGCAACGCAGGCCGCGCGCCGCCCTGCAATTGCCGGGCGCGCTTCGCCGAGACGATGATGAACCGATACGTGCTCAATTCCGGGTCGTCGGGGATAGTGCAATGAGCGTTATTTCGCGGCGCTTTTTCAGACATGAATCAATTTTCCTGGGAGGGTATATTGTGTATTGTCGCGCATCGGGCGCTCTCTGTCGAGCGCCCCCGCGTTCAAGCACGTTCCAGCACGCTAATCGCTTACCGCCAGCGCCCTTCGCGAAACCGCCAGCCCCGGCCTTCATGCCGCCATTCTGGCGCGTGCCACACCGCTCCCCGACGCGGCGGGCGCACCCAGCGGCCGGGTACCCATGCGTATCTTCCGCCGGACCAGTTGTAGTAGCCGTTGATCCACACAAATCCTGGCCCTGGCGCGACACCCACTACGCCATAAGCCACGGGAGGCGGCGGGCCGTAACCTACATATCCCGCGCTATAGTAGCCACCTCCGCATCCC
>DATBID010000311.1:0-2616 GCA_036557125.1 Bryobacteraceae bacterium | reverse complement strand
TGCACTCCGCCGGTCACATAAGCCGTATCCACATCCCGCACCAGGTCCCAGCGCGGAACCGGCGAATCGCCGATATCCGGCCGCTCGATCTGCCGGTACTCGGCAATGTGCGTGCCCTCTGCCCACTCGCGCAGGAACTGCGGCCAGGTATACTCCGCCTCGCCCAGGAAAATCACGTCAAAGATGCCGCGAAACCGCTCCGGCGAACCCGAAACCGCCGGGCCGCCCGCCACCGTCAAAATGCTCCGGCGGCGGAATTCGTGGCAGATCTCGATCATCCGCACCACGTGCGCCAGATACCCGGTTACGCCCATCAGGTCGTATTGTTTTGCAAGGTCGGTTTCGGGCGTGATCTTTCCCTTTACCGCCTCGTCCCAAACATCCACTTCGAATTCCGGAGGCGTCACTGCCGCCAAGGTGGCCAGTTCCACCGGCGCCATCACGGCCCGCAGCCTCAGTGCGGGTCCCTGCAGCCGTTCCTTGTTCTGGAGCATTTGGGCATAGCCGGTATCAGGAGTTTTGTCTGGAGTAACTAGGAGAATGCGCTTCATGTGCTGAGCGTGCGCGTCGAGGGGCATACTGCCAAACTGTATCGGTTTCTCCGGCCTGGAAGCAAGATATTCCGGATCGTTCTAGTACTAGACACCCTCGGGCGCGCGGCTTAAAACCTAGCTTTCCGAAACCACCTCCCCGAAGTGTTTCTTCAGGCCCTGCCAGCACTCGAAGTATTCGTGCTGCCGGATGCTCGTCTCCATGGCAAACTTCGTAGGCCGGATAACTAGTCGTGTCTCGAACATAAACGCCAGCGTGTTCTCCAGGTAAACCGGCTTTAGACTGGCGTTCGTGGCGCGCTCGTAGGTTTCCGCATCCGGCCCGTGCCCGGACATCGAATTGTGTAGGCTCGCCCCGCCCGGCACAAATCCCTCGGCCTTTGCGTCGTAGGTTCCGAAAATCAGGCCCATAAATTCGTTCATGGCGTTGCGATGGAACCACGGCGGCCGGAACGTGTGCTCGGCCACCAGCCAGCGCGGCGGGAAAATCGCGAAATCCACGTTGGCTGTGCCGGGCACGGTGGAAGGCGCGCTCAGCACGGTGTAAATCGACGGATCCGGATGATCGAAACTCACGGTGTTGATGCAGTTGAAACGCGCCAAGTCGTATTTATAGGGCGCGTAGTTGCCGTGCCAGGCCACTACATCGAGCGGTGAGTGATCGATGGGGGCTTCCCAGAGCCGCCCCTGGAATTTGACGATAATGCGGAAGTCGCCTTCGCGGTCTTCAAACGCCGCCTCAGGCGCGAGAAAATCGCGCGGATTGGCCAAACCGTTCGCGCCGATCGGCCCCAGTTCCGGCAACCGGAAATAAGCGCCGTAGTTTTCGCAAATATATCCGCGCGCCTGTCCGTCCGGCAATTCCACGCGGAACTTGAGCCCCTTTGGCAACGCGCAAATCTCTCCGGGCGCAGCCTCCACAATTCCCAGTTCGGTGAAAATCCGCAGTGTACCCAATTGCGGCACGATGAGCAGCTCTCCATCGGCGTTGTAGAAAAAGCGATCGCGCATGGAGCGGTTAGCGGTGTACAGGTGAATGCCCACCCCCGTCTGCAAGGCCGGTTCGCCGCTGCCTCCCATGGTGATTAAGCCATCGACGAAATCGGCCGGCGATTCTTCCCCCGGAATCGGCAGCGGGTCCCAGCGAAGCTGATTCGGGGTAGGCGGAACCTCGTCGAACGGTCCACTCCGGAGCAGCTTTAACGGGATCTCCTCAAACGGCCGGTGCGTTACTGACGGCCGTATCCGGTATAGCCACGAGCGGCGGTTCTGTCCGCGCGGCACAGTGAAGGCCGTGCCGCTGAATTGCTCTGTATATAGTCCCAGTGGATGGCGCTGCGGCGCATTCTGTCCTTGCGGCAAAGCCCCGGAAACAGCTTCTGTCGCGAATTCATTGCCGAAGCCTGAGTGGTATGAAAGCGTACGGGGCGGCATGCTCCCTCCCGCCTGAATTATGGTGGGATAGGCTTCAGCCTGTCAACGCGCCGTCGAGCCGGAAGGCCCGAATGGGGTTTAAGGTAAAGAACCGCCATGTAATTTGCATCCCGCGCTACTATAGATCCATGCGTTTGATTACATACACGCTGGCTTTTACGCTGGGAGGTCTGCCGCTCCTGGCCGCAGAGCAAACCAAAGCCACCGAGAGGCTGGATGACGCCGCCGGTCTGTTTTCGGAGATCATGGCGACGCCCGATAAATCGATCCCGCAAAGCCTGCTGGATAAATCCGCCTGCATCGTGCTGGTTCCGGGTTTGAAGAAGGGCGCTTTCGTGTTCGGCGGCAAATACGGCCGCGGTTTCGCAATTTGCCGTTCCACCGCCGGCGAGGGTTGGGGCCCGCCGGCAGCCGTCGCTATTGAAGGCGGGAGCTTCGGCATACAAATCGGTTTCGCCTCCTCGGATGTGGTGCTGCTGGTTATGAATGAGCGGGGGATGAAAGATTTGACTAAGAGTAAATTCACCATCGGCGGCGAAGCCACGGCGGCGGCTGGTCCGGTGGGCCGCGACGCCACCGCACAAACCGATGCGCTGTTAGCGGCAGAAATTCTTTCCTGGTCGCGGTCCCG
>DATBID010000310.1:0-11961 GCA_036557125.1 Bryobacteraceae bacterium | reverse complement strand
GCATCGAGAGCCCAGGCATGATTGTTGTTCCCTGTAATGTACATGACACCGTCGGCCACAATCGGAGTGGTCTCAAACCCACGCCCAGGCGCGGGCACCAGGCTCTGAAACATCCATTGTGGCCTTAGACGGTCAACATTCTGCGCAGTGATCTGCGTCAAAGGGCTGTGACGCTGGGAGGTATAATCCCCGCCGAACATCAGCCATTTAGTCGGGTCCTTCAGCCCTTCGAGTAGCGTTTGCGGCGCTACCGGAGATGTCACAGGCTGCGCGATCACCGGCAAGCACGTCACGGCGACTGTCAGCACCGCTAGTCGAAAAGCGTAATACATTGGTGTGACCTCCCAATCAAGTCTACACGGAGCCACAAAATGATTTTGGGAGAGCGGCGCCACTAACGGGCGCCGGGCGTAACGCCCTTGCGGATCGCCTTTTGCACGCTGGCTGGCCGGTCGCCCGTACCCAAACCCGTTCCCGTGGTGAACGTAAACCCAGTTATGGCGCCGCTGGAGTCCCTGTCAAATTCGGCTCGCTCCCCAAATCCTGTCGCCACGAACATCGTTTCCGACTCCGGCACCATCGTGAATGTCTGCGCCCGCGGGCTGCCGAGCCTCAGGATCAGTGTCGGCCCTTCGATCGTGATCACAGCGTCGCGTCCCGATCCGAACTCGTAGGTCCCTACGTACTTGAGGAGAGCCTCCGGCGTGAGCCGGTACCCGCCCACGCCCTTCAGGTGCAGGGCTGTATCTCTGTTCTCGCAGATGGTCTCCATAATCTCGGTGTCCGCCACCAAGGTCTTATCCGCCCGGAAAGTAATCGGTCTGGTGAATGTCTTGGAGTCCTCCAAAGTCATTTCGAAATCCAAGTGTCCGAAGTCCCGGCGGTGGAACCGCTCGGTGATGCGGAGGGCTTCTGTGTGCGGGTGCCCGTCGAAATCCAGCCAGCCTCTGTCATTGAATCCGGCGGTGGTTACCACCAGCGTATCGCCCTCCCAATGCCCCACCGAATAGCCCAGCCAGGTCGGACTCATCTCCTCGGGAAGCCCGCGGCCATCGGTGAAGATCATTCGCGTCGTATTGCTATTGGATACGCCCTCATTAATGATGACCGTCAACGCCGGCGTCTGAACGATTCGCGCCATGCCGTTCAGATGGTAGGTGGGCGGAGGGTCGGGTAGGCAAAGCGCACGCGGGCTATCAGACCCCAAATTGAACACGTGTTGGCGGTACACCTCTTGTGCCCATGGCTGAATCTCGTCAGGCTTCAGGTCCACCGCGATATTTCGGTTGTATGGCCCGCCCGAGGCGCGCCAGATACCCGACAGATCAGGCTTGCCGTCTGTGGTTCGAGGTACAGGCGCCAACAGGTCGGGCTTGCCGTCTGATGTCCTCGGAATCCCGGGCGTTTTGTACGTGAGCCACTGTGCTGTCGAAGGCACAGACAGTAAGACCGTAGCCACAAGTAGTTGAGCCTTCATCCGCAGCCTCCCGGACCGAGATCATATTACAGCGTGAGGCTGAAGGCCATGAGGCCCTGTTAGCCACTCGGGCGCACGATGTCCAGCTAAAGCTGACGCCGCCGATTCACTCGTACCGTAACGCTTCGAGCGGGTCCACCTTACCCGCCCGCCGGGTTGGCGCCCAGCAGGCGAACATCGCGACCGCCGCGAAGAGCGTGCTCACTCCGAGTAGGGTCAGCGGGTCGGTTGGTGCGACTCCGAACAGCAAGCTCTTCAACACCCGTGATAAGAGCATCGCAAGCGCAACGCCGGTGATGACTCCGCCGCTAATGAGCCGGAGGCCCTCACCGAGGATTAGCCGGTGAATGTGGCGCTGCTCAGCGCCCACGGCCGTGCGGATCGCCAGTTCACGGCGGCGCGAGGTTACCGAAAGCGAAAGAACCCCGTACAGCCCCACCAGCGTCAGCGCGCTGCCCACAACCGAAAAGCCCACCAGGAGGTTCATCGCGAAAGTGCGCGAGGCGAGAGACTCGTCGCGAATCTGGTCGAATGTTCTGACGTTCTCCACCGCAGCAGTCGGATCTACGGCATGGACCTCACGCTGCACATTCGCCATCACGGCGCGTGGATCGCCCAAGGTCCGTACGACCAGGTCTTTCGAGAAGGCGCGCGCTTGCCAAAAGCATAAATAAATTTCGGGTTCGGCCGCCTGGGCCAGATCATCCGTGCGAGCGTTGGCAACCACCCCCACGATCTCGGCTCCCGGATTCGGCCGCCCATCCTGGTTCACTCGCGAGCCCATCCAAAGTCTTCGGTCGAGCGCGTGCCCGTGCGGGAAGTAACGGTCGGCAAAGGCCTGGTTCACCACGGCAACATAAGGTTGATCGCCGGTATCAGTGGAGCGGAAACCACGGCCTTCGATCAATTTGAAGCCCATTAGCTGGAAGAAGTCGGGGGTGACCGCTCGGAACGGGAGGCTGGCACGGTCGCTCGCTTTGGTTGCCACGGGCTGTCCTTCGATTTCCGTCGGGACCGGCCAATTGTTGCCGGTCAGCGGCACGCCCCAGGCGAACGCGGCGTACTGCACACCGGGAACGGCCGCCACGCGATCGAGCGCCCGTCTGTGAAAAGCCATCCAGTCGCCCTGCACGGCGGTGACAGTCATAGACAGAATGTGGCTGGTATCGTAGCCTGTCTGCACTTGCGACAGGTTGATCATCGTCCGAATCAACAGACCGGCGCCCACCAGGAGGGCCAGCGTTAGCGCTGTCTGAACCATGGTGACACCAGCGAGTAGGCGCCGTTCCCCCCGGCTCGCGCTTGATTTCGGCCCCGCGCTCTTGAGCGATTCGGACGGATTCAGCCCTGAGCCGCGGAGCGCCGGATACAAGCCCGCCAGCAACGCCGAGAGAACGGCCGCGCCCAATCCAAACAAGAGCACCGGCCAACCGATTGTCACAGCATCCAGCCGCGGAATGGCGTGGCCGCCGATCGTCTTGAAAAGTCGCACGACCCCTATCGTTACGCCGGCGGCGATGACTCCGCCGGACAACGAGAGTAGCAGGCTTTCTGTGGCAATCTGCCGGAACAACGCGATGCGGCTTACGCCCAGGGCGCTGCGCACTGCATACTCTTGCTGCCGCTGCAAACCGCGCACCAGTAGCAGAGCCGCCGCGTTGCCGCAGGCAATGAGCAGCACCAGCGCCGCCGCACCCAGCAGTGGCACTAAGATTCGACCGCCCGCCGCATTGAGTTCTTCCGGCAGAGGCTCAATCTTCGGAGTGAAGCCTTCGAAGCTACGCTCAGTTTGAGCCTCGCGCGCCGCCAAAAGGCGAAGTTCGCTTTCGGCTTGAGCCGGCGTGGCGCCGTCGCGAAGCCGCACCACCACGTCCCATTGCATGGCCTTAATTCGCGCCGGGTTGGGTGTTACCGGCATCCAGAAATCCACCAGCCCGTTTACGTTGTAGTTCGGTTCCTGAGCGGCGCCCGGCGACGGCAGAAAGCGTACACCGGGCGGCATCACTCCGATCACGGTCGGAGGCGGATCGATCCGGCTGATGCGGATCGTCTTGCCGATGATGTGAGGGTCACCATTGAACTTGCGCTGCCAGAGGTCATAGCCGATCAGCACCACCGGCGGAGTCTTGCCGCCGGCCTCCGCCTCAACAAATGACCGCCCCAGCACAGGCTGCAGCCCGGTCATGTTGAAATAGCCGCGCGTGACCACCATGCCCTGCATCGACTCGCTGCCATTGTTGCCGATCAGGAAGTTGAAGGTCCAATCATAGGCAGCTACTCCTGCGAGCGATTTTGCCTCCTTCTGCCATTCCGTCCATTGCAGGGCGGCCCACCCTTGCCTGGATGGCTGTCCACCCGAGCCGAGGGAATGAACCAGAGCCAGCTTTTCGGGCCGCCGATACGGCGGAGGCGTCAGCAGAACCCCGTGAACCAGGCTGAACACTGCCGCAGTGGCGCCGATGCCAAGTGCCAGGGTGAGCACGGCAATCAGCGCGAATCCGGGTTGCTTGAGAAGCATCCGCAGGGAGAGCCGTAGGTCGGCAAGCATTCGGGCCTCCTCTCTAAACCTAAATGGGCAGGCTATCATAGGACGCGCCGTGGGGAGTTCGGTTGGGAAACTGCGCCGAAATTTGTTAGATGGGTCCGGCGCTGATCTGCCGCTCCCGAGCATGTAACCGCTAGTGTCCTGCTTAAGGTGTAGAATGCTGCCTTAAATACGGGGGTTCCTTTGATTCGGCGGTGCAACGAAACAGACCAGCATTCCGCCCGCCCGTCACAGTAAAAGGAGAATACCGTTGCAACTGTTTTTTTCTCCCTCTCCTACCTCGGCACCCAAACGATATGCGTTTGCGGCGGTGTGCTGCGTAGTGTTGCTTGCCTCAAGGCTATTGCTCGACCCACTCCTGCAGGAGCAGGTGCCGTTATTGTTCTTCACGCTGGCGGTGGTCTTGAGCGCGATTCGAGGCGGCTTCGGCCCAGGCGTACTCTCCACCTTTTTGGGTGCCTTCCTGGTTGTATACTTTTTCCCGCCAAAAGGCGTCTTCCTTATCGCTCGGGAACATCTGCCCGCTGCGGCGCGTGAACTGGCGATTTTTTTGGTCGTGGGTGTCATGCTGAGCTGGCTCGGTGGAAAATTGCGCCACCTGCGCTGGCAGGCGCTAGAGCTAGCTGCTCAACGAAATGAGATTCTGGAGAGTATCACTGATGGATTCGCAGCACTCGATACCGACTCCCGATTGGTGTACCTTAACAAAGCAGCGGAGCAATTACTGCAAAGGCCACGTGACGGAACCGTTGGTAAAAATCTTTGGGACGAGTTTCCTGCACTGCGCGGGAGTTGGGTTGAAGACAATCTCCGTCAGGTTCTTGACAAGCATGTTGCGGTTCACTTCGAGTACCTGTCTCCGCTATCGAACAGATGGTTTGAATTCCACGCTCATCCAGCGCAGAAAAACGGGCTGACCGTGTATTTCCGGGACGTTTCCGATCGAAAATCGATCGAATTGCACCTCCGAGAGACACTCGCGGAACGCAACGCCGCATTGGAGCGTGTTCAATTGCTGAGCGGACTACTCCCGATCTGCGCGGCCTGCAAGAAAATCCAAGATGACGACGGGAACTGGCATCAAATAGAATCATACATTTCGCAGCACTCGCAGGCAAAGTTTAGCCACGGTATGTGTCCGACTTGTGGAAAGCAGTATTACGGCGAGCTGTGGCCCGAGAACGAGAGTCGCTAAATCTCCGCGTCAGTTACTCGCTTGTCTTCGAC
This sequence comes from Bryobacteraceae bacterium, assembly GCA_036557125.1. Taxonomy (GTDB): domain Bacteria; phylum Acidobacteriota; class Terriglobia; order Bryobacterales; family Bryobacteraceae; genus PSRJ01. The sequence goes on along the minus strand of DATBID010000310.1, from coordinate 6,712 downwards.
GGTGCGACAATTCGATGATGGAAGTCAGTCTCTTTCCCAACCCGCTCAGGCCCGGAATTGGCCTGCGGCCGCGCCGCGAGGCCCAGCGCCCCCTTTTGCCACAGCACGCCCGCCACTGTCCAGTGCTCGAAGCCGGAAGCACCGTAGGCTTCCTGGTCCATCCTCCGCTCGCTGAAAAAGAGACCTTTCAAATCGGATATGAGGGGGAGGGCCGTTATCAGTTTGTTTACTCGGTGAACACCAAAGGGAAAAAGTGGCAGCCGGTCTTTACCGTGACGTATCTGCTGCCGGTAGGTGGGATCGGCGCTACCAAACGGGAAATCAAGATGCATATCCAGGACACGCCCGAAACCCGTGAGATCGCCCACTTGATGCCTGAGATGTTCGTCGCCCAGGATGACCTGGGGACACCGGCAGGCGCCGTGACTCTGCGGGGAGCGTGGAACTTCCAGACTCCTCAGGGCTGGGACACGGTCTACACGCCGGTCTTCAACCTGATTGAGCGGCCTGTCGCCCCCATGCTGGTGATCCGCGTCGAGACCGATTGGTATGTTCACGACTCCGAGTTCCGCTATGTCCTCCAGCCGGGCGAAACGATTTCTGCGTCACATAGCATGCCGATCGGGCAGGTGATCTTTGTGCCACGAGAAGAGATCGCCTTTCGCGACGGCACGCAAGAGGAGATCGCGGCGCGACACCAATCCAGTCAGGCGTTTTGCGACGAAAAGGCGAGGACGAAAGTCAAGACGCCGTACGGAATGGAATATAGCCCGCATTATCAGCGCACTAGTCGCCAGTTGAAGGTGACGACCGAACCGCGCGGCGGGGAGGCAGGGGGCGACTCAGCGGCTCAAACGGAACGTTAGAGAGCGTTAAGCCTGGCACTCACGGTTTTTCTCTATGGATGCTTTTGGCAAGCGCGGGGTTACGCCCCAAAACGTTCCGGTGTGTAATCCGGCGACTACCCTAGCATCGTGACTATAACGAACCCGTATCCATACCGCGACAAGCTTGCGTCTATTTGGGTTTGAGAAGTGTTGGGAACTTTTTTGTTCAGAATCACGAACTATTGGAAGAGTTCTCTGGGAGGAGCGGATGGAGTCGACGCGGCAAGCGGAGAGGAAAGAAGCGCGCCTGCATGCCATTTATGCCCTTTTCTCGATCCTGGGAATTTGCGCTTTTTGCGTTGTCTCTCTGGGCGCTGTTTTGGGTCGAAGGCCGGGCCCTGTCAATATCCTGACCGCAAACGGCGATAACTACCGGACAAACGCCAACCTGCTGGAGACCCAACTGACACCGGCTAATGTGATGCCCGGCCACTTTGGCAAACTGGGATCTTTCTCAGTCGATGGCCAGGTGTACGCGCAGCCTTTATATGTCAGTAATCTGGCGTTTCCTGACGGCAGCAGACACAACGTCTTGTTCATTGCGACCATGCATAACACTGTGTATGCTTATGATGCCGACCGAGTTTCCAGCTCGACGCCGCTCTGGAGTGTGAATCTTGGGCCTTCCTTGCCCACTTCACTGTGGAATGCCAGTTACAAGGACATTTCGCCGGAAGTGGGCATCCTCGGCACAGGAGCAATCGATCTCGAGGCGCGTGTCTTGTACGTGGCCGCGGAAACCCTTCAGAATGGCACGGCAACATTCTCCCTCCATGCGTTGAATTTGCTCGATGGTTCCGAAACGAAAAACGGCCCTGTTGTGATCGAGGCCGGCGCCGGCGGTGCGGGCGCCGGATCGGTTGGCGGCCAGCTAATATTCAGTCCCATTCAACACCTGCAACGCCCCGGCCTGCTGCTGGCGAACAATTCGGTGTATGTCGCCTTCGGATCGCACATGGATCAAAGTCCATGGCACGGCTGGATCATCAGCTATCGCGCAACGGATCTGACGGTGCAGCAGGGAACACTCCTGACAACTCCTAACGGAGAAGGAGGCGCAATCTGGCACTCGGGGCGGGGATTGGCAGCCGACGATTCCGGCAACATCTACGTCATGACCGGGAACGGAGATTTCGACGGGACCATCAACTTCGCCGAGAGTTTCCTCAAGTTATCCGGTGCAGCGTTGAATCTGGTCGACTGGTTTACGCCCGCGAACTGGCAAGTCCTTACGGATATCGATGCGGATCTGTCGACGGGCGCGGCCGTCATTCCCGGAACACACGCTGTCGTCGGTGGCGATAAGTTCGGCCAACTCTACTTAGTAAACGGTGACTCGATGGGAAAGCTCCAGACGGAAACTTCGTCCGGAGCAGTGATTCTCCCCGGGTCGGTAATCGGTGGCATGTTCAATTTCGCTTTGTGGAACCAATCGAGTGAGGCTTATATCTACGTCCAGGGAGAGCAGGATGTTGTGAAATCATACCGGATCACCGCGGGCGCATTTGAGGAAGTTCCCGCGTCCGCCGGAACTGTAGAAGTCGCATCGCCGCGCGTGGGCATGACCATTTCGGCCAACGGAGTGCGCAACGGTATTCTTTGGGAAATCACTGGCGATTCCAATCCGGGTACGCTCCACGCATTCGATGCTTCCAACTTAGCCAACGAATTGTGGAATAGCGGTATGGCTCCCGGCGATACATCAGGGCAATTCGCCAGGTTTACGAACCCCACAGTCGCTAACGGAAAGGTCTATGTAGCCACGAATTCCGGTTCCGTCGTGGTATACGGAATCACTTGCTCGAACACGGAGAATCCGAGGCTACCGGGCTGTACCGCTTACTGAGAGATATTTTTCGAAAAACCGATCCGCGGCTTCATAGGCCTCGCGCCAGTGACGCCACAACAGGAATTCGTGCACCTCATCGGGAAAGATCAGCTCTTCTACGGGCACTTTGCGCTGCCGTAGCGCGTCGGCCAATAGCACCGTCTGGTTGAATTTCACGTTGCGGTCGTCATCACCCTGAATCAGCAGGACCGGTGAGCGCCAGGTGTTGACGAACGCAATGGGAGAAGAGGCGGCCGCGGTTTTTGCCAGGGGATCTGTGGGCGCAAGATCATACTCCACCGCCCAATCGTGCACGCCATGCAGATCGACTCCGGCGCGAAATATGTCCGGCAATCGGGCCAGCGCCATGGCGGTCAGATAGCCGCCATAGGAGCCTCCCCAGACGCCGATGCGTTCGGGATCTACATCCGTCCGCGCGAGCAAATACCGCCCCGCTGCCTCCACATCCTGAAAGTCACTCGCGCCAGTTGCGCCATACTGCGGCGCCTCCCGGAAATTCATGCCGTAACCGATGCCGCTGCGGAAGTTGACTGAGAGCACGATGTATCCGCGGTTCGCCAGATACTGATTCATCCCATAGGAGTTGTGATAATAGGAGCGGTAATTCCATCCGAGCAACATCTGACGCCGCGGGCCGCCATGAAAAAAGACCACCGCTGGAGAACGGCCTCCGTTGCGATTGGGCGGAAGAAAAAGCTGGGCATGAATCAGCATGCCATCGGCAGCCGTGAAAGTCACCGGCTGCGGCGTCACCATATTGTGCAACGGAAAATCCGCTGGAATCGCCGTGGGGTCCAGCTCGCGAGTGCCTTCGCCGATGAGTAATGCCGGGTGGGCCGGATGTTGCGCGTCGGATCTGAGAAATGCCACGTGCGCGTCGCTCGTCATGGCAGGCGACCACTCAATGCCTGCGCCACTCGTCAGTGCAACGGGCATGCCTCCGCTCGCCGCTACAGTCCACAAGTGGCGTCGATCGGGATCGCCCTGGTTGGAATTGAAGAGTACTTCTTTTCCGCCGGGTGCAAGCGCCACGTCTTCTACTTCGAACTCGCCGGGCGTCAGCAGCATGGGCGAGCCACCGTTCACCGGCACACTGTAGAGGTGCGTCCAGCCATCGCGCTCCCAAGGGAGAACGATGTGGTCGCCGGCCCACTGAAGCTGTGTCTCCGCCACAACTTCTCGAAACACGCTCCCCGGTCCCGCATCAGCCTTCCATAGTTGACGGCTGGCGCCGGTCTGGACGTCTGCAATGCGGATAGACCACGGTTCATCAGCGCGATGCGCCCCGTAGATTCGTCCCTTGCCGTGGCTTGGCTGGCGAAGAAATGCAACGCTTCGCCCATCCGGCGACCAAACCGGCTCGCTATCGAAATCGGTGCTCGGATCGAGGTAGATGAGATGGCGCGCAGAAACGTCGTAAACGCCAATGAAGCTGTGATCGCCGCGGTCGCTTACAAAGGCAATCCGCCCTCCGTCCGGCGACCAAACCGGAGACTGCGCCTCGCCTCGGGCCACGAACGCCTGCTCCGCCGCCTGTTTGCCATCGAGCAGCGCCCACCAGATCTGTTTCTGCCGCACGTAAGCCACGCGGCCTGCCCGGGGAGCGAGCGCAATCGAATGCCCTTCGCCCAGCTTGCGAGCGTTCTCGCCGCCCATGCCTACAATCCGGATTTCCTGTTCTGCCCCTCGCGGATCAAGCGAAGGATTGGGGATTTCGCCTGCGAGGTTGGGCCCTTCGCCGCGGACATATACGAGGGATGCGCCATCCGGAGTCCAGCGCAGTTCGGTGATGTCCTGGCCATCGTCGTCGCGGTACGTTGTGACCGGCCGGCCGCGGTAATCGGGCGGCTCCGCGACCATAATGTTGACCACTCCACGCGCATTCGAAACCCATGCCACCCTGCCACCCGCGGGCGCGGCTGTCAGATGCGTAGGAAATGCGGAACTGAGCACCTGTGCGACGGTGAAAGGCGCAGGCGTGAGGGAGGATGCTTCGGCCAAGGCGCAGGATATAACAAACAAACCCAATGCGCCGCGCACCATATCCCCACTATAGCGTGCGGCCGCGCCTGCACCGGTCCTTACTCAGAACGGCGTCAGTGCTTCTCCGAATTCAGCTTCGCAGCGCCCTCAATGAGTGCCGGGGTTTCCGCGGGAGAGCAGTTCAACTCCATAATCTGATCGAACGGCGCGAGCAGGAGAGTCTGCTTCGGAACGACCCAAGGCTTCGCCAGCACCTTCGGATCTTCGATGGTCGCTTCGACCTCAAGCGACTTGGCGTCTGCACGGCGATAGCGCTCGATAATGTGCAGTGCGTCCGAATGGAACGATACGCTGCCTTCGGCGGACATCCAGTTCTCAGGGGTGAAGTTGGTTTTGTCAACGACAAACGTATCGCCCTCCCAGCGACCGACGGCATCGCCCCGGTACGAAGGCGGAACATTATCGCGGTGCGGCCGGCCATCGAAGGGAATGATTTGGAAGCCGTGATAGGTTTCCGTGAGCATGATCATGAATTTGGGTGTCTGCACGATCTGGCCGACTGCGCCGACATCGAACAGGCTGACATTCAACGTGCCGAAAGCAGTGGGAACGCAGCCGAGCGAGGGATCGTCCTTATCGGCGAGGGTTTTGGCCTTGGCTTGGGCGGAAGGCTGATACAAGCTGGCGAAAGTTGGAAATTGCGGCCCACCTCGTCCCGGAAGCGGCTGGCCGCCGCGGCCGCCGATATCTGCTCCGCGCCACCAGACTCCGGAGAGGTCCGGATGCCCATCCGCCGTGCGCGGGATGGCGCCCGCCGCAGCGGTTGTGCCCTGTGCCAAAGCAGCCCCGCACCATAGAAGCGCACCCGCAATGATCGCTATTGGGCGTTGCATGCTATTTCGATTCCTGAGGCCCGAACAGGCCGTACACGTGGCCATCCGGCGTGGTGAGTTCCCGCAGCATGCCCCGTTTCTGGGAAGCGTCGCGGGCGCGGAAGCCTTTGATGGTGACTTCGGTTCCCGGCTTGATGATGTTCGGCTTATAGCCATTGCGAATCATGCCGCTGGGCGTACCGGCTTCGAACATCCACTCTTCGGTTTTGCCGGTGGCGGCGTCTTTCACGTCCAGCACGAACCAGGAATGCGGGTTGCGCAGCAGCACCTGTGTGATGGTGCCCTGAACAGTAATTGGCTGCTTCAAATCGTACGCCGCTGCGAAGGAATGGTGCGCCCACACCGGCGCGGCGAGACCTAATCCCAATAAGGCAAGCACGGTTTGTTTCATGCCATCTCCGATTGCGTTTCTGAGTATACACCCGCTGTAGGAATCGCGGTGTTGTGAGAGTCTTTATGAAGTGGGCGTCGGCCATATTTTACTGGGCTTTCTGGCCTGTGCGATCGCGTGTCTGACCATGGGACTCGCAGCCATCCGGGTCTGCCGCATCGCCCTGACGAAGCTGGAATCGATCTGCCTCGGCTACGCCGTAGGCGCCGCCCTCGTCAGCACGCTGACCTTGGTTATCGGGTCGCTCTGGATTGCACGAAAGGGCGTGTTTTTGGGGCTCGGGGCAATCGCCGTCATTGCTTGTTGGCGTCTCCTGCCCTGGCTCCGAAGTCTCAAGCCAGCACGGCTCGATTCCGTTCCTATCTTCTTCCGGTGGCTTTTCCTGGCCGCTTACGTGCTCTACGGCGCCCTTTATTTCCGGCATGCGCTGGCGCCGGAGATCAGTCCCGACGGCGGAACTTACCACCTCGGTTTCGTAAATCTCTGGAACCATGCGCACGGCCTTCCCCGGATCGTGGATATGTATGCAGCGTTGCCGCAGGGGATGGAAATGCTGTATCTGTTCGCGTTTTCAATTGGCCGGCACTCGGCCGCCGCGCTGACGCACTTCTGTTTCCTGATGCTGCTGCCGGTGTTGATGCTGCTTTACGGAGTGCGATTCGGATTTCCAAGAGGCGGTGCCGCGGTGGCCGCCGTCATCGTATTCGCC
>DATBID010000309.1:0-6376 GCA_036557125.1 Bryobacteraceae bacterium | reverse complement strand
GATGAGCGCATCGACAAACTGGTCAGCGCGATCGGGCTAATCAGCCACATGCCGCCGATTCGCCCCAAGGCCTCCTGATGTAGCCGGTTAGACCGGCTATCGGGAGCTTCCGGCCGATTCAGGATTATTGTCTTTTCAGCTCCGCAATCACCTCGCCGATCTGCTCCAGCGCCCAGGCGACCTCACTTTCGGTAATCACATACGGCGGCATGAAGTAGACTACATTTCCCAGCGGGCGGAGAAGCAGGCTCCGGTCCAGGAACTCGCGATAAAGGCGCGGGCCGAGTGAATCGAGATAGCCCGCTTCGGAGGATTCCAGCTCCACAATGCCCACGCCACCGATTACGCGCACGTCGCCTACCCAAGGGAAGCGACGCAGCGGCTCAAGGCCCGCGCGCAGTTGGCATTCAAGCGCGGCGATACGTTCGAGGATACCTTCCTCGCGGAATAGCTTGAGGCTCGCTATTCCCACCGCGCAGGAGAGCGGATTAGCGGTGTACGAGTGGCCGTGAAAGAAAGTCTTGGCGCGATCCTCGCTCAGAAACGCGTCGTAAATTGCCTCCGTCGCTGCGGTTGCGCCCATCGGCAGATAGCCCGCCGTGAGACCTTTGGAGAGGCAGATGAGATCGGGCCGCACGCGCGCGTGTTCGCAAGCAAACATCCTACCGGTGCGGCCGAAGCCGGTGAGCACTTCGTCGGCGATGAGCAGGGCGCCGTATTGGTCAGCCAGCTTTCGCGCGCCTGCCAAAAATTCGCTCGGCCAGACGATCATCCCTCCCGCGCCTTGCAGCATCGGTTCGATCAGCACCGCAGCCACGGTGTCTCCAGCCTCTTTTAAGCGCGCCTCCAGATCGCTCAGGCAGGCGATGTCGCACGTCTCTCGTCGTAGGTCCAGCGGACAGCGGTAGCAATAGGGCGCGTGCGCGCGCACCACTGGAAACAACATAGGCGCAAACGGCTGCGTAAACAGCGAATCTTCACTGGCCGACATCGCACCCACAGTATCGCCGTGATACGCATGGTGCAGGGTAATAAATGTGCGGCGCTGCGGCTGGCCGCGATTGCGCCAATATTGCACCGCCAGCTTCAGGGCTACTTCGACGGCGGTCGAGCCGTTATCGGAATAGAAGATACGCGTCAGGCCCGGCGGCAGCACTTGGAGCAGCCGTTCCGCCAGCTCGACAGCGGGAGGGTGAGTACAACCGGCAAAGACTACCTGCTCCATCTCGCGCGCTTGCGCCGCGAGCGCCTCGTTCAGTTTGGGGTGCGAGTGGCCGTGTAGATTCACCCACCAGGAAGAAATGCCGTCCAGAATCCGCCGGCCGTCTTCTGTGTAGAGATAGACACCCTGCGCGCGCACCACGGGCAAAAGCGGCGGCTGAGTGAGCATCTGGGTGTAGGGATGCCAGAGGCAGGCGTGGTCACGAGCCAGCAGATCACTCAAGCCAGAAACTCCGCCAATCGATTCTTGGAATCCAGTTCCGCACGGGCCCATTCGCCCAGGTTCGCGGCATTGAGCGGCTGCAAGATCGGCATTTCGCCGAGCACGGGAATCTGACCGTATCTTTCGATTGCCGCGCAGTTCTCGGGGTTTTTTGCTCCCACCAGCACGACACCGGCGACGCGCAGCGAACGGCCGCGCAGCGCCTCTAGCGTCAGCAGTGTATGGTTGATTGTGCCCAAACTGGATCGCGCTGCTACCACCACCGCGGCCCCGAGCGCCCCCATCAGGTCGATCATCAGCTCGCCGCCGTTCAGCGGCACCAGCGCGCCACCGGCTCCTTCTACGACCCAGCGGCATTGTTCCGCATCGTCCGGCAGCATAGCAAGCAATCCATCGATGCCAATGCTGATCCGGGCCCGTTCCGCGGCCAGATGGGGAGAGACCGGTTTGGCGAGGCGTAAGCCCAATTCATAAAGCTCTCCGTCGCCCGCCCCCAGCCGCCGGACCTCCTGCGTATCGTCATCCTGCTCGATGCCCGTCTGCACGGGCTTCCAATAACGCAGCGGGACGGAACTGCGATACCGGCCGAGCAGCGCCGCTGAGACTACAGTCTTTCCTACGCCGGTGTCGGTTCCGGTCACAAAGAGGCCGCGGAGCATTTCGGTCCTTTCACGGCCGCGGAAAGCACCAAGGCGAACCGCTCCAGCATTTTTTCGCTGACGCCAATATTTACCGCCACCCGCAGCCGCGCTGTCCCGGCCGGCACACTGGGAGGGCGAATGGCGCGCACGTCGAAGCCTTCCTGTTCGCATCCCTCCGCTACTTCCACTGCCAGCCGGTTTTCGCCAATCACGATGGGCACAATTGCGGAGTCGCCCTCCATTCTCAGCAATTGGCGGAGATACCGCGCCCGCTCCCGCAGAAGGCTGCGCCGCCAGGGTTCTTGTTCGATTAAGGTCAGACTCGTTTCGAGCGCTGCCGCCACGGGAACCGGCGCGGCCGTGGAAAAGATGAAAGGCCGCGCTTTTTGCACCAGATATTCGATGGCCCAGTCAGGCCCAGCCACAAACGCGCCGCTCACGCCCAGGGCCTTGCCGGCTGTGTTGATAGAGATTAATTGGCAGGCGAAAGCGTCTGCCCCACTTTCTTCGAGCAAGCCCGAACCGCGCCGCCCGTAAATGCCCACAGCATGCGCTTCATCCACGATCAACGCCGCGCCGGTTTGTTCACACAATTCCGCATATTGCACGAGCGGGGCCTGGTCGCCATCCATGCTGAACATCGACTCAGTGACTACAAACTTCTGGCCGGCCATGTCTTCCCGCAGCGCGCGAGCCAGCCCGTTCACATCGCAATGGCTAAAAATGCGCCGCCGGGCGCGCGAAAGCCGTATGCCATCGATGAGGCTGGCATGGTTGAGCGCATCGGAAAAGATCACGTCGCCAGCCACGGGAAGGGTGGAAAGCACCGCCACGTTTGCGAGATAGCCGCTTGAGAAATAGAGGGCGCGTTCGGTCCGTTTGAACACCGCAAAACGCCGTTCGAGGCGCCCGAAACTCTCGCGCTCTCCGCGGAGGAGCCGCGATCCGGTGCTTCCGCAGCCTTCCAGCGCCGCCGCCTCGGCCATCGCCTGCCGCAGGCGCGGATGCCCCGCCAAGCAAAGGTAATTGTTTGAAGAGAGATCGATCCCAGCGGGCGGACGCAAGATGCGCCGGAGCCCCTGCTCGTCCAGTTCCGCCAGCTCGCGCTTGAGGCGAATTTCCAAACTGGTCACAGCTACTTTTTCGGGGCCGCGGCCTGCTTCCGCACTTGCTCAAAGTACTGTTCCACGTAGCTTTCGAGCGCTACTGGAATTTCGTCGCGATGAATCTCCGCGCCGGTCTGCGCGTGGTCCGCGCGCTTGTCCTGGTAGCCCGTGCGCAATTGCTGGCTGGTATTCTGCACGTCCACGGTGGCTTCGCCAGTCACGTTGGCCGCGCGCTTGCCTATGATCTCGCTAATCTTCCCCATCGCCGCAAGCTGTTCGGCCTGGTGAACGTCTTTGGCCCCGTCGCGGTTGCCCGCCCCACTGCCGGGCTGCTTGTTAGCGAGCGGGGAATCCTGTTGGTCGGTCGATTGGCCTGGCGAATTCTGCGCCTCCTGCCCTTCATCGGCCGATTGCTGGTCCTGTGAATCGCCCTTCTGCGACTTGCTCTTTTCGCCTTTCGCCTGCTGCTTGGCCTGGTTCTGCTGGCCTTTACCACTCTTGCCGTTCTGGTTCGAGCTCGATTGCTGCTGGTCGCGCGAATTCTGCTGCATGCTGGAGAGCAGATTCTGCATCGCTTCCTTCATTTTTCCCAGCAGGCTTTGGTTGTTCTGCGACTGCGAATTCGAATTGCCGTTCTGCGAATTTTTCGCTTCTTTGTCGCCGTTCTTATTGGCGGCGTTCTGCTGCTGGCCATCGGCCGGCTGTTCGGACTGATCCGCCTGCCCGTCCTGGTCGGAATCGCTATCGGCCTGGTTACCTTTGTTCTTAGCCTCGGCTTTGGCCGTGCTCTTAGGCGCTTGTTCGGGCTCGCTTTCGGCGGAATCGTTTGGCTGCTCGCCAGCATCAGGGGGATCAGCGGGCGGACCCTGTTCACCGGCCGAGGGATCATCTACAGGATCCTTACGGCCGCGGTTCCGATCCAGGCTTGCCTGCTGATCAGGCTGAGGCAGTCCCAGGCTGTCTCGCACCAATCGCGCCAAGGGTTGTTTCAAATCCAGGTGATCGGTCAATCCATAGCGAAGGGCGAACATGCTCGACGCCACCAGCAGCAGGACACCGGTAAAGTAGGCAGTCCGCGGCAGGGCATACGGAATCGCCCGGCGCGGTTCTACGCTGCCCGCCAGGCGCTCGGCTTCCGCGAGTTGGAAGCGGCGCAATTCCGCCGGACCATGGGCATCGGGACCCGCAAAATGTACCGCTGTTGAAAGCGTATCGGCAAGCTGCATCCGCCGGTCAACTACTTGAGCGGTTGCATACAGATTGGGCAGCCGCTTGCGCACTCGCCAGAGGGCATACAAAGCCGCGGCCCCGGGCAACAGTACCGCCCAATACCAGGCGAGAACCTGAGTGCCGAGAATTAAGAGGAGAATAAACGCGACGAGAGCCGCGCTTGCGGCATTGGACCCCTCATAAAAGAGAAGGTTGTGGAGAATGCGCCGCCTTGCCCTCCGAACCAATGCCAGCACGTCAAACCTCGTAATGATCCCAACACTCGCCCGGAGTCCGGAATCGTGCACCGATAGAATTTCGTTTTAATCGTATCATTTCCCCTGCCCAGCGGGAGTGCCCTGACGCCCTCATGCCTGCACGTGTACGCCCGAAAAATTTCGCCGCGTCTTAGAATAGTAAGGAAGGGGAAGGATCTCTTTTTGAACTCCCAATTGAAGGTGCTTGTCGTCGACGACGAAGCCAGCCAGCGGAGCGGCTTGGCGGCCATGCTTTCCGCCTGGGGAATGGTCGCCGAAACGGCGGCCGAGGGGAATGAAGCGTTGCTCAAGCTGAACGCTTTTCCGGCCGACGTAATCATTACCGACCTGAACATGCCGGGCCTGGATGGGTTTGGTTTCCTCCAACGCCTGCGCGATTCGGGCGATATGCCTCCCACGATCGTGCTGACGGCGTTCGGGAGCATCGAAACCGCCGTGAAAACCGTTCATGAAATGGGCGCTTACTGGTTTCTGGAAAAGCCTATTCAACCGCCTGCACTGGAAGTTCTGCTCCGTCGTGCCGGGACGCACGCCGGCCTGAACGCGGCAAACCGCAGGTTAGAGCGGCAACTCAGCTATAAAGGCGCATTGGGCGAACTGGTGGGCACCTCCCGCCAGATGCAGGAAATTTTTGCGCTGCTGCAGCAGGCAGGCCCCAGCAAGGCGTGCGTGCTGATCACCGGCGAAAGCGGCACCGGAAAAGAACTGGTGGCGCGCACCATCCATGCGCTCAGTCCGCGCCGCCAGGGGCCGTTCGTGGCCATTAACTGCGCGGCCCTGCCCGACACCCTGATCGAAAGCGAACTGTTCGGGCACGAAAAAGGTTCATTCACGGGCGCCTCTGAACGCCGCGCCGGCTGCTTCGAAGTGGCCCAGCACGGCACGCTGCTGCTCGATGAAATCGGCGAAATGCCCCTGGCCACCCAAGCGAAACTCCTGCGCATTCTGGAGGATTCCAAGGTGCGCCGTCTGGGCGGCAAAACCGAATTCGAGGTAGACGTGCGCGTAGTTGCCGCTACCAATAAAATCCCCGATGAAGCCGTGCGCGGCGGCCACTTACGCGAAGACCTATACTACCGTCTGAACGTGTTCCAAATCCACTTGCCCCCGCTGCGGGAGCGCAAGCAGGATATTCAGCCCATTGCGGAGGCGCTAATCGGCGATTTGAACCGCAAGCACGAATGCCGCGTGGCGGATCTTTCCCCGGCAGTGATGGAGGCGCTCGACCGCCACAATTGGCCGGGTAACGTTCGCGAACTGCGGAACGTGCTGGAGCGGGCTGTGATTCTTGCCGGCGAAGGCACGATCGAAATGAAGCACCTGCCGGCTAACCTGCAAAGCCAACCGGCGGCAGCACCGGCCGCAGGCCAGACGGCAACGCCGCCCCCTGCCGATACGCAGGCCGGTTCCAGCGCACCTCCGGCTACCGCCGTCGCAGGTTCTGACGAAACGGTCCATTTCCAGATCGGCACAACGGTAGAGGGCGCGGAAAAAATGCTGATTCTGCGCACGCTTGAGCACACCCGCAACAACAAAACCCGAGCCGCTGAGATCCTGGGCATCAGCCTCAAGACGCTGCACAACAAGCTGAAAGAGTACGGCAGTGCGGCAGCCGATGCGGCGCCGGGCAAGGAAGAAGTGACGAGCGGTTGAGTCCAGATCTTCATGTTTCGACGCAAAACCATCATCGTGCTGGTC
>DATBID010000308.1:0-4656 GCA_036557125.1 Bryobacteraceae bacterium | reverse complement strand
ACATCGAGCACCATCAAATCGAATGGCTCGGAGCTGGCTTTAAAGAAGCCTTCGTTTCCCGTGCGAGCCACGGCCACCGCGTAAGATTCGGATTTGAACCCATCCTCCAGCGCTTGCGCGACTTTCGGTTCGTCTTCGACGACGAGAATTCGCATACCACATTCCGCCCGAAGACACCGGCCGGCTACTGCTCCTTGAACTGATTCAGTTCGGGAATGTCCTTCGCGGCGCGCGACGCCGGCAGCGTCTTGATGTAAGCATACACATCGCCCAGTTGCGCATCCGACAGCACCTTCGTGGAATAGGAAGGCATCTGGCGCGTGCGGGGGCTACGAACGTAGTTGACGAAACCGGATTGGGTCATGCGCATGGGGACGAGGCGCGCTCCAGGACCGTTCTGGCCGGAAAAACCGTGACAGCCGTAGCAGGTATACTTCAGAAAAATTTCTTTACCGGCGGCGGCATTGCCGGCGGCCTCCTGCGCTGGGAGCGCGGCAACGCTGATAATTGCGGACGCGCAGAGAACCCCAACGCGCGAGAAAAATCGGTGCATACGGTCTCCTGAAAAGCTGGATTTCATCGTATGCCCGAGGGTTTCGGACTGTCAAGCTGGCGACTACTCTACGCGATCTTCGATGTAAAGCGGACTGCGCCCACGCGTTTGCCGCTGACCTCGAACCCCTCGTCCCTTACGTTCAATTTCCGCATTCTGTAAAGCAGAGCTTTGTAATCGATTTTCAGAAGTGTAGCCGCGCGTTTCCGGTTCCATCGCGTCGAATGTAAGGCGGCCAGGATGGCTTCCGCCTCGGCCTGGTGCTTGGCGCGGGTCACCTGCTCGAGGATGGGTTCAGGCGCTTCGATGGTAGCGGGTGCTTCCGGCGCAGACAGGGTTGAAGACCGCAACGCTCCTTTAGCCGATTTTGTATACAACTCGCGCACGATCACTCCCGGGTCGCGCAGAACCAGGTAGCGGCGCATCACGTTCTCCAGTTCGCGGACATTACCGGGCCACTGGTAGGCCGTCAATGCATGCTGCAGTTCGACCGGAAGATCGGGCGGCGCCGCGCCCGCCGGGCAGTGCTTGCGCAGCAGATATTCGGCCAAGGGACAGACATCTTTCTTGCGTTCGCGGAGCGGTGGCAGAGAGATGCTCATCACGTTGAGGCGGTAGTAAAGATCCTCGCGGAAGGCGCCGGTAACGATAGCCCTTTCGAGATCGCGATGCGTAGCGGCCAGAAGGCGCACGTTCACTTTGATCAGCACTTTGCCGCCGAGCCGATGAAATTCGTGGTCCTGCAGGACCTGGAGCAGTTTCGCCTGCAGGCGCACATCCATGTCGCCGATTTCATCGAGCAGAATAGTGCCGCTGTCAGCCATCTCGAACATGCCGGCCTTCTTTTGAAATGCGCCTGTAAACGCGCCGCGCTCATAGCCGAACAGCTCGCTTTCTACCAGTTCCGAGGGGAGGGCGGCGCAGTTGAGCTTCAGGAACGGCTGGTGGGCCCGTGGCGAGCGGGCGTGCAGCTCGCGGGCGACCACTTCTTTGCCGCAGCCGGTTTCCCCTTGAATCAGCACCGGGACTTCAGACCATCCAACCGGAGTGAGCAAGCTCGCGAGTTCCCTCATGCGCGGCGTCTCCCCGACGAACAGCTCCGTGGTCCTGGGAGTAGCGGCGAGCGAAGCGGAAGGAGCCGGCGAAGCGCATTCCGGCTGGCGTTCGGCAGCGCGCGAGGCTCCCGCAAAGCAACCCGGACCGCGCATTTCGAGCGCTTTGGTCAACGCGACTTCGAGTTCCCCAGCGGAAACCGGCTTCGAAAGGAAATCGGCAGCGCCCGAGCGCATCGCTGCAACTACATTTCCAGTTGTGGCAGCCCCGGAAATGACGATGACAGGAAGGCCGGGAGCCAGGTTGTGAATGGCCTCCAGAGTCTCAGTGCCATCGCCATCCGGCAGCATCAAATTCAGCAATACGGCCGAGATCGCCTCTTTGGCGGAACGTAGCAGGTCCAAGCCTTCTTCGCCATCGTGGGCAGTTGCCACGCCATATCCCATACGGCGTAGGCTCATTTCCAGATCGCTGCGAGCCTGTGGATCATCTTCCACTAGCAGAATGGTCGGTAGATTGTTCGATGTTTCCATGGGTCGCCGGTGTCGAAATTCGCGACAAAGCCTTCACCAAAAATATGCAGGAAAAACTTTGATTTTTGTTCCGAGTAATTGGTATCAGAAGCCCCACATGATTCTCAGTTAATGTTGGGAGGCAGCAGGAAATCTCGAAAAAATTCCCCCGGATTTTCCACTAGGATTTGTTTCGGACGTTTGGCACGAAAACTGCTTTTCAGAGAGGAAAATCCAATTTGTGCCGCGCAGGGGTCAGGCAAATGAGAACAGCCATTGGGGTACTGCTGCTGTGGATGGGTGAAGCGGCGGCATTCGGCCAAGGGATTGGGCAGGCGCCCGGATTGGCCGCAGCGTCTGGGTGGAGCGCGCTGCCTGGATTGGGCGCGCCGTTGCCGCGGGAACCTGGGGTGTTGCGTGTCTACAGTGTGGGCGCGGAGGCGACGTATTATTCCGCGGGCCTGCCGTACGGCTATAGCGCGCCTCCCACGGGGGCGCCGGAACAACCGGCTGCAGGCGCCGGGGGCAGCATCTCGCTTGGATGGTCGGACATCCGGGAGAATTCTACGGCGACTGTCTTGTATGCCGGATCCTATGCGGCCGAGACGGGATACACCGGATCGCGCTTCCTGAGCCAATCCTTGTTTTTCAACTGGCAGAGGAAACTAAAAGCGCAATGGGATCTGAAAGTTGCGGGGAGCGTGGCTATTGCGACACGCGATCAATACCTCTACACACCCACCAGTGCAGGCAGCGTGGCTTCTCCGCGCATTAGCTTTGCCGATCTGGCTGCCACCGCTCTGGGCGGCGGGACTTCGGGCGGGGGCGATTCGGGACTGGGAGCGGGGTTCGGGGGTTCCGGAACCACGGTCTCCGAACCTTTGGGTGAGGCATTATTCGGGACAAGAGTATTGACGACTCAGTTGACCACCCGGCTGACTTATCACGAATTGGAGCGGCTGTCCTGGATTTTTACACTTTTCGGAGTGCGCATGGAGAGTTTGCCTGGCGCGAGCAATGCCGCAAGCAGCACCGCGAACACCGCCGGCGAGGGTCCTCTGGCCCCGATCAGCACAGCGGTTTCCGGCGACGTGCGGCTGCAATATCTTTGGAGCCCGCGAACTACCTTGCGGGTCGATCTATCGGAAACCAGAACCGTCTCCCGAATCGAAGACATCTTCACCACCCGGGCGGTGGCTGGCATTACTCACACCTTAAGCGAGCGGTGGCTGGTGGAAGGCTATGCCGGCGGCAGCCAGCTTTCTCCGTTACACGATATTTATTCTCTGCCTACTAATCCAGGGTATGTCGCTGGTGGAAGCCTCGCCTTTCAGACGTTCAGCAATATGCTGATGGGTTCTGTGGCCCGCGAAGTTGGGGATTCCTATGGGTTGGGCGCCATCAGCACTCTCACCGGGCGGGCGATGTGGACCTGGCGGCGCCCGGGCGCCGGTTGGTTGGCGCAGGCCATTTTCGCGGTTCAGAAGCTGAACGAAGGCGCGAGCGTGCAGGATTGGTCGGCAACCGGGGCGATTACACGGATTGTTAACCAGCATCTGACGGCGCAGGTCGCTTACGTGTATCTCGAACTCTCCGAGTCGCTGCGGAAAAGCATTCTGCCCGATCAAAGCTCGCTGAGAGTCAGCGTGACGTGGTATCCGCAGGTGCTGCTCTATCCCTAGCCTCTCATGGTACGCATCTTCAACCAATACGTCTCTTTAAAGCTCTTGCTGCTGGGAGGCGTGGAGGCGCTGCTGACTTTTCTCTCGCTACTCTGCGGCGCAAAGCTGCGGTTTTGGGGCGATCCCGCGCAATTCTCCGAATATACGGCTCTGCCGGGCTTCGGTCTCGAAACCGTCGTGTTCGTACTGATGTTTCAAATTTGTTTTCACTATTGCGATCTGTATGAACACGCGGTGGCCGGAAACCACGGCCGGCAGGCGGTTGCACTGATGGAATCGCTGGGCGCGGGATTTCTACTTCTGGGGCTTACGTATTGCGTATTTCCGATGTTGCTGATCGGGCGAGGCGTACTCTTCATCAGCACCTTTTTGCTGGGAGGATTCGTAGCTCTCAGCCGCTGCGCGCTCGATAAAGCTTGCGCGACTGCTTTCGAAGAGCGGGTGGTGATCCTGGGCGTAGGCGAACTGGCGGGAAAGGTTGCCCTGGAAATGCTGCGCCGGAAAGATCTGGCGATCGCCCTGGCGGGTTTCGTTGCCTACGGGCCCTGGCAACCGGGACGCGAGTTTCTCGGTTACCCGATTCTGGGCGGCATGGAGGATCTCGAAAAGATAACCGCCGAGTGGCAGGTTTCCCGCATCATTGTGGCCATGGAAGACCGGCGAGGGAGATTGCCCATAGCGAACCTGGTGAGGCTGCGCGTCGGGGGAGTGCGCATTGAAGATGCGCATGCGGCGGCGGCCGCCCTCACGGGACGCGTGTGGCTGGACACCGTGCGCCCGAGCTGGTTCGTGTTCTCGGATGGATTCGACCGGTCGAAGGCGAACCGGATCGCCAAACGCTCCATCGACCTGGGGC
>DATBID010000307.1:0-9732 GCA_036557125.1 Bryobacteraceae bacterium | reverse complement strand
AGCATGCTGGTGATCTCGCGAAGCTGGTTGTAGACTTCGGGGTTCCATTTCTCCAGCTCGGAAATGGGCAGCGGGGTGCGGATTCCGGCCACGACGTCTTCGCCCTGCGCGTTGGGCAGAAATTCGCCGTAGAAGACCCTTTCGCCGGTTGCGGGGTTGCGCGTGAAACCAACACCGGTGGCGGAAGTATCGCCGAGGTTGCCGAAGACCATGGCTTGGACGTTTACGGCGGTGCCGATGTTATCGGGAATCTGGTTCATGCGGCGGTAGTGGATGGCGCGCGAGTTGTTCCACGAACGGAACACGGCATCGCGCGCACCGGCGAGCTGATCGAGGGCATCCTGCGGGAAAGGCGTGCCGGTTTTCTTTTGGACCAGCTTCTTATAGCCGGCGATCACCTGCTTCAAATCTTCGGCGGTCAGCTCGGTATCGAGCTTCACTTTGGCCTTTTTCTTCTGGCCGTCGAAGATGGCTTCGAATTCGTCCTTGGGAATCTCCAAAACCACGTTGCCGTACATCTGGATGAAGCGGCGGTAGCAATCGTAGGCGAAACGCGAGTTGTGGCTTTTGGTTTCGAGCGCCTCGACGGTCCGGTCGTTCAAACCAAGGTTCAGGATCGTATCCATCATGCCGGGCATGGAAAACTTAGCGCCCGAGCGGACGCTTACCAGCAACGGGTTTTCGACATCGCCGAGGCGCTGGCCCATACGCTCTTCGAGGACGCGCAAAGCTTCGAGCATTTCCTGATGAATTTCTTCCGGCACAGAGTTGTGGTTTTCAAAATAGAGATTGCAGGCTTGGGTCGCGATGGTAAAGCCGGGGGGCACCGGCAGCTTGGCTCTGGACATCTCGGCCAGCCCCGCGCCTTTTCCGCCGAGCACGTCTTTCATCTTTCCATCGCCATCGGCGGTCTGATTGCCGAACAGGTAGACGTATTTGTTCATAATTGCTCCTTTAGCTAATAGCTCTCAGCTTTCAGCTATCAGCTTTTTGGGTTCTGATCCAGTCATATTTACGTCGCAGTTACAATTTCCGAAAAATCCGCGATCGTGGAGAATTCTTTCAATAGCGCGCTCAGGAGCGCCAGGCGATTCTGGCGGATGCGGGCGTCCGGAGCGTTTACCAGAATTTTGTCGAAGAACAGGTCGACTTTGGGGCGCAGCCGAGAGATTACTTTTTCAATCGGCTGGCCCTGAATTTTGCGGTACTCGTCGTAAAGCCGGCGTTCCGGGCCGTCTTCGAGGAGTTCTTCAGCGATGGGATAATCGCCGGTGAATTTCGCCTGTTCCAGAATGTTGCGGATGCGCTTGAAGCTGGCGGCCAGCGGCTCGAAATCGGGAGAGGAGCGAAGCGCTTGAATGCGAATGAGGCGGGCTTCCAGATCGACCAGATTGCTCCAGCCGGCCGTCGCCGCCATGGCTGCATTTACTTCGTCGTATTGGAAGGCGCGGATATCTTTGAAATAGAACTTGACGCGCTCTTCGAAGAATAGGCGAAGTTGTTCGTCGCCCGCGAGGAACTCGAGAAGAGGGATCTCCCAGCGGCCTTCCACCAGAATCTTGACCACACCCTGCGCCGCCCGCCGAAGGGCGAACGGATCGCGCGAACCGGTGGGAATCAGGCCGGCTTGAAAGCAGCCCCGCAGAGTATCGAGCTTATCGGCGAGGGAGACGATTTGGCCCGCGGCATTACGCGGAATCGAATCGTCCATGCTCTCGGGTTTGTAGTGATCGTAAATTGCCTGCCACACCTCTTCCGGTTCGCCCTGTGCGCGGGCGTAGAGGCCACCCACGACGCCTTGTAGTTCGGTGAATTCTTTGACGAGTTCGGTCGTGAGATCGCACTTCGAGAGTTCCGCGGCACGGAGGGCATGGGCATCGCCGCCCAGTTCCCGGGCGAGCGCAATCATGCGCCCGGTTTTTTCGAGATACGTTCCCAGTTTGGCCTGGAAGGTAACATGCGCCAAGTCTTGCTTGCGATCGGCTAGCTTTTTTTTCTGGTCTGTCTCCCAGAAGAAGCGGGCGTCATTAAAGCGGGCCCGCAGGACGCGCTCGTTGCCGTGACGGACGAGGCCTTCGCGATCGGCGTCGATATTCATCACTGCGACAAATTCGGGCGCCAGTTGGCCATCCTGGTCCACCACTGAAAAATATTTCTGGTGGTGGCGCATCACGGTGATCAGCACTTCTTCGGGCAGCTCCAGAAATTTCGGATCGAAACCACCGCGAATTGCGGTGGGGTATTCGGTGATGTAGACCAGGGTTTCGAGCAACGCGTTGTCAGGCTTAACGCGAATTCCGGCCATCTCGGCGCGGATCTTGTTGCGCCGCTCCTCGGCTGAGAGAATCACGTAGTCATCGCGCAAGCGCCTGTCGTAGTTTTCAATCGTGACTGCCACTTCCGGCAAACCGAGGCGCCGGTGACCGCCCGACTGCGAGCCGGAGCGGACACCGGCGATTTCGAACGGGACGACATCGCCGCCGAGCAGAGCGACCAGCCAGCGAATGGGACGGATGAAGCGCGGGCCGCCCTTGCCGGTCCAGTACATGGTTTTCGGGAAGTAGATGCTCAGGATGAGGCTGGGAAGCGATTCGGCCAGGGTCTCCATGGTGCGGCGGCCGGCGATTTTCTTGAGGAAACTGAAATAGGCGCCTTTGGGCGTGGTCTCACGGCTGAGGTCTTCCACGCGGACGCCCTGCTTGCGAGCAAAGCCCGCAACCGCTTGCGGAGGGGCGGAAAGCGCGGGACCAAGCACGCGCTCTTCGGTATCGGGCTGGCGCTCGGACAGGCCCTCGGCGCGGAGGACCAGGCGGCGTGGGGTAGCATCGAGGCGCACCGTCTCATGCGGGATGGCGATCTTCTCGAACAGCATGTGAAGGCTTTCGAGCGCTCCGGGGATCATCCAATCGGGAATTTCTTCGGCGCCGATTTCGAGCAGGAAGGGCAGGCTCACGCGCTCACCTCGGCGCTGGGGACCGGGGGCTGGGGACTGGGAGCTGGTATGGTTTGCTGATCGAGCCACGATTGAGCTACGCCAACGGCGAGCTTGCGCACACGCTGAATAACGCCAACTCGCTCGTTGACGCTAATGGCGCCGCGCGAATCGAGCGTATTAAAAAGGTTGGAGCATTTGAGCACTTGATCGTAGGCGGCGAGCAGCGGGAAGCGCTGCTTATCAGGCGCCTTCGGATCATACGCCGCGAGGAGACGCGCGGCTTCGGCTTCATGCAACTCGAAGAGCTTCCAGAGCGTGGAGACGTCAGCCATTTCGAAGTTGTAGACGGAATATTGCAGCTCGTCCAGGTAGCGAACATCACCATAGGTAAAGTCTTTGGTCCATTCGATATCGTAGACACTGTCGCGACCCTGCAGGAACGCCGTGAGGCGCTCGAGGCCGTAAGTGATCTCGGCGGGAACAACATCCAAATCAATGCCGCCGCATTGCTGAAAATAAGTAAACTGCGTGATCTCCAGACCATCGAGCACCACCTGCCAACCGGTGCCCCAAGCACCCAACGTGGGCGCTTCCCAATTATCTTCTTCGAACTTGAGATCGTGTCTTCGAAGATC
Source organism: Bryobacteraceae bacterium (assembly GCA_036557125.1). Classification (GTDB taxonomy): domain Bacteria; phylum Acidobacteriota; class Terriglobia; order Bryobacterales; family Bryobacteraceae; genus PSRJ01. The sequence goes on along the minus strand of DATBID010000307.1, from coordinate 6,162 downwards.
GTAGCCAATGGCTTCCAGGCTGCCCAGATATTGCTCAATGACGTCTTCGGGAGCGGGCTTCAAAATCACCTGGAGCTGGTTGTGTTTGAACAGGCGATTGGGATTATCGCCATACCGGCCATCAGCGGGACGGCGGCTGGGCTGCACGTAAGCAACGCGGTATGCACGCGGCCCGAGCACGCGCAGAAAAGTTTCCGGGCACATGGTGCCGGCGCCGACTTCGACATCGTACGGCTCCTGGATGATGCAGCCGCGGTCGGCCCAGTATTGCTTGAGTTTGAGAACGATTTCCTGAAAGGATGGCATGATCAAAAGGCCGCTCGCGAGCCCTTGGCAGGGCGGCTGAGCGCCTGCGGCGCAGCGGCGCGGTTCGCTGATTGGGCAACCCGGCCAATCTGTGTTATCGGAGAGAGTTCGCTTCCTTCTGGCGCAGCCGCTTCTTCCAGCATGGGCGCCGTAATGAGGCGGCGCTCGGCGTGAGTTTCGATCTGCTGCACGAGGAAGCGGCGCAGATCGGCGGCGGTGTCTCCGGCCCAGCCGTTTGCAGAAATCTGCGACACCGGACGGCGCAGCATTTCGGCGGCGATGGCCCGAGAGTTGACGCTCAGCTCCCAGTAATTCGAGCCTCCCAACGCGGCACGGCAATGGTCGCAGAGCAAGCCGGAACGCCCGCGGCTGAAGAAAGCGCGCTCACCTTCGAGGACGCTGCCGCAGCCCAGGCAAGCATCGAGTGCCGGCAACCAGCCGGAGAGGCGCACGGCCCAAAGCGAGAAGTAGGTGACACCGCGCCAGACATTCGTGGGCAGAGAGTCTAAAACGGCAAGCAGCAAGCGAAAGAATTTCTCGTTGGCTTCCTCGGGCGGGAGCAATTGCTCTGAGATCTCGGCGATGTAATCGAGCGCGGCACCGGCGGAGTAACCGGCGCGATAGTCGGAGACGAGGCCGAATTGAGAACGGATCAAATCGCAGGAATTCAGGTTCACGAGTTCGCGCGTTTCCCGCTGGTAATAGGCGAAGCGCACGTGCGACAGACGCTCCAAGCCCGCGCCAAACACGCTTTTCGGGCGGCGCGCCCGCCGGGCCACGCCGCGCAGCTTTCCGCAATCCCGGGTAAAAAAACTGACGACGAGGTCCGCTTCTCTTAGCGGGTATGTACGCAGAACTACAGCCTCACTGAGTCGCTTCGGCACACGGTGGAATTTTCAGAGTAACACAGCTATTCATTGTCCTCCGGCGCGGGATCTTCGAGCTCGCGAACGAATGTAGGGAACAGAGGGCGGAGCTTCTCGGGATAATTCAGGTCGGGGTTATAAACCACCTGGTAGCACTGTTTCGCTCTATTCCAGATCTTGCCGGGAGTGTCGACGACGCGCATATAGTTACCGTTTTCGTCCTTGGTGTCGCGGAACATGGGCTGGACGGGCGCGTGCGCGGCAGCATCGGACTTCGCTGCCTCGGCTTCTTCTTCGGCGGCTTTTTGGGCCGAGTTTTGGCGGTCTTTCCGGAGCTTTTGGAGTTCGCGGAGGGCGCGTTGGAAGGCGCGTTCGAAGCGGCCTTGGAAGAGGAGGACGCTATCCAGTTGTTTGTTATTGGGATCATCGGGAGGGAGGCTGTGGATCCAGACTTCCTGCTTTTCGGCACGAATCAATTTCCAGCGAGCAGTTGCCATGTCTTCCAAACAGATCCGCTCGGTTGGAGTCTGAGGTTGCCATTCGGATTCGAGATCGTGACAGAGCTGGTCGAATTGCTCTTGGGATTCCGTTGGAAGGACGAGTTGACGGGCACGGAGACCATGCTTGAGAGCGTTGAGGCGGACAGCGGCCTTCCCTGCTTCCGTCACCGGACCGTGACTGAGCTTTCCGTTTTCGCGATTGGAGTGTATCTGGTTGAGAGTAGACATGTTTTCAAATAGCTTTCGGCGTTCAGCGTTCAGCTTTCAGCTTTAACTAAAACTGAACGAACAAACCCAAATTGCGGGATTGCGCCGGCCGGAAGGCCGGCGGCAGGCTAAAAGCCTGACCCCACTTACGGCTGTAACACGGCGGCGTTGAGTCATTTCCGCAGAAACGGGGTAAATGGGTCTGGAATCAATGAAAAATTCAGGAGAAAAGGACGTGAACGCGGCCGTGCGCTACCATCCGGGAATGGCGAAGGCGAAGGAGTTTACGGTCACGATTGAAGACAAACCGGGAGCGTTGGGGAGGTGCTTCCTTGCATTGGCGGAACAAGGCGTGAATGTGCTGGCGTTCGAATCGTACGTAGAGGAGGGCGAAAGCCTGGCACGATTCCTGTGCGACAATCCGGAAACAGCAAATCGCATACTAGGCGGCCTGCGCATGATTTTCGAAGAGGAAGACGTCGCGGTGGCGAGCCTGCCGCACCGGCCGGGGCAGTTGGGCCGCGCGGCCGCACTGCTGGGCGAAAAGAAGGTCAACATTAATTACTCTTATTGCGGCATTGAGCCGGGCTCGGCGCGGGTATTGGCTGTATTCGGCGTAGACCATCTGACGGAGGCCGCAAAACTGCTGGACGACCTGGCCGCCGAAAGCGCATAGAATAGGAAGCCATGAACCGGCGGCAGTTTATCTTCGCATCGGCGGGTGGCGCGTTTCTGCGAACGCCGCACGCGGCAACCATTAAGAAATACGATCTGGTCATCAAGGGCGGACGGGTGATCGATCCGGCACGCAAGCTTGATGCGGTGCGCGATGTGGCGATTGCGGACGGCCGGATCGCGGCAATCGCATCGAACATTTCGGCAGAGGGCGCCGAAACGATGGATGTGCACGGCAAGCTGGTCGTGCCCGGCCTCATCGATATTCACACACACGTCGGGCGTGTGAAGGATGGGGCGTCGCTCTGCCTGGCGGATGGCGTAACGGGTCTGATCGATGCCGGATCGCAAGGCGCAGATCGCATCGGCGAAACAGTGGCCGTGGCGAAAGCCGCGCCGCAGCAATGCCGCGTGCTCATCAACATCGGCCGGGCCGGCATTCTGCAGGAGGGCGACACGATGGACCTCAACCGCGCCGATGTCGCCGCCGCCAAGCAAGCAGTCATGCGCTACCGCGACACGATTGCGGGCGTAAAGGCTCGGCTGTCACGCGATGTTGCGGGTGCGAATGACTTTGAAGTGCTGCGGCGGGCACAGGAGGTCGCGTCCTCTTTTCAGATTCCCGTGATGATTCACATGGGGCAAACGATCTCGCCCTTACCCAAGCTGCTCGCGCTCTTGAAGCCCGGCGATGTGGTGACGCATATGTTTGCGCCGCCGCCGAACAGCATTATCGACGACAACGGGCACATTCTGCCGGAAGTGATGGCCGCCCGCCGGCGCGGCGTGAAATTTGACCTCGGCAACGGGCGCACGGGCCATTTGCGGTGGGATATTGCCGATAAAGTTATGGCCGCGCGCTTTCTGCCGGACACTTTTTCCACGGATTGGACACCCGAAGGCCGCGCCAGCGGAGTGATCGACCTCCCGAATGTGATGTCGAAGTTTCTGATGCTGGGGATGCCGCTCGATCAGGTGATCGCCTGCGCAACCCTCAATGCGTCGCGCGTATTTCCGGTGTTTCACGACCGCGGGACGCTGAAGCCGGACGCCGTAGCGGACGTTGCGGTGCTGGAACTGAGGGAGGGCGGGTTCGAATTCGTGGATAACTACGGGAACAAGCGGAGCGGGCGGCAGAGGCTTTTCCCGAGCGCTACGGTGCTTGGAGGGAAGCGGGTGGCGAACCGCGGTTAGAGCCGCTCCCTTTGGTCGCGGCTCGGAAAGTGGTAGTTAGGCGCGAAGTACGGTTTGCACGTACTCGGGCCGCAACGGCAGCCGCCGGAGAATTTTTCCCGTGGCATCGTGAAGGGCTGCGGCGATGGCGGGCGCGGCCAGGGCGTTGGCGGCCTCTGAACCGCCGCCGTAGTAGCCGACTTCCGGCTTATGCAGCATCACCACTTTGATTTCCGGTATGTCGGCCATGGTGAGAATCGGGTACGTGCGCCAGTCGCGGACGGTGATGCCGCTCTCATCGAACCGGGCCTCTTCAAGCAGCGCGTGGCTGATTCCCATGATCGCGCCGCCTTCCACCTGCCGTTTCAACTGCATGGGATTAACGACGATGCCGGGGTCCACCGCGATGGTGTATTTTTCTACGCGGATCGCGCCGGTCGCGGGCGTAACCGCAATCTCGCAGACGCAAGCCCAATAGCTGCCCGAGCGGAACATGACAGAAATGCCGCGACCGCGCAGGGGTTGATTGCCTGTCGAAGCCGCGTGCGGAGCGGGCGAGGGTCGCGTCTGCCAGCCGGAAGCTTCGCGCACGGCTTTGAGCACGCCGATTACGCGATCTTCGGTAGCGTGGTCGGTGCGGAACTGGATGGCATCCGCACCGGCCAGCGCCGCGGCTTCGCTGATGGCCAACTCGCGCGGGAAGTTCTGCTGGAACTGGCCGGGGGTGCGCATGCTGTGATCGCGGATACCGATGGTGACCGGCGAGGCCTGCTGGCCGACCTGGAATGTGCCGTGGCCGTGCTCCGCCAGGATAGAAACGCCGTCGTAGATCCAGGGGTCCTGAATGCTGTTCATCGTGGAACTGATGAAATCACCCTTGGGGTTCGGCGGCGCCATAGTCGGCAACCCGGCGAGCACGGCGCCCACCGGACGATCGTCCTGCATGGCGGGCATGTAGTGGTCCACTTGATAGGCCGCGATCTTGCCCTTTCGATCGAGGGCTATTTGAATATCGGAAAAAGCCGCGGGAGATTGCGTGGACCATTGGAAATCCTCGTCGCGCATCCATTGCACGCGCACCGGCTTGCCTACGGCCTTGGAGAGAATGACAGCTTCATCTTCCGCGCCCGCATTGCCGCCGTTGGAGCGCCCGTAATGGCCGGGCCCGGAGAATGTCCGTACGACGATCTGACCGATGCCCACGCCGAGCATCTGTGCGATTTCGCCGCGCAACGCCTGGGGATTCTGGTTGTGGGTATAGATGTGCACCATGCCATCCGCCCGCACATCGGCAAGGGCCATGGTCGGGCCGAGGGGCGCGTGCTTCATGAACGGCATCTGGTAGGTGGCTTTCAGTTTCTTCGAAGCCCCGGCCAGGGCCGGATCCGGATTGCCGCGGGTCTTGTCACTCTTGGCGACCGCAGTGCTCTTCCAATCGGAGTTGTTCCGGAGATGCTCGAACAGCTTGTCGTTTCCGGGAAGGCCTTTCCAATCGGACCATTTCGTGGCACCCGCGACCTGCTGCGCCGCGCGAATGGCTTCCCATTCCGTGGGCGCAACTACGCCGACCAAATTGCCTTTCACAACGACTTGCGCATTGGGGAAGCGGGTTTTGTCCAATTCGCCAACCGAAACAAGTTTCGATCCCAGCGTTTTGGGATGGACCATGCGGGCGTGCAGCATGCCGGGCAGACGGACATCCGTGGCCCATTGCTCACGAGCGGCCACTTTGGATGCGATGACGCTGTTCCTATGCGACTTGCCGATAATTGTGTATTCGCTCACCGGCTTCATGGGCGGGTTTCCGGTGACCGTCAAGCCCATAGGGCTGGTGAGGCTGCCCATCACGGGAATGGTGAGCTTTAGCTGGCGTCCCTTTACCAGTTCCCCGTACGAAATGCGTTTGCCGCCGCCGGAAACGACACCGTCCTTGGCGGTGAGCTGCTCCTTCGCCACTCGCAGGTGCTCGGCGGCGAGATCGAGGAGAGCTTGGTAGGTGTAAGCCGCGGCTTTGCGGATATTCGGCGTCCCACGGCCGAGAAAATCGAATGCGCCGCTGCCATCCGGGGTGCGGTCCGTATCGCCCATGATCACGGTTTTGATGGCGTCAAAGGGCGCGTTCAGTTCCTCCGCCACTATCTGCCGGTAAGCGGTGAACGTGGTGCCCTGGCCGAAATCGCTCTTGCCGGTGCGAATCAGGATGGTGTTATCGGGGTGAATCTCAACCCACGAACCGGGCAGGGTAGGATCGAGCGTGTTCTTCGGTACCGCTGCCTTCGCGGATTTGTCGAAGACGCCCGACGCGGCAAAGCCAAAACCGACTAGCAAAGCGCCGCCGGTTTTGACTAGCTCACGACGCGTGAGTGTTGCGCCGTAGACATTGACAGATTCTTCTTTGAGGGCCGCCATAGTTACCTCCCCTCCGCGATCATTTT
>DATBID010000306.1:0-14106 GCA_036557125.1 Bryobacteraceae bacterium | reverse complement strand
GGCTGTATGCGCGGCCGGGATGCGTCAGGAAGAACTCCAGGAGATTGAACTCGGTGGAGGTGAGAGAAAGCTCGCGATCGTCAATGAAAACGCGGCGGGCGCCTCGGTCCAGGCGGAAGCGGCCGAGGCCGGTGACGACAGAATCGTTGCCCATTTCTTCACGGCGCAGATGGGCTTTGACGCGGGCTACCAGTTCCCGGGTGCTGAAGGGTTTAGTCATGTAATCGTCGCCGCCGATCTCGAGGCCCAGCACGCGGTCCACTTCATCGGACCGGGCGGTGAGGAACAGGACCGGCGTGCGGGCGAGCACGGCGGAATGGCGGATCGCGCGGCAAAGCTCGAATCCATCAGGGCCAGGGAGCATGACATCCAAAAGGATCAGATCCGGCCTGAGGTTCTCCAGAGCTTTGAGCGTGCCCTCGGAGCCGCCGAATACTTGGGTCTCGAAGCCATGATGACTCAGATTATAGTCGAGCAACGTGGCGAGTTCCGACTCGTCTTCCACAATGGCGATGCGTTTGGGCACTGGATGATTTATTGTAACTTCCGGCCATTCGCGTATGATTAGGAAATGACTACTACGCTCCCGCCTGTTGCCGCCCCGGCGGACGAGATCGCCCGCGGCATCATGGATCTGGAACGCGAGCACCTGCTGCAGAATTACACACGATATCCGGTGGTGCTGGAGCGCGGCAGGGGCTGTTACGTATTCGACACGGAAGGGCGGCGATACCTGGACCTGATCGCGGGCATCGGCGTGAACGCCCTGGGATACGGTCATCCGCGGATTGTGAAGACGATTCGCGAGCAGGCCGCGCGGCTGATCCATTGCTCTAATCTTTACTACCATCCATACCAGGGGCAACTGGCGGAGCGGTTGGCGAAGATGAGCGGACTCGACCGTGCATTTTTCGCGAATACCGGAACCGAGGCGGTGGAAGGCGCGCTGAAGATTGCGCGGGCATATGGGCGCGCAATCAGCCCCGACAAATACGAAATCGTTTCGCTCGATAATTCGTTTCATGGACGGACGTTGGGGGCGCTTTCAATCACCGGGCAACCGAAATACCGCACGGATTTCGAGCCGCTGCTGCCCGGGGTGAAGTTCGTGCCGATTAACGATATGGACGCGCTCGAGGCGGCGGTCAGCGGCCGGACGGCCGGGATTTTTCTCGAGATGATTCAAGGCGAAGGCGGGATCTATCCGCTGACGCACGAGTATGCGCTGAAGGCGCGGGAATTGGCTGACCGGCATAACGCTCTGCTGGTGGCGGACGAGACCCAATGCGGCGTAGGAAGGCCGGGCGTGTATTTCGCGTATCAGCGTTCGACGCCGGTGGTTGTGCCGGATGTAATGTGTGCGGCCAAGCCCGTGGCGTGCGGCATTCCGCTGGGCTTCGTAATCGCTAACGAAAAAGCGGCTGCCGCCATAAGGCCCGGCATGCACGGGAGTACCTTCGGAGGAGGCGCGTTGGCATGCCGCGTGGCGCTGGAGTTTCTGGACATTCTGGATGAACTGCTGCCCTCGATTCGCAGCGTGGGCGATTACTTTAAAGCGAGCCTGGAGCGTCTGGCGGCGAAGCATGCCTGCGTGAAAGAGGTTCGCGGGTTCGGCTTAATGCTGGGCATGGAGTTGCTATTTCCCGGCAAGCAGATTGTGCTGGACGCAATTCGCGCGCGATTGCTGATTAATTGCACACATGAGACGATTCTGCGGTTCCTGCCGCCCTACACGATTACTGAGGCAGAAGTGGACAGGGCGGCAAAGATTCTGGACAAGCTGCTGGGAAAAGCGAAGCCGCCAAACTAGAAGAGGACAGCGGGCAGAGAGGCAGCGTGTAGAATAGTAACGATCGGGCCGTGGCGCAGCCTGGCTAGCGCGCTTGCTTGGGGTGCAAGAGGTCCCGGGTTCAAATCCCGGCGGCCCGACCATTAAATCCTTTCAGTCAACAGTTCCCTCCCAGCCAAGTTGATTCTGCAGGCCTGAGGTGTGCCCAAAGTGTGCATAAAATCCGTGAAATCCGTAGCTGCGCGGAAAAACGAAACTGTTGAATAATCATGATTTATGCGGGCGGCGCGGCCAAGAGCCGGATTGCCTGGCGCCTAAAATAACGGCTCTTGACCGGCATCCCTGTAGGTGAATCGAATATGGCACTCGAATCGGAAGGGCAAAGACTTGCGCCTGGCGGGCCAGGTATCGAGCCGCGATGGACGCGCGGCGCCAAAGCGGCGGTGGGAACCGCGTATTCGACTTCGAGCCGCCTCTGGTACACACTCGATGCCGGGTGCGTCACCGAGGTCTACTATCCGACTATCGACACACCGCAGATCCGGGACTTCCAATTCCTGTTCACCGACGGCGAAACCTTCTTCCACGACGAGCGCCGCAACTTTCACTGCGAACAAATCGATTGCGTTTCGGAAACGGCCCTCGGATTCGAAGTGACCAACTACGAGAAACAAGGCCGCTACCGGCTTCACCGCACAATTCTCGGCGATCCACACCAGACATGTCTGCTGGTGCACACACGCCTGGATGCGTCTCCGGAAATGATGGCCAAGATGCGAATGTTCGTGCTGTGCGCGCCGCATCTGGAAATCGGAGGCTGGCATAACAACGGCATGGTTCTGCGGACAGGTGGCCACAAATATCTGGCCGCGTACAAGGGAAATACCTGGCTGGTAATCGGAGCCACGGTTCCGTTCGAGGAAATGTCGTGCGGGTATGTTGGCGTGAATGACGGCTGGACCGACCTGTCCAACAACTACCGCCTCGACTGGCAGTACGATTTAGCGTTAGACGGAAACATCGCTTTGACGGGCGGCCTGGACCTCTCACGCACCGCCGAGTTCACGGTTGGTCTGGCATTCGGGACCAGCCAGCACGACGCGCTCAGCACTCTCGCTCAGTCGTTGAGTATCCCATTCGAAAAAACACGGGAAGCTTTTATCAACCAATGGCAGCGAACCTCGAAGCGCTTCGTTCTGGCCGCGAGTTCGGACAGGCCCAAGTTATTCGAGCGAAGCGTGAATCTTCTGCTGGCGCATGAAGACAAAACCTATCCCGGCGCGCTGATCGCATCCCTCAGCATCCCGTGGGGAAATGAAAAAGGGGACTGGGATCTTGGCGGCTATCACCTCGTGTGGACTCGCGACCTGGTGAAATCCGTCAGCGCGTTACTGGCTGCCGGCGATTTCGCCACGCCGCTGCGCTCGCTCATTTATCTGGCAGTATCGCAGCGCGAGGACGGGGGCTTTTACCAGAATTTCTGGATTGACGGCCGGCCATACTGGCAAGGCGTTCAGTTGGACGAGGTGGCGTTTCCCGTGTTGCTGGCCTGGCGTCTGTGGAAACACGACGCGTTGGGGAACTTCGACCCGTACGGGATGGTTCACCGCGCCTGCTCCTTTCTCATCCGCCAAGGACCGATCACAGCGCAGGAGCGGTGGGAGGAAGCCGGCGGTTATTCGCCATCCACGCTGGCAGTCCACATAGCGGCATTAATCTGCGCGGCTGAATTCCTGGCTGATCGCGGCGATCACGCAACAGCCGGGTTCGTTCGCGACTACGCAGATTTTCTGGAAGCGCACATCGAATACTGGACCGTTACCACGCGCGGCACTCTCGTTGAGGGGATCAGCCGGCACTACATTCGCATCAATCCTGCCCATGCGCCGGACTGCACGGATGAGGATCCGAATTGCGGAACATTGGTGTTAGCCAATCAGCCTCCGGGCGCGCGTTATGAATTTCCCGCCAAAGACATCGTGGACGCCGGCTTTCTCGAACTGGTTCGCTACGGGATTCGCAGCGCGCACGATCCGATTATTGAGGACTCGCTTCGTGTGGTGGACGCTCTACTCAAGATAGATACACCATATGGTCCGTGTTGGCATCGCTACAACCACGATGGCTACGGCCAGCGGGAGGACGGCGGGTCGTATATAGGATGGGGCAAAGGGCGTGGCTGGCCGCTGCTGACCGGCGAGCGCGGCCACTACGAAATCGCCGCCGGACGGGACCCTGGATCGTATTTGCGCGCCATGGAAGGCTTCTCTCAAGGCATCGGCCTGATACCGGAACAGATCTGGGATGAGGCCGATTTGCCTTCCCGCCATTTTCGATTCGGCCTGGCAACGGATTCTGCCGTGCCCCTGTTGTGGGCGCATTCCGAATACGTAAAACTGAATCGCTCCGCTGCGGACGGCAAAGTCTTCGACTTGATCGACCCGGTCTATGACCGCTACGTGAGACGGGACGGCGAGCGCAAACCGTTTGAAGTATGGAAGCTGAATCGCCAAGTTCGGACGGCCGTGCCGGGCTCGCTGCTGCGCATCCAGGCCAACTCACCCTTCCTGCTGCACTGGACGAATGACGAATGGCAGCACCCTATCGATACACGATCGAATCCGACAGGAATTGGCGTCGAATTCGCAGACATTCGAGTGGCTGAGGAACAGAAGGCGCCGATTCGATTTACCTTTCTTTGGCTCGAAGAAGAACGCTGGGAAGGCAAAGACTATGTGGTGGAGATAGAGGCCGAGCCGGAATCGGGATCCCGGGCCAGCCTGGTTGTGGCTTATCAGATGCGGTAAGTGAAGCAATTACCGGAGATGACGGCTGGGGAACGCGCATGCAGCCACAATTCAGGAGACGATACACTGTAACCATGGCCCGCAAGGCAAGTGTGGTAATCAAGAGGGATGAGCACGGTTTCTACGTCTGGTGCCCCGAACTGAAGGGATGCCAATCGCAGGGGGACTCGCTGGAGGAGGCTTTGGCCAATATCAGGGAGGCCATCGAGCTCTATCTCGAAACGCTGCCGAATGACGAACGCGATGATCTGCTCAGCCGAGAGATTCTGACTACCACCATCGAAGTGAATGCCTAAGCCACCTCGGTGGACGGCGATCGAAGCGGAGCGCGCGTTGCTCGGTGCCGGCTTTCAACTGCTCCGTTCCAAGGGCAGTCATCGTATCTAGGGGAAGGGCATTCTGCGAATCACTGTTCCGTTCCACAGCGGCGCAACTCTGCACCCGAAAATCATCAGGCAGGTGCTCGAAGCCATTGAAGATGCTGGGCATACTATCATGCTGTGACGATAGGTTTCCACAAAAGCCCTTAGCTCTTTCAATCACTTGGATGTAACCCTGCTGAGGTCTGGCGTATCGTAGGCCTATGGCGGAACTGGTCTTTGAGGTGATCCAGGAAGACGACGGCGGCTGTCAATGTCGTTAAGCCAAACACGGTTCTTGCGAAACACGTCTGAGCAAAAGCGCACCGGATCAGTGTCCGAAGCATTTGTTTGCGCGGCGCGGAGGTTCTGGTGCAACGCCCCGCCGACGATCCGGATGCGTGCTATGCGTTCATAGGTGGCGCTTTGGAGTTTGGCGAACTAATGGAGGAGCGGTTGCGCCAAGAATACCGGGAAGAGACGGGATGCAATGTCGTGGAGGCCGTGTACCTCTTTGTTGTGGAGAACCGGTTCCGGTTTGACCGAGCGCTCCTGCACTCCGTTGAACACTATTTCCGGGTGAGTCTGGATTCCTACGATGTTCAGAGCAGCGAGCGGCAGTTAACTCAACATTGGTTGCCGATTGGCGATCTTACTTGCTACGATGTCCGGCCCAGGGTGGTGCTTGATGCAATCGTTAGCGGAGCCTGGCAGAACGTGAAACACTTGATCGTGCCACTGGAATAAGTCATTCTAATCCGGAATTACCGAAGCTGCCGAAAAAAGTGCTATGCCCGGAGGTTTTGACGCATGTTCGCCGAAAGCCAGAAACTCCGGCTCGCCGAGTTGCCAGTCAGGGGAGTCAGACAGCCAGCCCTGACCCACGTTCACAACGGTCTACTCCACCAGTTCCTTCGGGTCCGTCGTCCCCATCCGAATATACCCCTGCTGCGGCACCGCATCCATGGGCAGGCCCCCCTGCCAGAGGGAGAACTGGAATCGCACGCCGCCGCCTTCGGGAATGCCAAGGGCGGCCAGCAGCAGCCGCACCTCCAGCACGCTCGAGAAGGCGCATTCGATGGGTTCGGTGGCCGGGGCTGTCGAGGGCCGCGCCAGTTGCTGTTCCTTGACGCTGGCCGCGCCGCCGGTGAACAGCAGAGAAACCCGGCTTGCCCGGCTACCATCGGGCGATTCCGCCGTTAGCCGCGCTTCCATGCCCGAAAGTTCGGTTTCGTAACCCGGGTGAAAATCCACTCGCAGGTATAGGTTCACGCCATCGGTGCCGTATTGCACTTCCCTAATGAGAAATTTCTTGCCGTGCATGGAACCCGAGCGGCCATCCACGGTATACATACCGGCGCCCATCCACTCGAAATACGAAGTCACCATGCCATCGATCACCGGCCGGATGGGGCCGCTAGCTGCGATCTGCACTTCAGGCAAAGTAACGCGCAAGATGGGGCGGGAAAGCTCCTCCGGAGGCGTGAGATCCAGGAACCGATAAACGTTCGCCAGGTGGCTGCGGTAGAGCTGGTCGAATTCCTCGCGGTTGGCGGAATCGTGTTCCGGGCCGTACCACCAGCACCAGTCGCTGCCCTCCGCAATGAGCAATTCCTCCATGGCCATGCGCCGCCGTTCGCCGGCGGGTGTGGCCGCGGCATCGTAGGTCTGGCGGGCGCGCAGAAGCTGCGTCCACGCCTGGTTGTCCTCTTCCGCGCCGATCCAGACATCGAAGTTGGCGTCGATCCATGAGCCGGGGAAAATGTGGTCCAGGTTCTCGGGTAGGAACCGCGCGAAGGCTTCTCCCACCGTGATGGCGCTCATGCGCGGGTCGTGGCTGATGCGCTCATATAATTCGCGGAAGAACGGGCGGCCGTTGCGGTAGTAATACTCCCAGGCGTTTTCGCCATCCAAAATGATGGGCACCAGCGCGTCCGCTCCGGAGGCCAGAATACCCGCGCAATTCTCGCGGATGCGCCGCAAGAAATCCTCCGCCGCCTGGGCCGCGTCCATTTTGGCGTAGACGAACCCAATCAGGTCGCTCAGGAAATGATCACGGAAAATCATGTGCATCGCGCGATCGCCTTTACGCCACTGATAGGGACGATATAAGCCCTCGACGGGCACCGTCCGGTCCAGAGTTCGGTTGAGCACTCCACTATCGGTGGCGGCCCATGTGAAACCAACCTCCGAAGCAATGGCGAGCGCTTCATCGGACACCGAGCCTTCGGAGGGCCAGAGGCCGACGGGCGCTGTGCCGAACTGCTGCGTAATGTACTCGCGAGCCATGGTCAGTTGCAGGCGCGCGTCCTGGGGATAACGGAAACGAGGAGGCAGAGGCACGTTGGGATGCGATACCGAGGCGATATCGGAATCGCACAATAGCGGAAGGATCGGATGGTAATAAGGAGTAGTGGAAATTTCGATCTGCCCGGAAGCGGCCAGCTTGCGGTATTCGGGCAGCACTTTGCCGATCACTTCCCGCTGCTTTTCGCCCATGCGGCGCTGGTCGTCCAAGCTGAAATTGCGGCCGCGCCGCACCCATTCGCTGACCTCCGGATCGCCGGACTGAAATTCTTCATCGAACCAGGCAAGCTGCGACCACATCTGCAGGTCGCGTAATTCCTGTACCGAAAAGGCTGCGGGATTGCCGCCGGGGCCGAAACTGGCTCTCTGGTCCTGCCACATATCGAATAGCTCCCTGTAGCGTGGGTAGCGATAAATCATCTGTTGCGGATCGGAATAGAAGGAGTGCCGCAGCAGCAAGGCACGGTCTTCGGGGCTTAGGGATTCAGCGGGTTTCAGAGCAATCGCAAGAAACGGATCGGCGGCTTTGCCTTCGGCGTATTCCACCACTTGAGCCATCATGGAAGGCACCAGGTTGAATGTCTGCCGGATTTGCGGGAAATCTTCCAGGATGCGAGCCATCCCGAAGTAGTCTTTGAGCGCGTGCATGCGCGTCCAGGGAAGCTTGTACTCGCCCAGAACCAGGTCCTTGTAGAAGGGCTGATGCATATGCCACAGGAAACAAAGATAGATTTGGGGCATTGAGATTACCGGCTGAAATAGCTGCGGGTAGGCGGAGGAGGCGCTTGGTGGCGAATGGCCTCCCAGAGAACGGCAGTCAGCTCGTCATCGTCGTTCAGGTCTGCTTCGTGAAAATCCATGCGGGCGGAAGCGCGCGCGCCGGGCGCATTGCCCGGGTTGCGCTCGTCGAGACGGATCCGCGGTTTTTCGGCAGTGAAGGGCGCGGTATCGGCGGTCCGCTGAAACGGCGCGCTCATAACGCGGGCGGCGGCGTCGAAGTGAGTCATGGGGCGCAGGCCCAACAGCAGCTCCATCGTGCGGAGCACAGACGCGGTGTTGTACATCGAGCTATCGACAGTGTGGCGCTTGATGAAGGGGGAGACGATGAAGGCAAGGGAACGGTGGGAATCCACGTGATCGGGGCCGTTTTGCGCGTCGTCTTCCACCACAAATACGGCGGTGGATGGCCAGAAGCGCGAATGGGAAACACCTTCTACGATCATGCCGAGCGCGGCATCGTTATCCGCTACCGAAGAGAGTGGCGCGATCGCTCCGGGTAAGGCTCCCGAGGTGTGGTCATTGCCCAACCGCATCACCACGAGCCGCGGCATCTGGCCTGCCTTTTCGTAATCCGCCAGCTCGCTCAGAAAGACCTTGGCGCGCTCAACATCGGGAAATCTCTGGTCGTATCCGCGGAAGAAGCGGTTGGTGACTTTGGAAAGAACCGAGTCACGGACAGCGGCGATCTGCTCCGAGCCTACCGGCGCGTTCGGCTTGTTTTCCACCCAATAGCCGAAGTTACGCAGGGAAAGGCCGGCGAGCGCGGCATTGGTCCAGAGGTAGCCTGCTGGCGGAGCGGCGGTTGGCTCCTGGCCTTCGAAATCGTATTCCTGGCGGCGGCGCGCGGAATTACTCGGCCAGAGTTTTTCTACGTAGTCGTTGGCGATTGCGGCTGTGGACCAGTGGTGGCCATCGGCGCTGATATCCGCATTGACGTAGAAGTTGTCGAACAGCACAAATTCGCGGGCCAGCTTGTGATGATTGGGCGTGACGTTTTCGCCGAACAGCACCAGCGATGGGTCGCCGTTGCCTTCCTTCAGATCGCCCAGGACTTGGTCGTAGGAGCGATTTTCCTTGACGATATAGATGACGTGATCGATAGAAGGTAGTGGATTCGGCTCTGCGAGTTTGGCGTCGGTGTAGGGAGTGTTGGCGAATACGGTCTTAGTCCAGGCAGCAAGGTGATCAGCCGAAGCAGCATCCGCAATCCACGACGCAGTGCCGGTTTGCAACCGGCCGACGTAAGCGGCCGACTTACTCCCTGACGTCACCAGGTCGGTTCCTTTCGGATTCGGGTATGAGCGGACGCCTTTGCCATTCAGCACCACCAGCGTCCCGTTACGCAGTGCGCGCACAGCGGTGGGATACCAGCCGGTTGGAATGAACCCCTCGATATTGGTACGCTCGCCGGAAACGTCGGCAACGGCGACTGCGTTGGCATCAGAGCAGGCTATGTATAAATGGCGCGCATCGGAGCTAAGGGCCAACGCGGAAGGAGTCATGCCTACTGGCTGCTGCGGAGTGAGGGAGACGTTGATGGTTTCCACCAGGTTCAGGTCTTTTGTCTTGCTCACGCCTACGGCGTAGACATTATTCGTATTCGCTGCAGCCACGAAAAGGCGCGCGTCCCAGGTAGGTTCTCCTTCGGCTACATCGGGCGGGCTGGCTCCGCTGCGCCAGACCATGTCCGTTGGGTGTGGGCCGATCCGCACAAGCGCCAGACGCTGGCCGGAAGAGGCATCATAGTGGCCCAGCGTGCCATCGGCCCAGTGAGTGACAAACAGCGATTTGCCGTCCGGATGAAACAGAATGCGGTAGGGGCGGCGCCCGGTTTTGAAGCGCAAAATGACCACGCCCGATTGCGGGTTCACCACCGCAATGCCATCGTGAAAAACATCCGCCGCGTAAAGCAGGCGGCCATCGGGAGAGAGAGCCACATCGCCGACAAGGTCGCGCGCTGAGCGCTCATTCTGCGGAATCACCGGGAACGTGCGGCCCGGCTGCAGCTTGCCATCGCGAAAGACAAATTCGAACACCGCGCCGGTAGAGCCGCCGCCCACATAGACGCGATCGCCCGCGGGCGAAAATGTGAGACCCAACCAACCATCTGTCACCGGGACGGTTTGGACTACCGAGGCTGATGCTGTATCGATCACGCTAATCGAGGGAGGCTCATAGCCGCCGTTGAGCGCCAGTAGATATTTGCCATCGGGAGACAGGGCTTCGGCCATGGGGAGAGTGCTGAGCGGAATTTGTTTGCCTGCGGGCTCGAGCCGCCATCCGCTGTTGAGCAGAAAGCCGCCTTCGGGGAGCGGTCCCACCTGTTCTCTCGGTTTAGGCTGCGAAAGCGCGAAACCCGCAAGGATAGCCACTGCTAGAAGAAAAGACCGCTTCTTCATGGAACTCTTATTGTAGCGGCGCGTTGTTGGTCACCGCACAGTTCTGCCTACTTTCAGCTAGCCGCTCCCTGCCGAGAGTGCGCGACATAAAAGTGGGATGCCGGGAGCCTTTCTGAGCCGCGACCGTAGGGAGCGGTCTGCTTCAGGCTTCGACAGCCTTGAAAACAGCCAGCGGTTCGCCTTGCTCATCGACAACGTAGCAAATGGCAGCAGAAATATGTTCTGGCTTCCACAGCCACCGCGTGCTCCCATGCCGCGCCCACCGTTTGCGAGCCGGCTCATCCGTCCCCTTCCGATTCAGACTGCGGCTGGCATAGGATTTCAGATCATTCATGACCCGTTCGGGCCGAACCTCCGCTCCCACTACCAGGTGAACGTGGTTCGTGCGCACATGCGCCGCCGGTAGCTTCCATTGTTGCTGCTGGCAACGATCCACCAGAGCATCGAGTACGATTTTCCGTCGACTTACATCCAGGCGATACGGCGGTTGATCCATGCTTCGCAACTCTGCCTTCAATAGCTGGGGATCGGGTTCCACCAAACGGCCTCCGGGCAGATTGTGATGGCGATTTACAGAACCCGACGGGTCTCCATGCAAGTGGCAACCATAGCAGGCGAAGGTGATGAGGTAGGTCACTCTGATGCCCTCGAATCAGATCGACCGCTCCCTCTGGTCGCGGCTCAGAAAAGCGTACCGTATACGCTCAGATTCCGCGAATTGCCTTGAACTTCGCGCAGTCTACCACTCTCATGTCGCGCGCCCCTCCCTGACGGTCGCGGCTCAGAACGTAGGGCTGCGGGCGTATAATACCCCTAACCTCCTTGGAGAGGCTTTTGTGCTCACGAGGGAAACCCCGATTTTTACCGTCCGCGAGACGCACGGACGGGTCCTCAGGCCCGGCAATCGCGTCATTGCTGAAAGTCCGGAAATCGGTTGGCGCTCGCTCTACGCCGCCATTCTCGAAGAAGGTCCGTTCCAGGCAACCGAAGCGGCCATTCATCACCCGTCCTTTATCTACCATCTCACTCGGCCCACCGAAGTCACTCGCAAGATCGCAGGGGCATCCGTCGAAAAGGCGTTAATCGGGCCGCGCCGCATCTGCCTGACCCCCGGCGAAGCCATTACCCAATGGCGGCACAATGGTCACCCGGAAATTTTGCAGGTCTATTTACGCCAATCCATCTACGAAGCGGCCGTCGCGGATATGTACGGCTGCGATGTTGCGGCGGCTGCGATTGTGCCGCGCTTCGCCATGACGGACCCGCTTTTGGAACAGCTCGCCATAGCCATTGCCGGCTCCTTGCGCGAGGGCACCGCCGAAGATGGGCTGTATATCGATACCTTGGCCCAGATGATCGCAGCTCATCTGGCTCGCCACCATTCGGTCCGTTCGAAGCCGCCGCGTGTGCGGGCGCCCCAGCAAATCTCCGGCTGGCGCATGCGCCGGTTAATCGAATACATCGAAGAAAACCTCGGAGACGATTTGAGCCTGGAGCGCATGGCCTCGGAAGTGGGCATCAGTCCCCTCTATCTCGCGCGGGCCTTCAAAATGGCCGTGGGCCAATCGCCGCACCGCTACGTGCTCGAGCGCCGCTTGGAACGCGCCAAAGAACTGCTGCGCGGCACGGATACTCCCATCGTGGACGTAGCTCTAACTGTTGGTTTCTCCTCGCAGAGCCATCTCTCGAACTGGTTCCTGCGGCAGGTGGGAGTCTCGCCCGCGGTCTACCGCCGCCAGGGAGCGAAGTGAGTAAAGATTCTGTTCATGCAAGCGGGAATTGTGTAAGCTGCTTCAGTCGAAAGTCTCCTAGACTATGGCAGACGGGAGGGTGCAATGAAAAGGGCTGCTAAAGTTGTGTTTGGCTTCGGATTCGTGTGCGCCGTGTTCTCCGCTCTACCGGCGTTGGCTCAAGTCGATCCATCCGGAGAGTGGGCGCCTCGCTTCCACGAGGATCAGCCGGAGCGCATCCCCGGCCCCGATATCGGCGACTATCTCGGACTGCCTATCAACGACGCGGCGCGCATGCGCGGCGATACCTGGGATGCCTCGCTGCTGACGCTGCCCGAGCATCAGTGCAAGCCGCACCCGGCCGATTATGGCCCGCGCGGCCCAGCGAATTTGCGGATCTGGAAAGAGGTCGATCGCGAATCTCAGAAGTTGATCGCCTATCACACGCATATCTCCTGGCAAGCGCCCGAGCGCACCATCTGGATGGACGGTCGGCCGCATCCGCCGGAATATGCGGCGCACACCTGGCAGGGTTTTTCTACCGGCAAATGGGACGGCGACATGCTCACGGTCTATACCACCCATTTGAAAATCGGCTGGATCCGGCGCAACGGCATTCCGCGCAGCGATAAAGCCACGCTGACCGAGCATTGGATCCGCCACGATGATTACCTCACGCTGGTGAGCATTGTCACTGACCCTGCTTACCTCACTGAGCCGTTCATTCGCACCACCAACTGGGTGGCCGATCCGCGCCAGCACATTGACCCCTACCCCTGCGAGCCGGTCACGGAAGTGATTCGCGCGCCGGGTGTGGTCCCGAATCATCTGCCGGGCGAAAACAAGTTTCTGGATGAGTTCCCGAAGAAATATGGCGTCCCGCCTCAAGCGGCCCGCGGAGGCGCCGAAACCATGTACCCCGAATACCAGCAGAAGCTAGCGGCCGAACAGCGGCAGAAGCTCGCCGCAGCCAAATAAACGGGACTCCTATGACACGGAATTTATTTGCGGCGCTGGCTATTGGGGCAGCGGTATCCTCCCTAAGCCCGGCTCAACAGACTGCCGAATTGCACGTCCTCCCCGTGCAAGGCAATGTTTACATGCTCGTCGGCGCCGGCGGAAACATCACCGTGCAGATTGGCAACCAGGGCGTTCTGCTCGTGGATACGGGCCTTGCCCAGAATAGCGAGAAAGTGCTGGCCGAGGTTCGCAAACTCTCCAGCAGGCCAATCCGCTACATCATCAATACGCACGTTCACGCGGATCACACCGGCGGCAACGAAGCAATTGCAAAGGCCGGAGTCACGATTACCGGCGGAAACGTGGCAGGAAATATCACCGATGCCGCCGAAGGCGCAGCGGTTATCGCGTACCAGGCTGTGCTTGATCGCATGAGCGCGCCTCCCGCGGCAGGCGAAGCCGCCATTCCTTTCGGCGCCCTGCCCACCGATACCTACATCACCAATCAGAAGCACATGTTCTTCAACGGCGAGGGCATCGAGATCATTCATGAACCCAATGCCCACACCGATGGCGACAGCTTCGTCTATTTCCGCCGCTCCGACGTGGTGAGCGCCGGTGACATCTTCACTCCCGGCAACTATCCGGTTATCGACTTAAAACGCGGCGGCAATATTCAGGGCATCATCGCCGCGCTCAACAAGCTGATCGAACTGACCATCCCTGCCGACAAGCAGGAAGGCGGCACCTACGTCATTCCCGGTCACGGCCGTCTCTGCGATCAGGCCGACGTGGTGGAGTATCGCGACATGGCCACCATCATCCGCGACCGCGTCCAAAACCTGATCAAGAAGGGAATGACCCTGGAACAGGTGAAAGCCGCCCGACCCACGCGGGACTACGATCCCGAGTACGGCACCACCACGGGATTCTGGACGACTGACATGTTCGTGGAAGCCGTCTACCGCAGTCTCA
>DATBID010000305.1:0-10044 GCA_036557125.1 Bryobacteraceae bacterium | reverse complement strand
GCAGACGGCAGTGACATTGCTGAAAGTAATTCTGATCGCCGCACTGATCGTGATTGGTCTTGTGGTGCCAGGCTTTCAGCCTGCCACCGGACCTCAGCCCGGCGCGCTCTCGCCGATTACCCTTACCGGCTTCATCGCCGCCCTCGTCGCCGCACTTTGGGCTTACGACGGTTGGAATAATGCCGCAATGGTCGGATCCGAAATTCGCCACCCCCAGCGCAACCTGCCACGCGCTTTGATTGGCGGGACCCTAGCTGTAATTGCGATATATCTGCTGGCCAACGCGGCTTATTTCCACGTGCTCAGCCCTACACAAGTAGCCGGTGAACCGCGTGTCGCCGCCACTATGATGTCGCGCATTTTCGGTTCAGGCGGCGGTCACGCCGTATCGGTTGCCGCCATGATCAGCATTTTCGCCGCGCTGAATGGTTCGATTCTTTCGGGCGCGCGCGTGCCTTACGCGGCGGCGCGGGATGGACACTTCTTCACCGCCCTCAAGCGCGTCCACCCGCGGCATCACACGCCTGCCAACGCTGTCATCGCTCTCTCAGTATGGTCTTGCCTGCTGGTTCTTTCCGGCCGGTATGATGACCTCTTTAACTTAGTCATCTTCGCCAGTTGGATTCTGTATGCAATGACGGCCGCAGCCGTGATTGTTTTGCGCATAAAAAAACCTAACTTGCCGCGTCCCTATCTTACCTTAGCCTATCCAGCCGTACCGGTACTCTTTATAACCGGAGCAATTATTTTACTGACTTCCACATTATTTGATCGGCCCCGGGAATCTTTTCTAGGAATCGGTATCATGATATTGGGACTTCCGTTCTATTTCTATTGGAATGGAAAAGCTAATAAGAAGTACCTCTGAGTAATCTGTACAGTACGGTACGTATTGTACGCCGGTACCCGAAGGCAATACATCCCGGCAAAAAAATCACAAAAAATATTGCTCAGAATACTTTCTGAATCGATCAAATCGGAGCGTATAATGAGAATCAAAACCGGCCTGGAAGCGGTTTCGTCCAAGGCCGGAGGGCGGAAAACATGGACGTATCAAAAATACTAACTGAATTAAAAGAGGAACGCACTCAAATAGAGGAGGCGATCCAGAGCCTGGAACGATTGGCGCGCACACGAGTTCCCCGAAGGGGAAGGCCGCCTGCCTGGATGGCGGAGATGACTCCTGCCAAGCGGCGCGGAAGGCCTCCCGGCAGTAAGAACAAGGCTACGCAGGTGGCCACGGCTACTGCCAAAGGAACCCCCACCGCCTGAGAAAAAGCTGAAGTAAGAAGCACACAATGCCGGCGCTACTCTTATGTACGCGCCGGCTTTTTTATTTACTGTGACGGGATTGCTGAGCACGGGCTTCTATAACACGGCTCTACCCGCCTCGCCCAGGCGCACGTTGATTTGCTGTGTGCGTCCGTTGCGGTAGACGGTCAGATTTAAAGTGTCGCCCGCTCTCTTGCGATTGAAAGCTCGGGTGAGCGTCTCAATTCCTTCCACTGCTTGTCCCTCCACGGCCACTATGAAATCGCCACCAATTCCCAGTTGGTAATTGCCCACGGTAACTACCTGCCTTGGACCACGCAGGCCGGCCATGTCCGCTGAAGAACCGCGCTCCACGCTTTGAATTAACAGGCCGCCGCGCCCCGGCAGATTCAGTTCTTCAGCCAGATCGCCCGCGATATAGACCGTTCTGATTCCCAGCGACGGCCGCGCCACCCGGCCCGTTTGCGCGTACTCTTCGAGCATCGGTTTGGCCCGATTGATCGGCATTGCGAATCCCAAACCTATGCTTCCCTGCGAGCCATTACCGTAAATTGCGGTATTGATCCCGATCACGTTTCCGTGAGAATCGAGCAGCGGCCCTCCGCTATTGCCGGGATTGATAGCCGCATCGGTTTGAATCATTCCTTCCAGGCGCTGACCGTCTTCCGGCTCAATGGTGCGGTTCAAAGAACTGACAATGCCGGTGGTGAGTGTTCCTTGGAATTCAAACGGATTTCCGATCGCCAGCACCTTCTGCCCGACTACCAGTGAATCGGAATCGCCCAGTTTTAGATAGGGCAGCTTGCGGCCGGCATCGATCTTGACCATTGCCAGGTCGTTGCGCGAATCGGTCCATAAGATGGTCGCCCGTAATTTTTTATTGTCGGAAAGAGTCACGGTCAAACGGGAGCCGCCGCCGCTCACCACGTGATTGTTGGTGAGAATCTCGCCGTTCGGATTGATAATGAATCCCGATCCGACGCCCTTTTCCGGAATCAACTCGAAAAAGAAGCCCTCCCGGTAGACCACCGACGTGATATTCACGGTGGCATCGCGCGAAGCCTTATAAATATCGATATTGTTCTGTTCGTCCGAGGAGAAGTTGCCCGCCGCGGAGGCTTCCGTGTAGATCTTATTTACTGAAGCCGAGCGCACCTGCGGCAGGAATCCGGCAAGATTCCAGTGCCCAACCGAAGTGACGTACACGAAAGCGGTTACCAGGACCGCCGCCCAAAGAAATGGCCGCAAAATTCTCATCTTTCTATTCTCCGCAATTCTGCATAAACCGTGGAGGCCTGCCGAATGGTATCTTCTTTGTCCCCCGATGTATCAATGACGAAATCCGCCAGCTTTCGTTTCTCGGCGAGCGGCATCTGCCGGCTCAGACGGGCGCGCACTTCCGCTTCGGTCACGCCATCGCGGCGCATGGCGCGCTCCATTTGCTGCTCCTCACTGCAACTCACCACGATCAGCCTATCGAAACGTTTGTAACTTCCCGTCTCGATCAGAATAGCTCCTTCTACAACCGCAATTCCCGTAGGCTCGCGCGCGGCAAATTCGGCGATCATTTTCTCCTCGCGCGCAATCACCGGCGGATGCACCAGGGCATTCAAACGCTCCAGCGCTTCGCGGTCGCCGAAGACGCGCGCCGCAAGTTTGCGCCGGTCGATCTGCCCATCCGGCAAAACTTCCGCACCCAATTCCCGAATCACGGCCTCGTATGCTTCGCCTCCTGGCGCGAGCACCGCATGCCCCAGATCGTCGGCTTGAATCAGGAAGCAACCACAATTCGCCAGAGCCTGCCCCACGAAGCTCTTGCCGCAAGCCAGGCCGCCGGTCAGGCCGACCCTCAGCATCTTGGGGCAGGCTCTAGCTTGTCAACCAAACCGAGATGGCGCTCGGCGGATTCGACGATATTGGCCATCAGCATCGCGATGGTGAGCGGCCCCACTCCGCCGGGCACCGGCGTATACGCACTGGATTTTTCCACCACCGCTACCGGGTCCACATCGCCCACCAGAACGCTGCCCTTTCGGTCGAACGCCGCCAGTTTCTCGGCCGAATTTCTGAATATCCGGGCGACGTCCTCCCGTTTTTCCAAGCTGTTGATACCCACGTCGATCACCGTCGCGCCCGGCTTAATGCCATCCGCAGTGATGAGTCCCGGGTGTCCCGCGGCCACTACCAGAATATCCGCCTCGCAGCACACGCCAGCCAGATCTTGTGTCTTGGTGTGGCACACAGTTACCGTAGCGTCCTCGTGGAGCAGCATCAGGGCCATAGGCTTGCCCACAATGTCGCTCCGCCCCACCACCACCGCGCGCTTGCCCGAGATCCCGATCTCGTAACGCTTCAGCAGTTGAATCACTCCGGCCGGCGTGCACGCCCGCAGGGCCGGTAGCTTTGCCACCAGGCACCCCACATTGAAAGGATGAAATCCGTCAACGTCCTTTTCCGGCGACACCGCCAGCAGAATGCGCCGCGCGTCTACCTGCGGCGGCAGCGGCAATTGCACCAAAATCCCATCCACATTGTCGCGGGCATTTAATTCGTTCACGATCGTCAGCAGTTCTTCCGTGCTGATCGTTTCCGGAGGCGTGATTTTTTCTGAACACAACCCGAGATCCTGGCTTGTCTTGATCTTGCTGCGCACGTAGATCTCCGATGCAGGGTTGTTTCCTACAAGCACAGCCGCCAACCCCGGCAGCCTTCCCGCAGCGCCCAAACGGGCGATGCGCGGCCGCAATTCGTCTTTAATTTGATCGCGAATGCGATTGCCGTCCATCAGCAGAGGCATGTTTTTCCATTATCTCTGCTCCTTCAATATTCCACCCTCACCAGGAACAGGCCCTTAGCAGGCGCGGTCGGACCGCATTTGGCCGGCAGCACCGAGAGATCCTCGACGTTTCCTTTGCCTGCTTCGAGCAGTGTGCCCACAATGTTCCGCACCATGTGCTTGAGAAAGCCGCTGCCGCGCACGCGATAGATGAGGCGGCCCGGCTCGGCCTTCAACTCCGAGGAGAAAATGGTCCTCACCTTCGAGTGCCCCTCGGCATCGCGCTCATCGGAAGCGGCAAACGCCGTGAAATCGTGCCTCCCTTCGAACGTCCGCGCCAGCCCGGTCATCTTTTCTTCATCCAGCGGATAAGGATGCTGATGCACCCACGGCCATTCGAAAGGACTGCACACCTCGCCGCGGGCGATCCGGTATTCGTACACCTTGGCCTTCGCATCGAAGCGGGGATGAAACCCGGTTGCCACTTCCTCCACCGAGAGGATGCGCACGGAGGGCGGCAACAGACGGTTGATGGCCCGCCGCAGGTTCGCGGGCGGAATTGGATTTTCTAAAGTGAACGCGGCCACCTGCGCCAGCGCGTGGACGCCTGCATCGGTCCGCCCGGAACCGGCCACGTGCACGGGCTTGCCTTCCATTGCCGAAACGATCTCCTCCAGAAGACCTTGAATCGTGGGCAACCCGGGCTGCACCTGCCAGCCGTGAAAGGGACCGCCGTCGTAGCTAAGTTCGATTTTGATGCGCCTGCCTGTTGCGGGGGATGCCGCGGCTGGCTCTCCCGTCTGGCCCATCAGGCCGGCCGCGAGCCGGGCTTCACCACCGGAATGCCCTGCGCGCACAGAGGGCAGAATTCGGGTGGGTACGATTCGACCTGCAAAGTAGCCAGCGCCACTCGCGACACTCCCACTTCCGCCGTCCCACCGCTTCGATCGATAATGGAACCGGCCCCCGCCACCCGCGCCCCCACCGCACGTAGCGCCTCGACGACCTCCTGCGTGCTGCCGCCGGTGGTGATCACATCTTCCACAACCACGGCAACTTCGCCGGGCGCGATTTGAAATCCGCGCCGCAGAGTCATTTTCCGGTCCGCGGGGTCCCGTTCCGTAAACACGAAGCGGCTGCCCAGCGCCCGGGCCACTTCGTGACCGATAATAACGCCGCCTAGCGCCGGTGAGGCTACGATGCGTACTGCCTCTCCGCTCATCTGCCGCAGTTCCTCAGCCAGCAGCCGGCCCAGCCGTGCTGCGTCGTCGGGATACTGCAATACCAGCGCGCATTGCAGGTACGCGGAGCTATGCAGACCGCTGGTCAGGCGGAAGTGCCCTTCCAAATACGCCCCCCGCGCCCGAAAAAGGTCCATCACCGGTTCTGCGCGCGCCGTCACAATCGCCTACTATAGCATCGGTGGTGGGGCAGGCTTCAGCCTGCCAGCTCGCGCGTTTCCTGTGTTCCATTTTGGGAACACTGTCAATTTGCTGGCGCATTGCGGACTAAATTTTGCCGCACAGCGTTTCAATTTTGCACGAAACAAGGGCCTCACTCTGCGTAAGCTGCTTGAATTGAGCCGCATTCCAGTTTGGCCGATGATTTGCTCAACGTACTGGCGTGACTGAACGCTAACAGGCCCAAGATAAGGTGATTGCACCGCAGCTTTATAACCTGCCTCTAGTCACCCCGCCAACCAATCCCGCTAGCTGTCCTTAAATTTCCTCACAATCATCTTTCCTGGGCCTGTATCCTTTCCCAACTGCGCGGCGCTACTTTCTCTCCGTGCCAAGCTTCGTATCCTCGTTTACTATAGATATATGTCCAAAGCGATGTTCGAGGTCCCATGCCCGTGCTGCGAGGCGATCTTGAAGATCGATCCCGAAACCCGCGCGGTAATTGCTCACACCATCCCTGAGAAGCCTCCCGCCATCTCCGACCTGGCCGCGGAGGTGGCCAAGCTCAAAGGGGAAGGCGCCCGCCGCGAAGAGGTCTTCCGGAAACAGTTCGAGGCCGAAAAGACACACGGCAAGGTACTCGAAAAGAAATTCGACGAGCTCTTCAAACGCGCCAAGGAAAATCCGGACTTGCCTCCTCCCAAACGCGATATCGATTTTGACTGATTTCGCGAATTCGCGCTGTATCTGTAGCGGCGAGCATAAATAGTGTGTTTTAAGCTACTTACAAGGTATTGGCCAGTCTGATTGCTATCGTTTTTGAAACTTCTGTGGGATACTCGTTGTTAGAACAGGTTCCGAAGTCAGAATGTCCTATTTGGACGACGCTGTCTCCCGATATAACAAGCTACTGGAAAGTGCGGCTGGGCGCGACCTCTCCTGGGTCGAATCACTACAAGAGTCGATGGAGGAACAGGGGCTCTCTGCCGGCGGCCGCCTGGTATGCCCTTTCCTGCGCCCCAACTTCATTTCCCGCCGCCAATACGACACCCTGGTCAAAACCAGCGAGGCGCTGATCGGCGCTATCGATCGCATGGAGCAAATGGTGCTCGGCAACCCGGGTCTGCTCTCGCGTCTAGAGTTGCTCCCTGCCGAGAAGATGCTGGCTTCGATCGATCCAGGTTACCAATCGCTCGAAGTGACGGCGCGCCTGGATTCCCACGTGCGCAACGGCCACCTCCACTTCGTCCAATATAATGCCGACTCCCCCGCGGGCGCCGGGTACGCCGATGCCTTGGCCGACCTCTTCTGGGACGTGCCCCCGATCAAAGAATTGCGCAAACGCTATTCCCTGACTCGCGTGGGCGGTCGCAAGTACCTGCTCCAGGCCCTGTTGAAGGCTTACAAACAATTCGGTGGAAAGAAAGCCAAACCGAATATCGCCATTGTGGAGTTTCGGCCGCCGTACGGTTCCGGGCGCAGCGAATATGAGCTGTTCCGCGATTACTTCCGCGCCGAGGGTTACGCCACCGAAATCGTTTCACCCGAACAGCTTGAATATCGCAACCGCGTCTTGCGAAAAGAAAAATTCGAGATCGACCTCATCTATCGCCGCTTGGGCGTGCAGGAATTCCTCATGCGCTTCGACCTTGCCCATCCGTTGGTGCAGGCCTATCGCGACGGCGCTGTGTGCATGATCAACAGCTTCCGTTCCGAGCTGGCGCATAAGAAGGCGATGTTCGGCCTGCTCACCGATGAAAAGCTGGTGGAAAAATTCCCCGCGCCTGAGCGCAAGGCAATCCGCGAGCACGTTCCGTGGACGCGCCTCGTAGCCGCTACGAAAACTACCTACGAAGAGCGCCCGATCGATCTGCCCGAATTCATCACACGGAATCGCGAGCGCCTGGCCCTCAAACCCAACGACGATTACAGCGATCTGCACACCTATCGCGGCTGGGAGATGGACGATGCCGGCTGGGAACGCGCCCTCCGCCAGGCCATGCGCGCCCCCTACGTGGTGCAGGAGCGCGTGGATCCCGTGCTATCGGTTTTCCCTCTAATGAGCTTCGGCCAATTGGAGATGCGCCAGATGCAGGTGGACGTTCACCCGCACGCCTACCTAGGCAAGGTGCAAGGCTGTTCGAGCTGGATTTCGAGCGGCAAAGCCGGCTTCTCCTCCGCCGCCGGCCTCGCGCCGACCTTCATCCTCGAAACCAAAGCTTAGGCCGCCACGCAATCGACTCTCGCGTCTGAGAGGCGAACTGCGTTTGTGATTTCAGATACAATATCTTCGTGCTTGAGAGCGTGCTTGAGAGATTGATGCGGGTCTCATTGGCAGTAGCGGCACTGGTCTGTTTGGCAGGTCTCGGGCGTGCCCAAAACCTGACGGGGGATTGGATCGCCACCCTGCGGATGGGTCCGGCCGAAGTGCGCGTCCTGTTGCATATCAAGAAGGGTGCAAACAGCGCTTTCAAGGCAACCCTGGACGGCATCGATCAGGCCATTAAAGACGTGCCCATCGGCGATTTCAACCTGGCTGCTTCGAACATAACCTTCCTTGTGCCGAGTCTGCGGGCTTCCTACAAAGGCGCGCTGAGCGCGAATGGCGAGGAGATCGCGGGTACCTGGCAGCAGGGCGTGGAGTTGCCGCTCAATTTCCGCCGCCTCTCGGCTTCCCTCAAACTCACCCACAAACCCGCTAAACCTTCCGATATTGATGGCGCCTGGGAAGGGCGTCTCGAGGCAACCAACGGGGCCCGCCTGGTCTTTAACTTGGTCAACACCGACGACGGGCTGACAGCCACGGTGGACAGCCCCGATCAAGGTTTGAAAGGCTGGCCTGTACCCGTGGTTGCCCGCACCGGATCTACCCTACGCCTGGAAGTCAAGCAGGTGGGAGCCGTGTATCAGGGAGTAATCAGCCCCGATCGCTCAGCCATTGATGGCTCCTGGGGATCGGGCGGCAAGCAATGGCGTCTGGTCCTCAAGCGTAGCAATCCTGCCGCGCAATAAGGCACGCAAGCCTTCGGGAATTTTCCTTAGTCATATCATTACCTTAGTTCTTAAGTCTTCTAGTATCTTCGGATCAGTTAAGGCTTGACTTCGATCGCAATCAATTATCAAATTACAGATGCAACATTTGCAGTTCACAAAAATACACTTGGAGAGACGAATGTTGAACATGAAATTCCCCCTGAAAAGCGCTGCGCTGCTATGCGTGGTGCTACTTCTCTTTGTTTCGGTTGCGTCTGCAATCGACTTTACCCCCAATTCCACGATCACTGCATGTGACAGCTTTGGGAAAACCTGGAGCATTACGCCGGCAGCCTGCAGCCCGGCTGTACCTCTCAGCCTGTGCCTCTCGGGCGCCCGGGACACTTTGAATCTTAACGGGTGCGCCAACGGGGCCCAAGCGATGAACGGCAGTTACGTTCTGCTGCTCGGCGTCTTTAACGCATTTACGGCAGGCGATGCGGTTTGCAGCGCCACCTACTGGGTGGGCAATGGTCTTTCCACGATCAACGGCAACGTGTATAACGACTTCGGTGGATTCGGAGGCTTTACTCTGACCACCGGGGCATGCCCCTCGGCGGCTCCGAAGACAAAAGATCCCAGCGTCCGGTCCCACTAAAGTAAACATCGGAATGGGCGGCGTCGCCGCCCACTTCCGTTCCCTCCCTGCGTCAATCCCATACACTCTTCTCCGTAGAGGCGGCTGTTCGCCAGTTATAGCAGGGCTATACATTGCGTAACTCTGATAGTCCCATTCCTATGAAACGCTAGCGGGCGATTTCGCACACACATGGTAGTGTAAGGAGGATTACGCAAATGAAGCACACCACTTTAGCGATTTGCTGCGCAATTCTACTGGCAAGTGCCCCGATTGCCAGTTCCCAAGGCGCCGCTGGCGTCATGACTCTTCCGCCGATTCATGTTTTCGGCCAGTTCTCGGCCCCCATCGGAATTTACCCGGCACAAATGTCGAAAACATACGGCTTCTCTTCAGTCGCCTATCAGGGCGCCGGGCAAACAATCGCGATCGTGGATGCGTTCGACGATCCGAATATCGAAGCCGACCTCGCTGCATTCAACTCGCAATTTTCCCTCCCCGCCTGCAGCACGGCGAACGGTTGCTTTCAGAAGGTCTATGCTGCCGGTGTGCAGCCGGTTGGCAGTTCCAACTGGGGGCTGGAGATCTCGCTCGACGTGGAATGGGCCCACAGCCTCGCTCCGCTGGCGAAAATCCTCCTGGTGGAAGCGGCCACTAACAGCGATGCCGACTTGTTTCATGCCGTCGATGTAGCCGTGGCCAACGGAGCCAGCGTGGTTTCCATGAGTTGGGGAGGGCCGGAATACATTGGCGAGACGCTGGCGGACAGCCACTTCAATCTGCCCCACGTGACCTTCGTTGCCTCTTCGGGCGACAACGGGCACGGCGTCCAGTACCCCGCGGCATCGCCTTACGTCATCGGTGTTGGCGGCACCTCGCTCTATCAAAACAACGGAAACTATCTGGGCGAGCTCGTCTGGACGGGTAGCGGCGGCGGCATCAGCCAATACGAGCCGAAGCCTGCGTACCAACAGGGTCTCCTGCCG
>DATBID010000304.1:0-18863 GCA_036557125.1 Bryobacteraceae bacterium | reverse complement strand
AATGACGTTTTTTCCAGGATCGGCTCGCTCATCAACTCGGCGGTCGCGTAGGCGGGCGGCGAGTCGAGTCGGCTGGAATCGTGAGGTCGTAATGCGTAGAAGACGAGGGTATGTTATTGTGGCCGCGACCGTCTTTCTGCCGGCGCTCATGGCGTTTCTGGGCCTGGCTACGGACGTGGGTTATCTGCAATGGCAGAAAATCCACGCCCAGATGGCCGCCGATGCCGCCGCGCAAGGCGCCGGGCTGCAGCTCCTCGACGGAAACGGCTCATCCAGTGTGATCAGCGAGGGCCAGTACGACGCCTCACTAAACGGCTTTACTCAGGGCGTTTCCAATACTACAGTGACCGTGAATACTCCGCCTCTCTCCGGCACACATGCGGGCAATTCCTCGGCGGTCGAAGTAATTGTCAAACGAACCCTTCCCACCTTCTTTCTGGGCGTCATCGGCCAACCGACCGCAACCGTGACTTCGCGAGCCGTCACGGTGTTAGGCAATAACGGCGGCGCTGGGTGCGTCTTCGCCATGGACGCCAGTGCCGCGGGGGCTTTCACCGTTTCCGGTTCAAATACCAGCTACTATCCCTGCGGCATCGAGGTTGCGTCCTCCAGCAATACAGCTCTGGCGCTATCGGGCACCGTGACTATTTATATGAAGAACAACGCTAGTGTCGGAGTGGTCGGCAACTGGAGTATCAGCGGCAGCGCCAAGATCCTCAACTACAACACCGGCCAGAATCTTTCGCCGCAGCACATCAGCGCCCCGGCCGATCCGCTGAGCTACGTCCAGAGTCCCACCACCTCGGGCCTGACTGTCCGAAGCATGTCCAGAGTCAGTTACACAACCTCACAAACCATTCAGCCCGGAATATACTGTGGCGGTATCTCAGTGTCGGGCAGCCCCACCATAACCTTCTCTAAAGGGACTTACTATATTGCCGGTGGTGGATTCAGCTTCTCGGGCAGCGGTACTGTTTCCGGAACCGGCGTCACCATCTTCAACTCTTCCGGACCCAACAGCGGCGTATCCGGCTGCAATTCCGCGTTTCAGCCGTTTTCCGTCAGCGGCTCGACCATCGTGAACCTGAGCGCTCCGACCAGCGGCGCGCTCGAAGGCATTTTGTTCTTCCAGGACCGCCAAATTACCAGCGCGTCCACCAGCACGTTCAGCGGGAGCTCGGGTGGGAATTTTAACGGCGCAATCTACCTGCTGCACTCGCCCCTCAGCTACAGCGGCAGTTCGAGCAGCGGCTATCAGATTTTGGTTGCCGACAAGATCGGCATCAGTGGCAGTGTCACTCTCAACGCCGATTATTCCTCCCTCCAGGACGGCTCCCCGATTCGCAACGCGGCCATCCTCGAAGAATAACGCGACCCGGGCGCGAAAACGAATCCCTTTTTGGGATTTGCCGGCCGTCGTACAATCGGGTTTGGTTGTGGAGCGCGCCGTGCAGAGGTTCAACAGTACGGAGAAACCGGCAGCGGGCCAGGGTCCGTCTGGTTTAGTTGGGAGCAATCCTCTGCCTGCCAGGGAAGTTTTGCCATCAAGTCCGTCTGTTAGCTTCCCTCAGGGGAAGGTTGTGACTTCCGGCCGGCTGCCCGAGTTGGATGTGCTGCGCGGCTTTCTGCTGCTCTGGATGACCTGCACCCACCTGCCCACCCGCTTCAACGCTTATTCCAACCAGTTCCTCGGCTATGTTTCGGCGGCCGAGGGCTTCATTTTCCTGGCTGCTTTTCTTACAGGCCGAATCCAGAATCGGGCCGAGGACCGGTATGGACGCCAGGAGGCCCGCAGGAATTTATGGCGGCGCGTTTTTCGTATTTACCGCTACCACGCCGGGCTGCTGGCGATTGCATTCACGGTATTTGCGCTGATAGCCGTCCGTTTTGATCCGCCGCCGCTGCGGAATTTGCTGGACTTTTATCTGGCGCGTCCGAGGATCGCGATTCCTGCGAGCGCCTTGCTGCTCTATACGCCGCCACTCTTCGATATCCTGCCGATCTACATCATATTCATGGTCGCTACGCCGGGAATCCTGTGGGCAGCGCGCAAGAAGGGTTGGGCGGTTCCGGTAGCGGTGAGCGCATGTGTGTGGCTGCTAGCGCAGTTCGGTCTTCGGAAATGGCTGTACACCGCCGCGAATTCGTGGGGTTTCCCAATCCCGATGAATGAGGGAGGGGCTTTCGACCTGTTCGCCTGGCAATTGCTCTGGGTGGCGGGATTGGCTTTGGGCACTACGACGTCCAGCCGCCAGTCAAAGGCCCGCATCCCCAGGCAATGGCTGCTACTGAGCGCCGTGTTTGCCGTCGCCCTGTTCGTGTGCCGGCACTCGGCCGGCGCCCTTGTGTTTCAAGGCGCAGCCGAACCTCTGGCGGACAAATGGCGGTTTGGGATTGTTCGTTTACTCGATTTCGCTGCCTTGGGCGTTCTGCTGGTACGATTCGGAAGACCGCTTGGTCGTCTTAAGTGCGCGGAGCCGCTTGCTTTACTCGGCCGGCGGTCGCTCGAGGTGTTCTCTGCGCACGTCCTGATCTGCGCCGGCGTCCTCGGATTCAGCCACCAGGACACGCCGCACTTCACTTTCCCGGTGGAGGTCTTAATCCTGCTCGGATCGACAGCCGTTCTGTTTCGAGTCGCACAGTGGGCTTCGCGGCCGCCACGTCTCGAAGTGGCAAAGACGGCAATCGAACGCTCCTTGGCCCGCCGGAAGCTGGCGTGAACCACGTTGACGTAACCTAGGCGGAATGTGATTCCTGCAGAGGCCCTAGCACTTGGCGGACTTTTGCAATCAGGTTGTCCGGAGTGAACGGCTTGGGCAGATAGGGCACGCCCTGTTCGAGTACGCCGCGGTCGGCAATCACTTCCCAACTGTACCCAGTGGTGTAGAGGATCTTGGTGCCGGGGCGGTTGAGAAGCAACTGGTCAGCCATCTGTTTGCCCGTCATGCCGGGCATAATCACATCGGTCACCAGAAGGTCGATGGGGCCTGAGTAGTCCCGCGCGCGCCGCAGGCCTTCGTCACCATTAGAGGCGCTCAAAACGCGGAAGCCGCTGTATTCCAGGATTTGGGTCATCAGCGTGCGAATTTCCGGCACGTCCTCCACAACAAGAATGGTCTCCGAACCTCCCAACGATTCCGAACCGGCAACAGCTTTCTGCGCGTAGTTGGCGCCCACCGGGAGAGCCGAGATTTCCGTGCGCGGAAAGTAAAGATGAAATGCCGCGCCGTTGCGGGGTTCGCTGTGCACCTCGATCCATCCGCCGCTCTGCTGGACAATTCCATAAACGGTGGATAGTCCCAGGCCGGTTCCTCTTCCCTTTTCCTTGGTGGTGAAGAATGGTTCGAATATGTGCTGGCGAGTCTCTTCGTCCATGCCCACACCGGTATCGATCACGGAGAGGCGCACCGCCTGCCCGTCGATATGGGCCATGGGCGGAATTTCCGCCGCGGCCACATTGGATGTGCGAATCATCAAGCTGCCACCCTCAGGCATGGCATCCCGCGCGTTGGCGGCCAGGTTCATGAGGATGTGAATGGTTTGCTCCGGATCCATAACCACTCGCCCCAGAGTGGGATCGAGCATCGTTAACAATTCGATGTCTTCACCCAGCAGGCGGCGCAGCAATTCGATCGTGTCGGCGATCAGCCGGTTCAGGTCCACTGCGCGCGGCTGTATGATCTGTTTGCGTCCGAAGGCGAGCAGTTGCTGCGTGAGGCTGGCGGCGCTTTCGGCGGCTTTGCGGATGCCATCGACGTAACGTTGGCGCGGGTCGCTCGAGTGTAGGGATTTGCGAAGCATGTCGCCGTAGCCGGAGACAATCGTGAGCAGGTTGTTGAAATCATGCGCTACTCCCCCGGCGAGCCTTCCAATCGATTCCATTTTCTGCGCCTGCCGCAATTGCGATTCGAGCTGGAGCTGCTCCGTCACATCGTGGCGAGCCGACACGAAGCCCGTGAGTTTGCCCGAGGACTCATGAATGGGAGAGATAGTGCCTTCCGCTTCGTAGTATGTTCCGTCTTTTTTCCGATTTACGATGCGACCCGTCCACACGCGCCCGCTTTTGATGGTCTGCCAGAGAGTTTCGTAAAACGCGGGATCGTGCCGTCCCGATTTGAGAAACCTGGGATTCTGGCCCAGAGCTTCCGCGCGTGAGTAGCCGGTGAGTAGCTCGAACGACGGGTTGCAATAAACAATGATGCCGTCAGGATCGGTGATCAGGATTTCCTCGGCGGCCTGCTCGATCGCGGTCACCAAGCTGGCTTTTTCCTGTTCGGCTTTCCTTCGTACGGCCGTTCCCCGAAGCTTTGCCTTCTCGGCGGCAACGCCGGCGCTCCAAAATGCGCGCCAATTGGCCTTGGTTTGCGATAAGAGAAAAGCAAGATAGATCGTGGCCATTCCGCTCAGCGCCCAGTTCTGGCCGCCGCCCAGCAGAAACGCCGAGACTACTGTCGGGCCGATCAGCATCGCGAGGCACCGGAAGGCTATCGTGAGATTTGGGGAGAGAGACGAAGAGGCCCCGCCGGCAAAAGATGCCGTACTGAGTAGCACGAACATGGATGTCCAGCGGCCCGGATAGAGGTGCAGCGTCCACGCGCAAAACAGGCCCCAGACGGCAAAGGTGGCGTAAATGGAAAAAAGAAACACCGGCCGCGCGCGGCTTTCTTTCGGCGGCGATTTCTTTTTCAGGCGGAGGGCCGTTGCCATCCGCAACACGCCGAATATCAAAGTAAAACCCGCGGTGGTGATCAGAATGACCGGGTGATCCTGATAGAAAGATGTCGTCAGCGCAACGACTACGCAGATGATGAAATAGACCAGCGCTCCGCTGACGGATCGGGCGGCGAGTTCGCGATCGACGCGATTGGCGAGCGG
Source organism: Bryobacteraceae bacterium (assembly GCA_036557125.1). Classification (GTDB taxonomy): domain Bacteria; phylum Acidobacteriota; class Terriglobia; order Bryobacterales; family Bryobacteraceae; genus PSRJ01. The sequence goes on along the minus strand of DATBID010000304.1, from coordinate 13,988 downwards.
GATGCGGATTTCGGGCTCGAGGTTTCCCCAGGCCCAGGGTTCCTCGATTGGACTGTTCCTGTTTTTCGGCTCAGCAGCCTCGCTCATTTACCAAGACCCGCCATGTTGCCATTCTAATGGCTGGGCTGGCTGGATACTTATCATTTGGAAGGTTACCCGCGTAGGTAGTGTATCACCAGCCGGCGCGGGGAATAGGAAATAGCAGTACTAATTATTTGAAGTCGCCCGGAATTCTCAGAAAGAAATCGAGACGCGAAGGGCTATAACGGCCGGGCCGGACCTACTATGTGGGCCGGGTCCTGATTGTCTTCTTGGCAGATATACTCCATCAGTTCGCCCTTAAGGTCCAGGTGGTTATGGGCAATCAGATGGAAGGGCTTCTCATAGGCGCCGGGATCGTCGATCAGGATGTCATCGACCAGGTTGCCCAGATCGGGACGGGAGTACCGCTCCACCACGTGGAGTTGGCTGGTATGGGGGTGGCCGGAGAAATCGAACCAGAACAGCTCGTTAAATCCAATCGTATCCACCACCAGCGTATCGCCCTCCCAATGGCCGATCGATTCACCGTACCAGGTGGGATCGGGATCTTTAGAATGCTGACGGCCATCCATGAAGATCTGGCGGTAGCTGTGAATATTGCCCTCAAAGAGGAAAAATAGTTTGCCGGGAGCCGTAGCGATGGTCCAGGGGTAGGGGGCCATGCGGGGCACACCCGTGGGGAGGCAGTTAGCTTCCGGATCCTGGCCGGCCTTGCGGCCCTTCATGAGTTTTTCGTACTCAGGCTTGAGAACGATCTGATCGCCCGGCTTAAGGATACGGGAAATGTCGCCGACCAATCCGTTATCGGGGCGCCAGACGCCGGAAAAATCGGGTTTGCCGTCGGGCAGGCGCGGCGCGGGTCCTTGAGGAACTACGGGACCGCGGGGGCGCGCCGGACGGCCTCCGTCCGATTGAATGCTGCCTCCAGGAGGGGGCAACGCCGCCGGCGCATTCCCTCGCGGAGCTTGCGCCCAAAGCGGTGCTGTCAATATCAAAATGCCCCAAAATTTCTTCACGAGATTCCCTCCCTTGCTGCCCGATTCGAGCATCTTAGACAGGCGACAGACGAGCCGCGCCTGGTTACATCAATGTATCATTAACGCTTGGTTTGCAACTGATGGTAGCCGATCTGACGGCGGGCTTCCGCGAGAGTCATGCCATCCCGCACGAAGCGGCGGATCTGCTCTTCCTTGGCGTCGATCTCTTCGGCGGCGGCCAGGATGTCGTTTTCGTGCTCGCGTGGAATGACGACGACGCCATCCGAGTCGCCCCGCACAATGTCGCCTGGATTTACTCGCGCATCGCCGATGTTTACCGGAGTATTGAGGCCTTCCAACTGCACCCGGTCCTTGCCAGTGCGCATGGAATAGCTGCGGCTGAAGATGGGATAGCCGAGCGAGAGGGCTAAGTGCGTGTCGCGGCAGGCGCCATCGATGACCGTGCCCGCCAAGCCGTGGCGATGAGCAACCATGGTCATTATGTCGCCCCAGACGGTGGCATTTTCGCGGCCGCCGTTATCGATCACCACCACGCTCCCGGGCGGGATAACGTCGATGAAATCGCCGACCGTGCCGGGCGGCTTTCCCGCGGGCCCGTAGAGAATGGTGAAGGCCCGGCCGGCTGTCCGGAAACCGTGGTCAAGAGGCTTAATGCCGAGGCATTGGCCGGGAATTCCGAGCCGGTCCATGGCGTCGCTCAAAGCAGTGGTGTCGAGCTTGCGCGCGCGTTCTACGTTTTGATCGCGTGGTTCACTTGGGGGCATGTGGCTCCAGCATGTGTTCGTAATTAGCGCCCATCACTTCACTGATTCTCTGGCCGGCTTCGAGCCCCTCGACCATGGCGGCCTCGCGGCGCGTGACGAAATCGGCGGCTTCGAGCACCCGCGCAATTTCGCGCTGTGAAAGGAACACGACCGCGCTGCCATCGGCGATGACGTAATCACCGGGCACAACGGTGACATCTCCAACCGTGATCGGAACGTTGGTTGCCAGTTCGACGATGCGGCCGCGGGCCGTGCGGCAAGTGTGATCGCGGGCAAAGACGGGGAAATCGAGTTGGCGGCTCTCATCGATATCGCGCGCTGGGCCTTCGCAGATCACGCCGGCGACCTGGCGCATCTTCGCGCCGCGCGAGAGCACCCCGCCCCATGCCGCGGCATCGATGCCGGTGCGCTGCTCGACGACGATGATTTCCCCCGGCTGGGCCGCTTCCACAGCGGCCGTCGAGAGGTGGCGCGTAGCAGTATTCGGGCCTTGAGAAATGCCCAGCTTCACGGTAAGTACGCGCCCCGCGATTTTGCGATCGGTGGAAAAGCGGTGAATCCCGGTGACCGCGCCGGGGAGACCGAGCTTATCGAGGGCATCGGACACAGCGCAGGCGTCGAGGCGGCTCAGGTATGAGACGGAATCAGGCATAAATTAACGCTCCGGGCGCCAGCGAGAAAAGCGGCGTTCGAGCCTTTCGGCGAGCGCGGTAAGGACGATTCCCGCGAGGGCGATGAGAACGACGCCGAGGAAAAGCGTGTCTGTCTGGAAAGTCTGGCCGCCGTAGGCCACCATGAATCCCACACCCTGGCTGCCGCCGAACATTTCGCCGACAACCACGCCGATCAGGCCTAGGGCGACACCCTGACGAACGCCGGTGAGAATGAACGGAACCGATCCGGGGATGGCGACGGTTTTGAAAATCTGCCAATCGGAGGCGCAGAAGGCGCGGGCGGCGCGGAGCAGGTCGCGATCCACCGAGCGGATACCGCCGACGGTGTTGATTAGAACCGGAAAAACCGCCGTAATATACACGATGAAGACTTTCGACCACATGCCCACACCGAACCAGATGATGATCATGGGCACCATCGCGATGCGCGGCGTAGCATAGAGGGCGTTCAGGAAGGGGTCGAACAGCAGACGAACTGGGCGGTACCAGCCGATAATCACACCCAGAATGACGCCGCTCACCAGCGCCAGGCCGAAGCCGATGAGAAAGTTGAGGCCGCTGAAGCGCATGTCGGCCAGCAGCGTGCCGTGCCGCAGCGTTTCCCAGAACTGCTTGACGATGGCCGAAGGGCCGCTGAGGAACAGCGGCGAGATTTTGCCGGCCGACCAGAACGCCTGCCATACAGCGATCGTCAGGACCAGTGCACCGCCGCCCAGAATCCAAGCTTCGTACCGGCGATAGAAGCTTTCCCGTGGCCGGCGCGAAGGCGGTGATTTCAAGGCTGGCTGCGCGAGGGGTTCTGTTTTGGTAGCCATGTCTTATTGTGCGGCGACACCCTCCTCGCCGGCGATGAGACCGATGCGGTCCGCTTCTTCTTCAATCAACTGCCAGATGGCGTCTTCGATTTCGAGAAACCTTGGGTCGCGCTTCAGTTGCAGTGCTCGCGGGCGTTCGAAAGGAATGCGGAAGATCCGCTTGAGGCGGCCCGGGCGTGCACTCAGTACGGCCACGCGATCGGCGAGGTAGACCGCTTCATTGATCTGGTGCGTGATGAATACGACGGTTTTTTGGGCTTTGGACCAGATTTTCAACAACTCAGCCTGCATGAATTCGCGCGTCTGGGCGTCGAGAGCCGCGAAGGGTTCGTCCATCAGCAGGACGACGGGATCGGCGGCGAGCGCACGTGCCAGGTTAGCCCGCTGCTGCATGCCTCCGGAAAGCTCCGCCGGATAGTGGCGGCCGAAACCGGCCAGTCCGACCAGCTTGAGAAAATAATCGGCGCGCTCGGCTATCGTGGCCTCGTCGAAGCGCTTCTGCATTTCCATCCCATAGCGGATATTTCCCAGGATCGTCCGCCAGGGCAGGAGGCTGGCGTGCTGGAACACCACCGCCCGATCGATTCCAGGTCCCTGCACTTTCTTCCCGTCGATTCGCACCGAGCCTTCGTCATAGGGGAGCAATCCGGCGGCGATGTTCATCAGCGTGGTTTTGCCGCAGCCGCTGGGGCCGACGATGGCCATGAATTCGCCATCTTCTACGGAAAGGGAGATGTCATCCAGCGCCAGCACCTCATTTTCGTGGCGTTTCAGCCAATAGCGCTTCGTGAGGTGCTCGATTTCCAGTTTCTGCATGAGACCCGATTACAAACTAGCGGAACGCCTCCTTCGCTTTGCGCTCCTCTTCGGCCTTGATGCCCGGGCCGAACAGCTTTTCGAAGTAGCCTTCCTTTACCAGGCGGTCCACCTCGCTGTTATCGATGACATTATGAAAATCGTAATTGCGGATGCGGGTAGAGGCTTCGGAATCGGCTTGGTTGAGGACGGATTTTACCGCGCCCGCGAGCACGTAGGGAATCCGTTCCATCAACTGGCCCTTCGCCTGGATGTCGTAGACGCGGGCGACATCGGCGGGATTGGCCATGCGGTCGTAGGCCAGGTAGGCTTTGATGGCCATCGGCTTATCGTCGTAGTAGCGCTTGATAGCCTCGGCATGGGCTTTGATGAGCGCTTCCGCCAATTTGGGGTTGGAGGCGAGCGTGGCCTTCTTGAACAGATACACGGTCGACGCGTAGATGTCGTTCATTTCGGCCATATTGGCCAAAACCTTGTAGCCGGCGGCTTCGACTTTGAAATATTGCGGGGCGGTGAGGAGGGTGGCTTCCGCGCGGCCGCTCATGAGCGCGGCCGCGCGGCCGGAAGCGTCTGTGCCGATGGGAACCCATTGCACATCCCGTGAACTAAGGCCAAAATGCGCGAGGATGGCGATCGCGTAGTTATAGGGCGCGTCGCCAATCTGGCTGACGGCGAAGCGCTTGCCTTTGAGCTCAGCGCCTTTCGAGATGTTCTTGGCTGCCATCAGGGCGAACGCGCCCTTGTTGAGCGAACTGCCCATCATGACTAGAGAGCCGTCTTTGGAAGCGGCCTGGAGGGCCTGCTCCAAAGAGTAGTTGGTCATGGCCGCTTCGCCGCTGACGAGCATGGCGATGCCGGCGGGATGCGCTCCGAACTGCAGCGTTACGTCATAGCCGTATTTCTGGTAGTAACCGGCTTCCTTGGCAAGATACATGGGCCAGGATGCGCCGCTGCGCGTGGGGAAGTTAATGACGATCTTTTGAAGCTGTTGTGCCGAAGCGGTTAGTGCGAGTGCACCCAGCAGAGCCGCGACCGTCAGGGAGCGGTGAGCGCTCATGATGATGCCCCCTTCGTAGCCTCCGCCCCTACGTCGAGCTTGAAAACCTTTTTGGCATTGTCCTCGAAAATCATTTTCTTCTCCGCGGCACTCAGCCAGTCGAAAGCTTCAATCAAGTGGCGGGTCTCATCGAGCCATTTGCCGGTCTTAGGATCTTTAACGGTGCCCACGCCAGGGCGCTCGGTGCCGAACAAGCAGCGGTCCGCCCCCACGGTCTTGATGAGCAACGCCAGCGAATCCGACGAGTAGAGGACCGTGTCGTAGTAAAGGTTGCGCAGCTTATCGGAGAAGCGCGTGCCGGGGCGGCGCAGCGACGCCGCTTCCCAACGCGCCCACTGATAGGGCACCGCGCCGCCGCCGTGCGAAACGACGATTCGCAGCGACGGAAAATCCGTGAACACGGTCGAGTTCAGCAGGGAAACTACGGCAATGGTCTCTTCATTGATGAAGTGCGTGGAATACGTGAGCCGTTCCGAGCGGCAACCGGTTGAGTGAATATGGCCGGGGATATCAAGCTCCACCATCTTTTCGTAAAGCGGATACCAGAAGCGGTCGCCCAGCGGCGGCGTTTCCACTCCGTTGCACTCACCGGGATCCGGGTTCAAAAGCAGTCCCACGAAGCCATCCTGCTTGACGCATTTTTCCAGATAAGGCAGCACGGATTTGGGATCGACGCCGGGAGTCAACGGCAAGCCGCACACACCGCGAAAAGTTTGGCGAAAGAGTTTCACCTCCCGCGCGATGATGTTGTTGGTTTCTTCGGTGAACCAAGCTACCAGCCGGGGATTCTCGCTGGTCATCATCTGATAGGGGCGCGGGGAAATGATCTGCATGTCCGTGCCGGCTTCCTTGAGCTGTGCCAGATGCGAGGAGCCGCCGAAAACCGGCGAATTTAGGGCCTTCTTGAGGTCCTCATCCGTGGCGTTTACGCCACCGCGGCCGTGCCCGCCGCGATGCGCCAGAATCTGCGCTTTGTACACGTACAAGCTTTCCGGAGCCGTCACGTGCGCGTGCGCGTCAATTACCATTCCCACCCTCCATAAAGCCGAAATTTCCTAAAGCTGTTGAAATGAGCTAGGCGAAATTTTATCACGCCGGCCCGTACGCAGGCCGCCGCAGGGGATGGAACGAAGGGATGTAATGCCGCCGCTGAGGACCTGGTTCGAGCGATGAAAGATCTGGAATTCCTTGGCAGGAGTCAGTTCGCCGGCGCCGCTGAGCTTTTCGAAGAGCTCTCTTTTCTGCGGCGAAAGTTGCGAAAGCCGGTCTTCGAGTGCCTCGGACATCAGAGCGCCTTGCGAAGTTTCAGCATACGGTAAATCCAGTCGCCGCGGTTCATCTCTTCATAGACTTGGGAACCGGGAGCGGCGAGGAAATTCGCCATCAGGGTCTGATCGTTGGAGCCCTGGAAAATTTGCAAGCGGGAGGCCGCTATCTGGTCACAGGAGAGCAGGACGTTACGGGTGATATCGCGGTCGCGCTCAATTTCGAAGCCGAGGCTCTGCAGAATGCCGATGGACTGCGCGCTTTTCTCGCGCGGCATGAGGTCCGTATACAGGAAATAGCCGCCCGGCGCGAGGACGCGGAACACTTCCATATAGAACGAACGGATGTTGGGGTAGCCGTGCGAGGATTCGACGTTGGTGACTACATCGAAGCAGGCGTCCGGCAGCGGCAGATTCTCCGCGTCGCCCTGGCGGAAGACCGCTCCGGGAAACCTGTGAGCTTTTCGGCAGAATTGGATCGCGGTCTCGGAAAGATCGATCCCGGTAGTGGCGGCGGGCTTGAAAAACTGGTGAATCGCGTAGATGGTGCCGCCGCGCCCGCAGCCCACGTCGAGTATGCGGCGGTTTTCGAGGTCGCAATCGCCGATCAGCTCCAGCACCAGCTTCACGGAGTTGCGATTGATGTAGTTCTCGGGCAACGTGACGGCCGCAAACTCAGGGCTATCATCGGCTACATAGCCGTAGTTCAGGAAGAATGAATAGCTGCCGGCCATGGTGGAATCGAGTTGGCGGCTGACGCCATCGTAGAATTGGCGGAAGTTCTCCTTGGCCTGGCCGGCTTCGGTGGTGAAATCGAGGCGCAGAGACTCAGCCGGCTCCGCAATCAGCGGGAGCGCATGACGGAGCTGGTCTTTGAGCAGGTCGAATAATTTGCGGCGCTCGGGAGAAAGTTGCTGAAGGCGGTTGGTGAGATCAGCCATGCACGGCTCTCCGTTGTTCGAGGCCCTCGGGATGGGCTAACAGATCGGCGACCTCCGCATCCGATAACCCGTCGATGAATTCGAGCAACTCCGACAGGCGTTGCTCTTCGGTTTGCCGTTGTAGTTCGGCGGCGCCCGCCAGAGCGGCGTCAATAGAAGCGGCAAACTGCGCGACCGTAGGCGCTTCGAACAAACGCTGGGGCGGGACCTCGATCTGAAACAGCTCGCGGATCGTGGTGATCAACTGGATCGCGAGAAGCGAGTGGCCGCCTAGCTCGAAGAACTTATCATGTACACCGACGGGTGCAACGCCTAGCAAGTTCTCCCAAGCCGCCGCCACCTTCTTCTCCGTCTCCGTGGATGGCGCTACGTACTGGCTACTTAGATTCGGCCGCGGGTGGAGAGAAACAGGCCCTTTGCCGCCCGGCTGCTTCTCGCGGATGGATTCGAGGCGGACCCACTTGTTGAGCCGCTCCTCCAGATCGGTAGCGGAGACTACCACCTGCAGCGGAGCGCGGCTCAAAATGCGCAGAAACGCCTCGCCGCCTTCGCTCGGCAGAATGCTCTCTTTCCAAGTGGGCACCGTGGTTTTAAAGAGCGCTTCATCGGCGGGGAACTGCCATTGATCCCAATCGATGCTGATCCAGGGAGGAGACGCGCTGTCGCTTGCCCTGCTGGCGGCGAATGCGTCCTGGAATAAGTTCGCAGAGGCATAGGCGAGCAGGTTCAGGCCGCCGAGAACGCCCGAGATGGACGAGGTCAGAACACGGAAATCGAGCGGCTTGCCGCGGAGCACTTCTTCGAGCATCAGCGTGCCCTGCACCTTCGGTTGAAACTGAGCTTCGGCCACGCGTGCATCCAACTGGCTGGCGGGGACGAAGCCCTCGGCTGAGGTGTTACCGGCGGCATGAATCACTCCGTGGATTTGTCCGAAGCGGGACTCGGCTTGTTCGATAACGCCGCGCATGCCTTCGAGATCCGAAGAATCGGCACTCGCCACCAGCACCTCTGCGCCCAGCTCTTCCATGGCGAGCAACCTTAGGAGCTTGCGACTCACCGGGTCCTCCTCGCCGTTGAGAGCAATCCACTGCCGCCACTGATCGCGGTCGGGGAGAATGGAACGTCCACTCAGAACGAGCCGCGCGCGTACACGGCGAGCCAAACACTCGGCCAGAACCAGCCCGAGATTTCCCAGCCCACCGGTAATGAGATACACGCCGCGATCGCGTAAGAGCGGGGGATTCGGGGAGGGGGGAAGCGGGAGCGGATCGAAGGTTTGCACCCAGCGACGTTGCCTGCGATAGGCGACGACTGCTTCGAACGGCTCCGTGGTGAGTTCGCGGATGAGGCAGCGGGCCGTGGCAGTGCGGTCAGTGTCGTCGAGCGAAATGTCGATCGCGCTGGAGCGCAAATGCGGATGCTCCTGCGGCAGCACCTTGCAGGCTCCGAGCGCCAGGGCTTTATGCGGGCGTAAGCTCTCATCGCCCAGAACCGATTGCACACCGCTCGAGACGAATCCAATCCGCGTGGGACTGGTAACGCTGCACTTTTCCAGGGCTTGGGCGAGATGGACAAGGCTGTAGAAGCCGAGATCCGCGCTTTCCGCGGCCATGGGTACGGTCCAAAGGTGCGCGATGACGGCGGGCGGCTCGTCCGTTGCCTTGAGCAGGGCCACATAATCCGCCGGTTTTCCTGGCCGGATTTGGAACTCGTTCTCACTCGCGGCTTGAAATTCGCTACCCGGGTGGACAGCCGCGACCCAACAACCGAATTTTCGAAGCTCGTCAATTAGTGCCGCGGCAATGCCCGTGGAGTCGGCGAATACAAGCCAGCGCTGGTCGGCGGGCGGCGTTTCGTGGCTCTGGGAGACGCGGCGCCAGGAAGGGACGTGGAACCATTTGGAAATATCGCGCTGCTCTGCCTCGGCGGCCGGCGGGGGCTTTTCCGAAGGGCCGATCCAATAGGGCTGGCGCTCGAAGGGATAAGTGGGCAGCTCGATGCGGCGGCGACGCTCGTGCCGGGAAAAGGCGCGCCAATCAATACGAGTGCCGCTCAGCCACAGGCGGGCCAGGGTGTCGAGCAGGTGCGCCTGGTCAGGTTGGGCCTCGCGCGGGGAACGCATGGAGGAAAGGATTACGCGGCCCTCGGCCTTCTGCTGGCGCGCCAGAGTCTCTAGCGCGCGTCCAGGCCCGGTTTCCAGGAAAACGGCGTCGGAGTACTTGCGGAGCAGTTCGCCGATGCCGGCCGAGAATTGCACGGTGGAACGGAGGTGGCTGCTCCAGTAATCGGGGTCCTGAGCTTGGTCGGCGGTGATCCACGAGCCTGTCAGGTTGGAGATAAATGGCACGCGGGGGGCGCTGCGCGGAATGGAATCGAGCAGACCGCGGAAGGGGCCCAGGATCGGCTCCATCATGGCGGAGTGGAAGGCGTGCGAGGTTTCGAGTTTCCGGGGCTGGAGACCACGCTCGTTTAATTGCGCGCGCAGGCGCTCGATGTCCTCGGCTGGTCCCGCGAGGACGGAAAGATAGGGAGCGTTCACGGCGGCCAGATCGAGAGTGCCGTTCAGCAGCGAGCCGGCCTCGGCGGCGGACAAGGGCACCGTGAGCATAGCGCCGACAGGCATCGTCTCCATAAGCCGGCCGCGCGCGGCGACTAGCTCCAGCGCATCTTCCAGGCGGAACACTCCCGCCAGGCACGCAGCCACGTATTCGCCGACGCTGTGCCCGATCATCGCCTTGAGACGCAGTCCCCAGCTCATCCAAAGCTGCGCCAGCGCGTATTCGATGGTGAAGAGCGCGGGTTGCGTGAGACTGGTGCGCGTGAGACGGGCGGTGGCTTCCGGCTCCGCGCCGACGCGTGGGTAAAGAATCGCCCGCAGATCCAGCCCAAGGAGCGGCCGAAGCATCTCGCAACATTGGTCGACAGGCTCGCGGAAATCCGGCTCACATTGATACAGGCCGAGGCCCATATTTACGTACTGAGATCCCTGGCCGGAAAACATGAAGACCACCGGCCGATCCGCGGAAGGAGCGGCGCCGGTCATCACGCGGCCGGGTTCGAGCTGCTCGAGTGCTTCGGCGGCAGCGGCGGCATCGCTGCCCTCGTAGTGCAGAACGCGGCGGTGAGAGAACGCCTTGCGTCCCACTTGGGTGGTGAAGGCAGCATCAGCCAGGTTTTGATCGGGGTGTGCTTTGAGGTGTTGCGCGAGATTTCGCGTGGACGCATCGAGCGCCTCGGCTGTGCGCGCTGATATCAAGATCAGTTGGCGCGGCCGAGAAGGCCCGCTGGGCGGCGCTTCTGGAGCCTCCTCGAGTACCACGTGGGCATTAGTTCCTCCGACTCCGAAGGAGCTGACTCCGGCCCGGCGGGGCTTACCATTCGCTTCCCACGGCCGCAGCTTCGTGTTTACGTAGAACGGGCTATTGGCGAAATCGATTTGGGGATTGGGCGTCTGGAAATTGATGCTGGGCACGAGGGTCTGTTTTTCGAGTGACAGGACCGTCTTGAACAAGCCCGCCGCCCCCGCGGCCGCTGCCAGATGGCCCAGGTTACTCTTGACAGACCCGATCGCGCACCACCCTTTCCTGCGCCCGTCTCGCGAGCGGCGGGTAAACACCTCGCGCAAAGCGGCTACTTCGATGGGATCGCCCAGCAGCGTGGCCGTGCCGTGCGCCTCGACGTAACCGATGGTTTCGGGATCGAAGCCGGCCATTTCCTGGGCGGCTTGAATCGCCTCGGCCTGCCCTTCCATGCTGGGAGCGGTGAAGCCGACTTTGCCGGCGCCATCGTTATTCGTAGCCGCCCCGCGGATGACGGCATGGATGTGGTCGCCATCGGACAAAGCGTCCGCCAGGCGCTTGAGAACCACCATACCGGCGCCATTGCCCAATACGGTGCCTTGTCCGGCCGCGTCGAACGTGCGGCAGTGGCCGTCCGGAGAGGCGATGCCGCCGGGCATATACCAGTAGCCCTTCTTCTGCGGCACTTCGATGGTCACGCCTCCGGCCAGGGCCATTTCACATTCGCGAAAAATGAGGCTCTGGCATGCCATGGAGACTGATACCAGCGACGTGGAGCAGGCGGTCTGGACCGCGACGCTCGGGCCCCGCAGGTTCAGCTTGTAAGAAATACTGGTCGTCAGGTAATCTTTCTCGTTCCCGATGCGCACCACTGTGGGATCGGCGTAAGCCAGACGCTCCGGATTGGCGAGGAGTTGATACAGATAGCTGCTGTGCTCGGAGCCAGCGAAGACACCGATGCGGCCGGGGAAGCTTTCGGGGTCATAGCCCGCGAGTTCCAGGCTTTCCCAGGCGATTTCGAAGAGGAGTCGAAGTTGGGGATCGAGCAGTTCGGCATCCCGCGGACTGAAGCCGAAAAACTGCGCATCGAACATTTCGAGGTTGTCGAGCGGCGTGCCGGCGGGAACAAATCCGGGGATCTTCAGCCAGGCTGGATCCGCGCCCGCGGCTTTCAACTCCGCTTCCGTAAAAGGAGTGATCGACTCGACACCATTGCGCAGGTTCTCCCAGAAATGCGGGATATCGTTGGCGCCCGAGAAACGGCCCTGCATGCCAATGATAGCGATGGGTTCCATGCCCGCGCGGGTCATTGTGGGTGCGCCTCCATCAGCGTGCGGGTGAGTTCCACAGAGATGGCGCTAAGCAAAGCACGTTGGGCCGTCTCGATATAGAAATGGTCACCGGGGAAAACGCGCGAAGAAAAACCTGCGCAGGTGTGCCGTTCCCAGAAGATCAGGTCTTGGGCGGGCGATCGCGGATCGCTACGGCCGGTGTAGGCGGAAATGCGGCAATCAAGCGGAGGCTCGGCGGCGTATTCGTAGGTTTCGAGGATTTCAAAATCGGCGCGCAGGGCAGGCAGCATGAGCTTGAGGAATTCAGGCTCCGCTATCAGTTGATCGGGGATGCCGTTGAGGCCGGTCAGAGCGTGCATGAACTCGGCTTCCGGGAGCTTGTGAAGGCGGCAGGGATCCGGCGGCATTTGCGGCGCTCGCAGGCCGGAGACGAAGAGATGAAACGGACGGCGGGCGTGGCGGCGCATTTCGCGCGCCAGTTCGAAGGCGATCAGCGCCCCCAAGCTGTGCCCAAAAAAGGCGAACGGCACATCCGCTAAGGGTGAGAGATTTTCGGCCAAAGCTTCCACCAGGGGGCGCAGACAGGTGAAATTTGGCTCCGCGAAGCGGCTACCACGGCCGGGAAGCTGCACCGCGCAGACCTGGATGGCCCGCGGCATTTCTTTGTGCCAGGAACGATAGGCGGAAGCGGCGCCGGCGTAAGGAAAGCAAAACAGGCGCGAACCCGGCGCAGGTCCTTCGCTTTGTTCGCAATCAGTCCAGCTCATACGGCCGTGGGCTTCGCCACAAGGAACACCAACAGGTCGTCCTCACCCGAACCGTGGATTACCATGGTCGCCGCGTAGCTTTTGTCCGCCTCAAACAATTCCGGGTGGAGCACCAGCCGCACCTGAACGGTCTGTGATTCATCAGGACGCAACGAAAATGCCGCGGGATCCACCTCCACCGGCGCCCCGAATGCCGGCCCCGTTCCATCGGTGTTCCGGAACTCGGAAACTGCGCAGGTGATCTCCGCGCGTTCCAGACGCGTGTTTTCCACTGTCAGCGAACCGGAAACGGTCGACGACGGAGGACCACTCAGCTCCAGATACACCGGCTCCATCGGCTCCTCGGGCCCGTGGTGGTTGGGCGAGAAGCGCTCAAACAGCTCGTCGGTATAGTGTTGGTTCAACCGCATCAGCCCTTCGAAAAATTCGGCATTGAGGCGGGCGGCATCCTGCGAGAGTGCGGCTGCGTGGTCCTCGCTAAACTTCCGCGAATATTCCTGCAAAGCGCTCGAGCCAATTTCGCCTTTGGAGACCTTATCCAGCAGCTTGTTGTATTTTTCCAGCGCCCGGTGGTTTTGCTCCGCGGTATACGAACTGAGCACCTGGTACCAGCGGGTCCAGTCATCGAGCTCCGGTGGAGGAGTGGGTACCGCCGTCTCCGCGCCCACCGCTTCCGGCATCAGGCCGCGATAATACTCGTCCAGGTATTTTGTGTTGAGGGTCATTAAGCTGGTGAAAAAATGAAAGCTGAGCCGGCTGAAATCGCCATAGAAGCGCATGCCAGCTTCCCTGTAGAAGTGCGGCAGTTGCTCCTGGATCATCAAAGGAGCCAGCTCGCCGCGATAGATCTTCCCCAGCAGGTCCTGCGAGCGGGAGAGGTAGCGGGCGTAAGACTCCGCGGCCTTCATAGCCATGTCCTGAAATGACGGCATGATGCTCTATCGAGGCGGGCGCGTCGGTCCGCGACGAACCCTCGTTACGCTCCCGTTAGTGGCAGTGACAACAGCCGCACATGCAGCCGGTCCGATACGACTCGCAATCGTCGGGCAGCACGGCTACGGCGACCACCAATGGGCGGATGAAACAACCTTCCGCACGGATGGTCGCGTAGGCAACTTTGCATTCATCCACTGAAGCGATGTTGCCCCGAACGGGAGGCGCAACATCTGTGGGCTGATTGACCGTGCCGGCCGGCGGCGTGGTGGTTCCAGTGCCAGTGGAAGGAGGAGGCGCGAAAGCCGAACAATCGACCTCCACC
>DATBID010000303.1:0-20544 GCA_036557125.1 Bryobacteraceae bacterium | reverse complement strand
CCCAATCGCGCCAACGCTACAAGAGTTTCGCCGATGAGTTCCTGAAACTGTACCCCGCCTCATCCGACGAAGAAGCCAATGCTTCTGCCCTCATGGCCTTCCGCGACGAAGCCGCCTGGGCCATGCGCCGCTGGGCAAAGGACGAAACCAAAGCCGGCAAAAAGGCGTATCTCTACTACTTCACGCACGAGCCTCCCGCCGCGCCCAATGCTAAAGGCCCCCGCCGCCGCGGCGCCACGCATGTCGCCGAAGTGCCTTATGTTTTCCAGGTCCAGGGCAATCGACCCTGGACAGATGTGGATCACCAGCTCTCCGATACCATGTCGTCCTACTGGGTGAATTTCGCCTCCACCGGTGATCCGAACGGAAGGAATCTGCCGAGTTGGCCGGCGTTCGACGCAAAGAAAAACCCGGATCCGATGGTGCTGGGCGACAAGATCGCGGTAGGTCCCGGCCCCGATCCGTCGCATCTCGCATTCTTCGAGCAGTTCTATCAGAGCCGCGACCGTTAGGGAGCGGTCAGCCTTCGAAGCAGTAAGGAGAAATTCTATGAAGGTCCCCATCCTCATGATCGCCTTGGCCCTGGTGCCCCAAGCTTTTCCCCAAAGCCAGCCGGCGCAATCGAACACGCTGGTCCCCAATGTCCGTGGCGTCATCGACGCCGCAACCGAAAAGAAAATCGGCGTGCCCACGGGTCCTGCCCCCCGCCTCAAGAACGGTAAGCCCGACATGAGCGGCGTCTGGAATCAGCCCTATGTCCCCGATATGAGCAAAGACGGCCGCGGCCAGCAGGGCGAGCACGAACTCCCGTTTACGGCGCTCGGCCTCGCCAAATGGAAGGCCTACGATGCGTCACAAGGGGACTACACCGGCAACTGCCTGCCCTTTGGCCTGCTGCGCGACATCAATTCTCCGCACCCCATGCAGATCGTGCAGAACGACAATTACATAACCTTTCTGTTCGAGCAGAACACCTGGTTCCATGTGGTCCCCACCAATGGCCGCCAGCATCCCAAGGATCCGGATCCCACTTGGGAGGGCAACTCCGTTGGCCATTGGGAAGGCGACACACTGGTCATCGATACCATCGGCTTCAATGACAAGACCCGCATGGACACCGTCGGCCATCCGCACAGCGACAGACTGCACACGATCGAAAAAATGCGCCGCATCGATGCCGGCCACATCGCCTACGAAATCACCATCGATGATCCCGTGATTTACTCCCGCCCGTGGAAGAACGTCCGCACCTTCGTGCTCCGGCCGGATTGGGAAATCATGGAATATAGCTGCGAAGAGAACAACAAAGACATTACCGACGGCCACATCAAGCCGTTTAACGGCGGCAATCCGGTGCCGGGAAAATAATGCTGTGGGGCAGGCGCTTCCGTCTGCCAACCCAATTCTACCGGTTCAATACCAGCATCCGGATCAGCGACTTTCCGTCCCCGCTGTACGGCTGGAGAGCTTTCCCGATCACAGTGCCGGTGAGGCGGCTCGCATCCGACCCGCGCATCGCAACACCGGGCGTGCCGGAGGCGACCAAGAGGTCACCGACAGAAATTGCGCCGGACTCGGAGTTGGCCCAGACGTACACTTGCCCCGCAACGGCCACCGGAAGGTCTGAGGACCCATCAGAGCGTGAACCGACACGCATTCCCGGCTGGAATGAGCCAGCCCCGGAAATGACGCCAACTGCTGCGGGATCGTAAGCTTTGCTCGATAGCTGAAGGCCTTTTCCGTCGGATGATTGGGAAACGACAGAGCCGGGACTCAGGCAGTCGCAATCGGAGATGTCGAAGACTTCGGAGTAATCGTGGACCCTGCTTCCGTTCACTTCAACATAGCCGGCGGCGCCATCTGCCGTTGTGCCAAAAAGCGCTAGCACCTTAGTTCCGTTTTCATCGTAAAGCCAGAGCCCACCGGTCTTGTCCTTACCGCCGACCCCTAGTGCCGCTACTCTTTTGTTGGATTTGACTACACGCCAGCCCCCACCACCATCCTCATAGCTCATCCCTTCCAGAACCCCTGCCCCGTCCTTGTTGGCAATGAGGATATTTCCGCCGTTCTTACTTGCCCACAAGTTCACCCTCGCCCGTTTCTGACTATCTAACACCTGCAACTGCCCGCCGTCGCTCTGGGTTGTGCTTTCCACTAAGGCCGATCCTCCCTGAGAAGCAGGAGACACAGGCCCTTGAGCCGGGCGCGCCTCGAGGTTAGCCACTTTGGCAGTGAGTGTCTCAATAGACTGTGCAACGCTTTGCGAGCGGGCATTCTGACATACAAAAGCGAAAACGGCCAGAGCGATTATGCGGGCATTCATGATCTCTCCTAATGCATCAGCGAGCAGACGCCGATGTTGTTCCAAGTCAGTCGATCTCCTTCGTGTAACGCGACTACCGGGCACATGCCTTGCAGGTCGTGCGAGAAATCGAAGGGCAGGTTCGCGCCGGATGCGGTCGAGCCGCAACTCATGACATCTACGGGCTTCAGCGCCGTGCGCGGGCGAATGCCGCCGCGTGCATACAGCCCCCCTCCGGCTTCGACAGCAATGCATCCACAGTTCTCATAAACCGGCAAGCGCCCGCCATGTTCGTTGTAATCGCGCGCCGCATCGTCGTATCCGAAAGTCGCTTCGGCGAGGCGCTGGCAACGGCTCGGATAGCCGGCCCGGGGCTGCTCGTTCAAGCCAAGCGCATTGATGGCCTGGCGAATTTCTTGCAACGAAGCGCCCCGCCGCGTTAACCATGTGGCAGCGGAGTGGTCCGCGGCCAGTTCAACGTTATTGCTCTCATGATGGAGGAGCGTGTCTCCGTTAATGTGGTGCGCGATCTCGTGAGCGAAGGTGAAATATTTCGGCCAGTCGTTCCCGCCTTGCTTCCGAATGTTATCTACAAAATCGGTGTTGTAAAAGATATATCGCTCGTTTCCGTTGCAAATCTGCGCAGCGGCGCCCTGTTGTCTCAGGTCCGGATTCCGCGAATCGCCGAACAGAAAGAAATTCGTGGTGGTGAACGGCGCGTACTTCCCAATCTCTTGGACAATATCGTCGGCCACTGTGCTCAACGGCCTCAGCCCGCTGGCCGGCCTCGTACCGACCGCGCCGGACTGCTGCAGCAGCCCGCAGTAGTCCGGCTGCGCAGCGATCGGAAGGACCGAGGGCAGCAGCAGCGAAATCCGCACTGCGGCTCTGATCATTTCCCTCCGAGGAGTATGTTAATTACCGAGTCTCTGTCGAAGTCCATATTGGCCTTTGGGCAATGCACCATGCGGTCCTCGATTGTGACAATGCCGCATTGCTTCCGGTCGCCGCCGCGCAGCACGGCGGTGTCGGAGTTCGCAAACGAAGCCTGCGGACCTTCTGGCGCAGCCTTCCCCGGGCGAAGACCCAAGCTGGGCGGGCCACCCTGATTGAAATCGGTTCGATTGATCTGGATCTCCGCTACCTGACTTCTGGCAAGCATTAACTCACAATTGAAGGTCCCCTGTAGTTGGCGGCAGTTTCCCTTTTTCGCATCCTCATTGCTTACAGAAGAAAAGCGCGCCCGAACCTTGATTTGATCCTTGTCCATGTGAGACACAATTCCGTGAAGGGTAAGATTGTCGGCGGTCGTGATGGAGTCCGCGCGAGCGAAACCGGCGATGGCAGCGGCGAAAATGGGCGGCAGATACAAGCGGCGGTTCATTCAATTCCTCTCTCCAGGTGTACGGCAACAATTTCCGAATCGGGCGCCATGTAGACATTCAAACTACGATCGTGAACGGAGGACGACGCGGCTGCGGATATCGGCTCAAAGAAGTAGTAGGTGGATCGAGCGTGCAGGAGCAACTTGCAGTCCGTGGTTCCTTCGCCTAAACAATCCGGCTGAACGCTTTTGGTCTTGCTCACGAATCCCACATTGGGGAGGTCGTTCGAAGTATCGAACATGTCGGCGGCCGCAGCGCTACGGCCGCGTAACGCGCCAACCGTGGCGAAGGTAAAGAGGAGAATAGCGACACAGCCGCCTGCCCATGCGCGGCGCGCGGCCCCCAAACGCGGATAAAGCAAGGCCAGCAGAGAAAGAAGAATCGCGGCGACCGGCAAAGGCCAGCCGGAGTGGCGGATAACGTGGATTGCGAAAGAGGCGATCGCCGGAACGGAAAAATCCAATTCGATCGGATTCAGGCCGAATAGCATGTAATACGACGCCATATACGACCAGCCGGTCACGAATGCCAGCGCCACAAAAATCGCACTCACTTCCGCCACCGCTTTCAAACCGCCAAGCGCGTCTTCCGGCGGCGATTCCCCAGGCTTTTTTGGAATTCTCGTGAAGCCCGGGCGAAGACGGCGATGCCAGGCCTCGCGCGGCGGGCCAGTCTCTCTTTCTAATTGCGGGCTCATATTAACGGTACGAAATTATACACGGCGACTGAGAAGAAAACTATAAGGAATTAACTGGATTGGCTGCGTTTACCGCGAAGCTTCTAGTACTTCCCGCAGCGCCGCCGAAACCGCTTCCGGTTTTTCCCGCGGCAGGAAGTGCCCGGCGCCCGGGATCACGCGGTGGGCGATCAATTTGGGCAGCACGGCACGCTCTGCCGGCGAGGCTTCAGGCGTGCCGCGGCCGAGGCCATCATCGCCGCCATATAGCGTAATTACCGGCGCCTCAATCTTCGGCCGTTCGGCCAGCCGCTTTTCCGTCTCAATAAATCGCGGCGCGCCCGGCGCGTTGCGGAGGCGGTGCCGGTAAGAGTGGATGACCACATCCACAAAATCGGGGTTGTCAAAAGAAGGCGCAGTGCGATTGTACGTCTCGTCCGAGAAGTGCCATGTTGGAGACCACGTCTCCCACAATAACTTGCACAGCGGGCGGCGGTTGGCCGCCAGCCCAGCCCGTCCGCGTTCCGTATTGAAATACCACTGATACCAAAATCTCCGTTCTGCCTCCGGCGGTCCCGGCGGCTGAGGCGTCACCGTATTCTGCACCGTATAACCGCCAATCAGCACGGCGGCCCTAACCCGATCCGGATGGAGAGCGGCCGCAATCGACGCCGCCCGCCCGCCCCAGTCGAAACCGCTCACCGCGAATCGCGGAAGCTTGAGGGCGTCGGCGAAATCGACCACGTCCTGCCCGATCGCCGCCTGCTCGGCCATGCGCGGCGCGTTCGCATCCAGGAAGCGCGTCGGCCCGTAGCCGCGCAGATACGGCACCAGCGCGCGGTACCCCGCTTTGGCCAGGGCCGGAGCCACCCCATCCCAGGCGCGCACGTCGTCCGGAAATCCGTGCAGCAGAATCACCGGAAAGCCGTCGCCGGTCTCTTCGTAAGCGATCTCCAGCACGCTCGTCCTTACGGACTTGTGCGTGCCCTCCGCGCTTGCCGTCGGCAAGCTGGCGAGACTGCCTGCCAGCGCCGCGCCGGCCTGCAGGAATCTACGCCGAGGCATCGGGTTTCCTTTCACTGCGCTTCCTCGTAGACGCGACGCACCACGTTGCCCACCGGATTCATGTTCTGCCAGTCCGGATATTTAGTTTTGAATTCCGCCGTGAGCGTCTGCGCGGCCTGCTCCACTAGCGTTCCCGCGCGCTTCAATTCGAGCGCGCGCTGCTGCAATGCGCCCAGAAACGCTTTCTCCTGCGTGATCAGCGAGCCATCGCCCAATGCGCCGTGATCCGGAACAATGTAGTGCGGCTTGAGCGCCGCGAGCTGATCCAGAATGGCGAGCCAGTTCTTTACGTTTGCGTCCGAGTTCGGCATGTTCGGTACGAGTTTGTTCTGCACAATATCGCCAGGTATGAGAACGCTATCTCCTTCCACGAAAATGATCTCGTCACCGATCGTATGCGCAGGGCCGAGCCACATCAGGCGCGCCGTCACTCCGCCTAGATCGAGCTTGGCCTCTTTTTCAAACACGATATCGGGTTTCCGCAAGTGAACGTCTTTCAGCAGTTCCTTGTTCTGCTCCGAGCGGCTGCTGAACATTTCAATGAATTCCTGCCCGCGCTTTTCCAGCTCCCGCTGCTGCGCCGATGGCCGTATGAGCACCGTACTTGCGGGGAAAGCCTGCTCGCCGGTGGCGTGCTCCGGGTGGAAGTGAGTGGTGGTGAGATACAAAACCGCGGTGTGGGAAAGCTTCGAAACTTCCCGCACGATGACGGCGCCGTTACGCTGCCCCATGCCCGTATCTACCACCAGCGTGGCGCGCGCGCCGCTCACAATCGCAATATTCGGGAAGCCGATGATGGCATGGACGTGCTCCGATATGCGCATTAGCGCATTTTCCGGCACGCCTTGCGGCGCATTCTGGGCCAGTGCGGCCGCCGCGGCTACTAGAAAGACCAGCAACCTCATTTCCCGGCTCCCTCCCGATACCGTGGAGCGCATTGTACTACGAACGAACGCGCCTTTTATGCATGTTGTAAAGGGCCCAAGCCACAGAGCCGATACACACGCCGAGCGCATCCGTGGCTACATCCGTCCATTCCACGGAGAAGTGATACATCCCGCTCTGCACAAGTTCCAGGGTCAAGCCGAACAGGATGCAACCGGCGAAAGTATGCCAGAGCCAGGCGGGAAAGGCATTCCGGGAAAGCAGGTAGAGAACCGCAAAAGAAACCAGATGAAGCAAGGGATGCAAGCCGCTGGAGTGCAATCCGCTGGGACGCGCCGGCTGCAAGGACGCAATCGCCAATAATAAGGCGTACACTGCCCAGAGCATTCGAACAGCGGATTGTAGCATCGAAACCCAAGCATAACCTGGGACTTTGGTTTGCCGAACATCAACTTGGGTCTATTTGGGTCGTCCAGTACCTAAGTCCGGAAAGCCGGTATAACTCCGTCCCTTCCCCAGTTGGGGTAGGGTATTCCGTCCACTGACATTTCCGCCCCGCGCCGATGAGAATAGCTGAGATAGCGATGCGATTCCGGATACCACAGCAGGAATTGTCGACACTCCTTCCCGTCGAGCCGGGCCTCGAGGCGCGGCGAAATTCTCGTTCCCAGTTGAGTGGCCGAGCCGGGGTGGCGGTGTTTGTCAGGATGGCGAACGGGAACGTGGCGCCGGAACGTGTGATTACAGGGGCGGCTACGAAGCTTTCGCGGACGGTTCACGGGATTGCCTACGATCCGGACCACGACCTGATTTACGTGCCCAATCCTCTAGCGGATGCGGTGCTGGTGTTCCGGGGAGGCGCGAGCGGCGATGAGGCGCCGATCCGCGTCATCCAAGGCCCATCGACCCGGCTAGTGGTTCCTCATGCCATTAGCCTGGACCTGACGCACCACGAAATTCTGGTAGCGAGCCTGAGCAACCGGGCGATCGCGGTGTTTCCCTGGGACGCGAACGGCAACGTTGCGCCGGTCCGCTATATCAGCGGGCCTAAAACGCGGCTCGGCCACGTGGTTGGGTTGGGCGTGGATAGCGCAACGGACCTGCTGGCGGTGGCGAATTCCGAAGAGATCCTGATGTTCAACCGCACGGATAATGGCGATGTGGAACAGTGGGAGAGATCGCGGGACCGCATACGGGAATTGCGGACGAGCAGTGGGAACTGCAGATCTACAAGAGCCAGATCTTTCTGGCAGTTTCCAATCATCTGCACACCAACCTGTATTCCGGAGTGACTTTAAAGAGGGATATATCAATCCGCCGGAAGACCCGTGGCTCAATCCGCGGCTCGGGTTCATCGGTGTGTGGAACCTTGGCGACCGTGGTGACCGGCCGCCGCGGGCTTTCATTAAGGGACCGTTCAGCCAATTGCTTCACCCGACCGGGCTGGCGCTGAACGTGAAGCACGGGGAGTTGTATGTGACCGACAGCATCCGCAACGGCCTGTTCACGTTTTTGACGCCGGAGTGGTTTTAGTGGGCGTCGGCCGGCGGCGGACTCGGAGCGGGACCTAGGACTAATGTGTTGGTTAGGGTCACTCCGCCCGCCGCGACAGTGATCCGAACGGTAGTTTCGGTTGTCACAGGCCGGGTGGCGATTTGGAATCTTGCGGTATTTTTTTCGCCGGGAAACGAGATATCCTCCGGCGCGACTATGAGGCCGGGATGATCGCTTTTGAAAGTTACTTTTCTGCTTGCGGGCGGCGGAGGCGCGGTCAAATGAAAGAGCACTTTGACGGGCATGCCTCCGATGAGGCCCTTGGGCAAAACCGCCAATAGCGGGCGGTCATAGCCGGGCAGATTAAAAGGGGAAATTCCCTTCGGGAAAGGGCGGTAGAGCGGATCTCCGATATTGATAATTTCCCACTTGAGCCAGCGTGTGCTGCGCAACATGGCGTCGCCCGCATTGGCGCCCTGAAACAGGTAGAGAAAGAACTGATCGGGGTGGGGTAGCCCTTCCAGGTAAGGCTCGGTGACAGCGCCGCTGGTGAGAGTGATTCCTTTCAGCAGAGCGTTCGCCACCCAGTTGCTTCCTTCCCGAGGACTCAGGGCTGAGTAACTATCCAGGTGAATGCCGATGGCGCCCGGCGCCCACGAAAATGCATCGTTATAGTGGTTCAAGCTGTACCAACCGGCATAGAGCGCAGCGTCTTCACAGCGCGTGGGCGCCGGCGGGCTGCCGAACTCCTGCGAGTGATCATCCTCAATGACGTGGAAGCCGGCGAGGTGGGCGAACTCCGCGGCCCGGAAGATGTCCCAATCGCCGGAACCGTAGCTCTGGTCGGCGACCGCGTCAATCAGGCCGTAACGCCTATCGAAGCACGCGGTTCCCCGAAGCCCGGAAGTCTCGGCGGCGATGGCTTTATCGACCAGTCCCTTGGCGACATCGACGTTGGCGGCGTCCAGGCGCCATACGGAATATAGATTGGTGGCCCCGGGGCGAGCGCGGTAAGCGGCGAGGGGCAGAAACGGGATGTAGACGCCGCCTTCGCTCTCCGCATCGCCAAAATAGGGGTGCGGTTTGGGCTGCCCGGAAGGCGCGTTTGGCCAATATTCCTCCCAAATGTCAGCGACTGTTTGGTCGAGCGACATCGGGCGGCCCCCGAACATGACTTTATAGGGCGTTCGGTACGAAAACACGATGTACAGAATCTTCTGCTTGCCGGCTTCCTCCAGGCACTTTCGTATGGATGCTTTTACAGCGGATTCGTACTGTTCCTGCGGGATCTGATCGGGCGAGGTGACGGTGATCTTACAAAGCTGCTTTTCCGGGATGCCGCGACGCATGGCGTAATAGCGGGCGACGGCCAGGGAGTCCGGTTCGGCGGAGCTATAGACGACCAGGACGCGATCATTCAGGCGTGTTTGGGCTGCGGCGGGGGAAGCAAATAGGACAAGAGAGCAGAGGGCCGCGCGCATTCGAACTTAGCATGCCATACTTGGCAGCTTCAGGCGACGTTCAGGATGGTGGCGAAGGCGGCGCCGCCTCTGCCCAATTCGACCAATTTCGCGAGGGAGCACTGGGTTTTTCGCCAGCGCAGCTTCGAGATGGGCGGCCGAGGGAGATCTTCGTCGCTTTCCGATATGTATTCGCCTATGTATTCGCCCAAATATAAGGCCGTGGCCAGGAGCATCCCGAATTCGCGCCTGAAACCAGCGTCGCACCGTCGCGCCACCCCGATCCGGGCTGCAGGGTGATGGATTCAACGATTCTTTTCCAAGCCGTGCCTGACCTCCCATACGGAGAATGCGGCACCGGCAAAAATGCGTCAAATCATTGGCTCTAAAGGGCTAAGTGTCTTGCGGCGGGGCTGCCGATTTTGACATCATGAAACCACTTGTTAACTCTCGAGCGGGGGAGGGCGCTTGAAGAAGATCAGGATTATCGGTCCAGTCGGTTGCGTGGTTGCCATTTGCGGTCTGCTGGAGGCCGCTCCTCAAGAACCCGCCCCTCCCGCCGCCAAGGCGTCCCCGCAGCGGGCCTTCCTGAACAAATATTGCATTGCCTGCCACAGTGACAAGCTCAAAACGGGCGGCCTGACGCTCCAATCCATCGACGTCACCAATATTCCGGCGGGCGCGGAGACTTGGGAGAAGGTCATCCACAAGCTGCGGGGCGGCGCGATGCCTCCGCAGGGGATGCCTCGTCCGGATGAGGCCGCGATCAATAGCTTTATCGCTTCGCTTGAGGGCCCGATAGACCATGCCGCGGCGGCCAAGCCCAACCCCGGCCGCGCCACAGTGCACCGGCTAAACCGCACCGAGTACGCTAATGCCATCCGTGATTTACTGGCGCTCGACATCGATCCCGCTCCACTACTCCCGGCCGACGATGAAAGTTACGGCTTCGACAATATAGCCGATGTTTTGAAGGTCTCGCCCTCGCAGCTCGAGCGCTACATGTCCGCGTCGTGGAATATCAGCCGCCTAGCTGTGGGCGATCCCGCCATCATTCCGGATACAGCCACTTACCGCGCCAAGCCCGATCTCTCCCAGGATGGCCACATGGATGGTCTGCCGCTGGGCACTCGCGGCGGTCTGATGGTCCGGCACTATTTCCCGCTGGATGGTACTTATGTGATTAAGGTGCGGCTGTGGCGGGCCACCGCGGACGTAATTAAGGGTTTGGAAGAGCAGCACCAGGTGGAAGTGAGCATCGATGGCGCGCGAGTCGCCCTCGTCACGATTGGGGGTAAAGAGGACCAGGAACTTAGCTATTCCAACTCCGGAAAATCCGCGGACGATATCGACCGGCGCCTTACGGTCCGGGTTCCTGTGAAAGCCGGCGAGCGCACTGTGATCGCCACCTTCCCTACCGAAGCGGAAGTGCAGAACGATAGCATCCTCGAACCTCTGCTGCGCACCAGTTTCGATCCGCTCGATTTCCGCGGGCTGCCGGCCGTGGACCGCGTGAGCATCAGCGGGCCATATAACGCCAAAGGCCCCGGCGATACCGCCAGCCGTCGGCGCATCTTCGTCTGCCGCCCCACCAACTCGGCCGATGAGATTCCGTGCGCGAAGAAGATTTTGAGCGCGCTGGTGCGCCGCGCGTATCGCGCTCCGGCTACGGATTCCGATATCGAAAACGTCCTAAGCTTCTATCAACGCGGCCGCAACCAAGGTGGCAACTTCGAGGCCGGCATTGAGGCCGCTTTGCAGTACATTCTCACAAGCCCGGAATTCCTCTTCCGATTCGAGCCCGATCCGCCGGGACTTGCTCCCGGAACGGTTTACCGCCTGAGCGATCTCGAACTGGCTTCGCGCCTCTCCTTCTTTCTGTGGAGCACCATCCCCGATGACGAATTGATCAGCCTCGCGCTTCAGGGACGTCTGAAGGACCCGGCGGTGCTGGAGCAGCAGGTGAAGCGCATGCTGGCCGATCCAAAATCCAAGGCGCTGGTGGATAATTTCGCCGACCAGTGGCTCTACCTGCGGAACATCAAGAACATCAATCCCGATTTTGAAACCTTCCCGGATTTCGACGACAATCTTCGCCAGGCCATGAAGCAGGAGACGGACATGTTTCTGGATAGCGTCTTCCGCGGAGACCACAGCGTGCTCGATCTGCTGAACGCGAACTACACTTTCCTGAACGAGCGACTGGCGCGGCATTACGGCATCCCGGGTATCTACGGCACGGATTTCCGCCGCGTTGCAATTACAGACGATCGCCGCCGCGGACTGCTCGGACAGGCCAGCATTCTCACAGTCACTTCCCTACCCACACGGACCTCGCCGGTGCAGCGCGGCAAGTGGATTCTGACCAATGTGCTCGGCATGCCGCCCGATCCGCCGCCGCCGAACGTGCCCGCCCTCAAAGAGCACTCAGATCCAGGCAAGCCCACATCCCTACGGCAGCGGATGGAGCAGCACCGCGCCAGCCCGACCTGCGCCGGTTGTCACAAGCTCATGGACCCGATCGGCTTCTCTCTCGAAAACTTCGACGCCGTGGGGCAATGGCGGACCGAAGATGAGGGCGCCAAAATCGATCCCACCGGGACATTATTCAATGGCGCCAAAGTGGATGGCCCGGCATCGCTGCGCGCCATGCTCACCAGCAAGCCCGACATTTTCACCAGTGTCTTTACCGAGAAGCTGCTGACATATGCTCTTGGCCGCGGCGTGCAGTATTACGATATGCCGGCAGTCCGCGCCATTGTGCGGGATGCCGCGAAGAATAACTATCGGTTTTCATCGATTGTTTTGGGAATCGCCAAAAGCGTTCCCTTTGAGTACAAAGAGAAAATTGTGCCGGAACCGGCCAGCTTGAGCGCTGGTGTTCGGCAATAGAATTCAAATTTTATGAGTTGCTTGCGGAGGCCGGATTTATGTTAATCACAAAAAAGCATTTGCCTCGCCGCACGTTTTTGCGCGGTTTGGGCGTGTCGCTATCGCTTCCTTTGCTCGACGCCATGTTGCCGGCGCTAAAGGCCGCTACCAAGCCGCAAATGCGCGTGGCGTTTTGCTATATTCCGCATGGCGCGGTATTGAGCGCCTGGACTCCTACTGCCGAAGGCCCGCTGGAGCTTTCTCGCATCCTGGCGCCCCTTAAGCCGGTGCAGGATTCCGTGGTCGTGGTCAGCGGCCTCGCGCAGAAGAACGCCGGCGGAATTCCGGGCGATAGCGGGGGCGACCATGGCCGCTCCCCTTCCGTATTTCTCAACGGCACTCGCCCCCGGCGGACCGAAGGCGAGGATGTCAAAGCCGGAACCACCATCGACCAGATTGCGGCTTCGGTGATCGGTCAGGAAACACCGCGCCCCTCGCTCGAGCTGGCCACGGAAGATATGACAGGCCTGATCGGCGCCTGCGACGTTGGCTTCAGCTGTACATATACCAACACCATCTCCTGGCGGACTCCGACGACGCCGATGCCCATGGAGATCAACCCGCGGGTGGTTTTCACCAGTCTGTTCGGCGATGGCAGCAACGAGGCCGAGCGCCAGTTGCGAATCGAGCGCGAGCGCAGCATTCTGGACCGCATCGGGTCTCAGGTGAAGGGCCTCGAACGGAACCTCGGCGCTTCCGACCGCGCCCGCATGGGCGAATACCTTGACAGCATTCGCGAAATCGAGCGGCGTATTCAGTTGGCCGAAAAGCAGAGCTCCTCTAATGTGAACGTCCCAGCTGCTCCTATCGGCATTCCGGACGATCACGAGGTCCACTCCAAGCTCATGTTCGATCTCATGGCAGTAGCGTTTCAGGCGAATATCACGCGGGTTGCGACGTTCATGATGGCCCGCGAGGTCAGCTATCGGACATTCCCGCAAATCGGCGTTCCTGATCCGTTCCATGCCACTTCGCATCACCAGGACAACCCGGAGAAGATCGAGAAGCTGACCAAGATCAACACTTATCACGTCTACTTGATCGACTACTTCCTAGAGAAAATGAAAGCCACCAGGGACGGCGACGGCACGCTGCTCGACCACTCGCTGGTACTGTTCGGAAGCTGCATGAGCAACCCGAACGTGCATAACCACTCGCCGCTGCCTGTATTGGTGGCCGGCGGCGCAAACGGAAAGCTGAAGGGCGGCCGGCACGTCAAATACCCGGCGGAAACACCCATGGCTAACCTGCTGCTCACGATCTTGGATAAAGCAGGTATTCACCAGGATGGTCTCGGCGACAGCACGGGTATCTTATCGGAGGTCTAAAATGCGCGTTCTGATCTCCCTCACGGCACTTTCGCTTTCTTGCATTGCCGCGACTCTGGGTCCGGAAGCCCTGGTTGACGCAGCAAAGAATCACGAACGCGAGGCGGCCAAGGCTCTCATCAAGCAGCATGCGGATGTGAACGCCGCCGAGCCCGATGGCACCACGGCGTTGCATTGGGCTGCGCATTGGAACGACCTGGAACTCACCGGCTTGCTTCTGGACGCGGGAGCCAACCCTGCCGCCCTCAACCGCTACGGAATTACGCCATTGGCTGAAGCCGTCAGCAACGGCAGCGGCGCGCTCGTGGAGAAGTTGCTTCAAGCCGGCGCAGACGTGAATACGCACGTTACCACCGCTGGGGAAACCGTTCTGATGCGCGCGGCACGAGTGGGCGATATCGAAGCGGTCAAGGTGCTGCTCGAACACGGGGCGGATCCGAACGTGAAGGAGAACTTCCGCGGCCAAACGGCCCTGATGTGGGCTGCCGCTGAAGGCCATGCCGAGGTGATAAAAGCACTGCTTGCGAAGGGGGCCGAGGCCAATGTTCGCTCCTATGACCGCGATACCAAGCTTCCCAATATGGAGGCCGGCACTCCGACCGCCCCGATTTACCGCGGTGGACTGACGGCCCTTACCTTTGCCGCCCGGCAAGGCCAGATGGAAGCAGCCAAAGCCCTCATCGATGGCGGCGCAGATATTAACGCGAAGGATGCCGATGGCAACAGCCCGCTGGTTTTGGCGATTCTGAACAGCCACTACGATCTGGCGGAGCTGCTGCTCGATCGCAGGGCGGATGTGAATGTGGCCGCCAACAACGGCCGCACCGCGCTTTACACAGCGATTGAAATGCACGATGCCGACTGGTCGCCGCGGCCATCGCACCGCCTAACCGACCAGCACACCAGCATGGATCTCATTCACGCCCTGCTCGATCGCGGCGCAAACGTAAATGCGCAGCTCAAAGACCATGCGGCCATTGAAAAAGCCGCGCAGGATATGGGCGACAAGACATTGGCGGCCGGCGCGACGGCGTTCATGCTCGCTGCCCGGAGCGCCGATGTTGAAGTGATGAAGATGCTGCTTGCGAAGGGCGCCGATCCTAAGCTCGCCAATAAAGATGGCCTCACCGCCCTCATGCTCGCCGCCGGCAACGGCTGGGCCGATTCCCACAAGGGCAGCGAAGCGGAAGCCCTCGAAGCCGTGAAGCTTTGCGCAAGTCTTGGGCTGGACGTCAAGGCCGCTACCGATAAGGGCGATACGGCCCTGCATGGCGCGGCTCATCGGGGCGCCGATTCGATTGTGAAATTCCTTGCGGAGAAGGGCGCCAAAGTCGACGCCCGCAACAAGCGCGGCTTCACTCCGCTCGATATCGCCATGGGCAAAGGCGGACCTCCAGGATCGGTTGGCGAGCCGCATGAAACCACTGTCGCACTGATCAAACAGCTCGGAGGCACGCCCGGCGAAGAGATCAAGCAGCCGCCGAAGCCAAGCACGCAGGAGGGCAAACCGGCCACGCAAGCTAAGGCCGATTAGCCGTGCGGTTCCGGGACCTGTTCTGCTTCGTCGCCCTTACAACCGTTCTGGGGGGCGCGGAACTGCCCGATGGCCCCGGGAAGGAAATCCTCCTCCGCGCCTGCACGAACTGCCATAAAGCGGAAGAGTTCCTGTCGTACCGGCACACGAAGCAGGAGTATCAGGCCATCGTTTACCGAATGGGCGATCGCGGCGCCCGAGCCACCACGCAGGAGCTCGACACCGTAGCAGCTTACCTCTACAAGAACTTCCCCAAGACTGAAGAGACCGGCAAAATCAATGTGAATAAGGCTTCGGCCAAAGAGATCGAGACCGGCCTGGGCCTCACATCTGCAGAAGCCGAAGCCGTCGTCAAATACCGTGAAGGCCATGGCGATTTTCGGGTTTGGGGGGATCTGCTGGTGATCTATGGGGTCGATGGCCGCAAAATCGAAGCAGCGAAAGACCGGATGACGTTCTAACGAGGTCCGCTGATAGTCTCGGTCAGTTGCGGGTAACAGGGTGCTTGGAGGATTCCGGACGAGAAGCACTCGCGCGGAGCAGCTTCTCCAGATCGAGGAGGTGGCGCGGGTGATATTTGGCTTTTGACCAGCGGGAAGTCGGGTCGAACTGGACGCCCACAAAGTAGCCGATCTCGCGATAAACGCAGTAGCGAACCACGCCGGCGATTTCCTTTTTCGCGCATCGCCAGCGCAGCACTGCTCCTAATGGCGCCGGGATTTCCAACTGGAAGCAAGCACCCGAGGCGGAGATATCTTCCAGCACCGCTTGGGCTTTTTTACTCTTGCCGGCGGCATCCTTCCAGCAGACCTCCACCAGGTCCGCACATAACATTCGAATTTCCGTTCGCCGCTCCCGCATAGTACTCTTATCGGCGCATGGTCGCCGAAGCTTTACTATCACTACTTTAATACGCCGGCCATCCGCGCAGCATGCCGCTATCGATGATCTGCTGGAAGATAGTGGGATCGTTATCCGTGCGGGCGGATAGAACGCTGGTCTGGCAAATCGATGACGGGATGACGTACGGAGGATTAGGCAAGACTGGAACGCTGCTGTGGGGCGCGCTGAAATTGAAAACTTCGAGCAGGTTCCCCACGTCGTTCGATTCTTCGCGCGCGGCGAGCGGCGGGACTCCGAACACGGATTCGATCAGCTTCAGCACGGATGTGTGATCGAAAATGGTGCTGTTCACGCTGGGCGCGGCAGGGTTGCCTAAAGTCCAAGGCGATGCCACGATGCAGGGCACACGAATTCCCAAGAGCGCTTTACCATCCACCAGATCGGTATCCACGCTGTTGGGCGCTACGGCGCGCGGCGGAACGATGTGATCGAAGAAGCCGCCCCACTCATCGTAATTGACGATGAAAGCTGTGGAGGACCAGTTGGGGCTACTCGCAACGGCGCGAAACGTCTTGGCCATGAAAGCATCGCCATTGCGCATATCGGAGTGGGGATGGTCGTCTTTGGCCAGGTTTAGCAAGATTGTGAAGCTGGGGTCTACGAAAGAGACGGCCGGAAGCGTGCCTGCCGCGCAATCGGCCAGAAACTGCGAATATGGGAAAGAGATCTTGAGGTACTTCGTTCCCCACAGCGCCAGGAGCGGAACGTTGCTGAAGTAATACTTGTGACTGACACCGGCCGTCGCGAGATGGTCCCAGATCGTGGGCAGAGTGGAAATCGTGAGCGTGTCGCTGAGCCGGTCGGTCTGGCCGGCGTGCTGAAAGATCCGGTTGGGGATGGTGGGCGCGAGAATCGAAGGAAAATAGTGGTCGCAGGTTAAGTAATTGCGCGCGAATGCGGACCGGAATGGAAGGTCTTTTTCCCGATAGTAGCCGATCGGATATAGGCTGCCAGGCTGGACTTGCAAAAAAGCGTCCATTAAGCCGCCATCGTATTCCGTTCGGCCTCCCTCGTAGCTGTGGTCGGGATCGGGATATGCGCAGCCTGTATAGTCGGGCGCGAGTTCGAAGGTGGGCTGCAGGTTTCCATTCGAATCTTTGTAACTCAGCCCGGCCTGCATTCCCTGCGCATTGGGGAGCCAGCCGAGGATGTGGTCAAAGCTGCGGTTCTCCATCATCACCACAACCAGATGCTCGATTGGTGTGGCGCCGGCCGCACGCCCGGCCTTCCGGCCCGAGATGAGTGCGCCTGCCGCGGCGCCTGCGGTCTTCACGAATGTTCTGCGCTGCATTACTGCCAATATAGATCAGAGAGAGTACGGATTTGTTACGCCGCGTAGTATTTGCTCGTACTAGAGGTAATAGAAGATAATCGATACCATCTGATGCAAACTCGACGCGCCGCATTTTTGACGATTGCGGGCCTGTTAGGGTGCCATCGAAAACGGGCGGGCGGGAAGATTCCGCCGCTTCCAAAACCTTCGGCGAGCGCAGTTGTCGCGCTCGGTTACACGGAGGAGGGGATCGCAAGCTGGTACGGCCATCCCTACCACGGCCGTCCTGCCGCGGACGGCGAAATCTACGACATGGAAAAGTTGACGGCGGCGCACCGCACGTTTCCGTTCAACACCTGGGTACGGGTATATGATCTGGACTCGACAAAGACGGTCGACCTGCGGATTATCGATCGCGGCCCTTTTGTGGAGGGGCGCATTCTTGATGTATCGCATGCCGCGGCGCGGCAGATGGATATGATCGGCCCTGGTACGGCGCGCGTTCGGGTGGAAGTGATTCGGGTGCCCGATGTGGTCGAGAGCGCCGGATTTGCGGTACAGGTGGGAGCGTTCCGGGACGAAGGGAATGCTGAACGGTTCCGCGAACGGATGGAGACGCGATACGGATGGGCGCGGCTGCTGCGCCGCGCGGGAAACTCTGAGCTGTGGCGCGTGCTGGTCGGCTCGGAACCTACGGCAGACCAGGCAAACAAGCTGGCCGAACGGATCCGGCACGATTCCGGCGAGAATCGAGCCGCGTTCGTCGTGCGGCTGGATTCGATTTAGGCGTTTCCCAATTTCGGCATTCTGGGCAAAGGTTGGAGAACTCCAGATTGGCGGCGTGCGGTTAAAGGTCGCGTTTCCCTGAGCTTGTGAGATTCCGCCGGTGGCCCAGCGGGTGCATTGTGGGTACTCCATGCCATTCGAGCCTGGCCGTACCCATTCGCTAGTGGGCCAATCGCCTCAGGTCGAGGCGGTCCGGCGCCTGATTCAGAAGGCCGCCCGCAACCGCGCGCCGGTATTGCTGCTAGGAGAAACCGGCACGGGCAAGGAAGTAGTCGCCCGCGCCATCTACAATGCCAATCCGCGGGGCCAGTTTGTGCCCGTGGATTGCGGCGCGCTGGTGGGCACGCTGCTCGAGAGCGAACTGTTTGGGCACGTAAGAGGGGCATACACCGGCGCCACTGAGAACAAAAAGGGCCTGATGGAGTTGGCCGATGGCGGCACGGCTTTCTTCGATGAAATCGGGGATCTGCCGCTCGAAATGCAAGTGAAGCTGCTGCGCCTGATGCAGGAGCACGAGTTCCGGCCAGTGGGCAGCCTGAATTGGCGCAAGATCGACGTGCGCATCATCGCGGCAACACA
This sequence comes from Bryobacteraceae bacterium, assembly GCA_036557125.1. GTDB lineage: Bacteria > Acidobacteriota > Terriglobia > Bryobacterales > Bryobacteraceae > PSRJ01. The sequence goes on along the minus strand of DATBID010000303.1, from coordinate 1,943 downwards.
TCGCAACCTCAAAGCCGAAATCGCCGCCAAACGCTTCCGTGAGGATCTGTACTACCGGCTGCATGTGCTCACTGTGCACTTGCCTCCGCTGCGCGACCGCAAAGACGATATCCCGCTGCTGGTGGGCCATTTTATCGACCTCTGCCGGCAGGAGGGCATGCCGGAATTTTGCTGCGGAGACGACGTGATGCGCACCCTGCTGAGCTATGACTGGCCGGGCAACGTGCGCGAACTGAAGCACTGCATCGACCGCATGGCGGCGCTGCGTTCAGCAGCGGCCGTAGAATTAGAGGTTAAGGACCTCCCGACGAGCCTGCGCAACCATCAGGCTTCGCTCGAATTGCAGGACCTCTCCGAGGTTCTCGAGCAGCACCCCTTCGGGGATTTCGTGCTTCCCCCGAAACGGCCGGTAATTTCGATTGCGGAGTCTGAGGTATACACGATCAAGAACGCCCTGCGCCAGACCAACGGCGAGCGTGCCAAAGCCGCGGCTATGCTGCGCATCGGGCGCACCACGCTATACCGGAAGATGAAACAATACGGTATTGCGTGACTATCGCGGCGTGACGATAGCAATTGATGCGACCTACAGTGTTGGGGACGATCTAAGCGGAGTAGGGGTTTACTCGCGCGAATTGCTGGCGGGACTGGCGCGCGCTCACTCAACCACCCGCTTCCTGTATTGTTACCGCCCGCACCGCTTCCTGCGGTCCTGGAGCGAACGGCTTCCGCCCAATGCGCGGCGGCGGTTGCTGGCGGAACCGTTCGGTCCGCGCTCCGCGGCGCTCTTTCACGGACTGAACCAGCGGCTTCCGGCGATGCGTTTCCGACGCAGTGTGGTTACGTTTCACGATCTTTTTGTCATGTCCGGCGAGTACTCAACGCCGGAATTCCGCGCGCGGTTTGCCGCCCAAGCGCGCGATGCCGCAGCGCGCGCCGATTTGATCCTCAGCATCTCTCAGTTCACGAAATCGCAGGTGGTCGGGTTGCTGGGTGTGGAAGAACAAAGGGTCCGCGTAGTCCATCACGGTTGTGGGGCCTGGGCTTCTCTAGATTCGCCTACGCGGGCGCGCGAACCGATTATTCTGCACGTCGGCGCCATTCAGAAGCGTAAAAATATTGCACGTCTGGTGGAGGCCTTCGAATCTTTGGACGGCGGCTGGAAGCTGGTTCTGGCTGGCTCTCAGGGTTACGGGGCGGAAGCGATTCTGGCCCGCATTCGCGCGAGCAAGGCCGCCGAGAGGATCGTTGTCACCGGTTACGTGACAGAGCAGCAGTTGGAAGACTGGTATGCTCGCGCATCGATCTTTGCGTTCCCGTCGCTGGACGAAGGTTTCGGAATGCCGGTGCTGGAGGCCATGGCGGCCGGAGTTCCGGTAGTGACGTCGAATCGTTCGGCGCTGCCCGAGGTGGCTGGAGATGCAGCGTTATTGGTGGATCCGGAGGACACGGAAGCTCTCCGGGAGGCTCTCCGCAGATTGGCCTCGGATATGGACTTGCGGCAAAAACTGATCTGCTTAGGGCACGCCCGAGCCCAGCTATTCAGTTGGGAAAAAGCCGCCGAGGAAACATGGGAAACCTATCAGAGCTTCGTATAGCCGGTTTCTGATGGAAAGCTTCAGCGATTATCGTCGTCGACCGCGATTTTTAGAGCGCGCAAGAAGCGGTGATCCTGAGAGGTGAACTTGATTTTGCCGGTGGTCTCGAAATTGCGCCTGGGTTCATGCGACTCTTCCGCGTCTTCGGCAAATTCGGCTTCGTCGCCTTCCTCGTCCTCATCCCGGCGGTTGAAACCGATGGTTGCTTCGAGCACCAGGAAGACATCATATCCGGCCCTCTTGATTTCCCCGATCGCTTCCGCGATGCGGTCCGACTCGGAAAGGGAATCGTTGATGGCGTTTCCCAGTTCCTGCATGAGCCGCTTCAGTGGTTCGTCCAAGAGT
>DATBID010000302.1:0-12448 GCA_036557125.1 Bryobacteraceae bacterium | reverse complement strand
ACTAGCCAAGCTCCCGAATCCACACGGCCCTGCGTCGGGGAGCAGAGCGACTCTGTTAAGCGCGTGATATGCTTCTCCGAATGGCTCATCCGGCGACGATCTATCCGGGTCTGGCTGAACGCACCCGGCGTCACGTTAGTCGACACCTGATGCCGTTCCTATTCCTCCTGTATGTTGTCTCGTACATCGACCGGATCAACATCGGCTTCGCCGGCCTTCAGATGACCGGTGAACTGGGTTTTTCCAACGCGGTTTTCGGCTTCGGCTCCGGCATCTTCTTTGTCGGGTATGTGCTGCTCGGCATTCCCGGAGCGATTGTCGTCGAGAAGTGGAGCGCGCGCCGAGCCATGGCTGCCACCATGCTCGTGTGGGGTTGCGTGGCGGCAGCGACCGGACTCATCCATAGCAAGCCGGAATTTTACATCATGCGATTTGCGCTCGGCGTGACGGAGGCCGGTTTCTTTCCAGGGATGATCACCTATCTCACCCATTGGTATTGTCCTAAAGACCGGGCGAAGGCCGTTGCCATGTTCATGGCAGCGATTCCGATGTCGCAGGTGATCGCTGCTCCCATATCGGCACTGTTGCTGCGAGTCCATTGGCTGGATATGTCGGGCTGGCGCTGGTTGCTGATTTTGGAAGGGGCTCCTGCGATTGTGTGTGGCATCGTGAGTGGGTTCTATCTGACGGACTGGCCACGCCAGGCAAAATGGCTCGCCCGGGAGGAGCAGGAATGGCTCACCGGCGAGCTTGAACGGGAAAGCGCGCGGAAGGAGTCGGCGGGGCGCATGCCCTGGTACCGTGCGCTCGGCAACCGTAACGTGCTTCTGCTCTGTTTTGTGTATTTCGGAGGCACATCGGGAACCTATGGTTTGGGCCTGTGGATGCCGAAGATGCTGCAGCGGGTTGGGCATCTGAATGCGGTTCAGACGTCCTGGTACACGGCGATTCCGGCGCTCATTGCCGTTCCAGTGATGCTGGCCTGCGGCTGGCACTCGGATCGCACCGGGGAGCGACAGTGGCATACGGCGATTCCGCGCTTTGCGGGAGCCGCGGCGCTCAGCGGAATCGCTCTTTGGAACGTGAATCTGCCTATGGCGCTGGTTCTGTTTTCGGCTGCTTTTGCGGGGGTGGTTGCGGCTTACCCATCGCTATGGGCAATCCCAAGCAGTCTCTTGGGCGCAAGCGCCGCTGCGGCCAGTATCGGGCTGATTAACTCTGTCGGCAACCTCGGTGGTTTCTTCGGGCCGTACACTATCGGGTGGTTGAGCGACAAAATGGGCAGCTACGCAGGCGGTCTGTGGGCTGTGGCGGCGGCCCTGTTTCTCTCTGGCATGGTGGTGATGCTTGTGCGCTCAGAAGTGGAGGACAAAAGCGCCAGAGGCCGGCCTACTTCCTCAAATATTTCCTGACGTCTCCGAGGAAATCGGCGCCGTAAACGTTGCCTTGTGAGTCCGCCGTGACTCCTTCCGCCATGCTCGAACCCGCCGCGTACGGGTACGGACATGGATCGGGAATGAAATATTTGACCGTTCCGTCTGTCGCGCTTCCGATCCGGATGCCTCGCTCCGCGCCCAAGTTGTAGCCATAACCGGTCTGCGGCAAGGCAAATTGTCCGGTGTTGGTCCGGCCGTCACGGGATTCGGAGTCGGCTACATACATTACATCGTTTTTGTCGATATAGATCCCGCTGGGCCGGCCAAACTGAAACCATTCGGCGATGAAGTTGCCGTTCTGATCGAAGATCTGGATGCGGTTGTTCTGACGATCGCCCACGAACAGTCTTCCCTGGGAATCGAAGGCCAGTGTGTGGATAACATCGAATTCACCGGGCCCCATTCCTTTCCGCCCCCAAGTCTTTATGAACTTCCCATTCTTGTCGAATTTCATGATGCGAGCGTTACCGGCGGCGGCGCCGCCGCCACTGTGACCATCCGCGACAAAAATGTCTCCGTTGGGGGCAATCGCAACATCCGCCGGCGCATCAAATTCATCCAGGCCCGCTCCGGCGATTCCCCTCTTGCCAAGCGTCAATAAGACCTTTCCGTTCTGACTCAGCTTGAACACCTGGTTGCCCCCGTTATCCGCCAGCCACAGGTTGCCCTCTTTATCAACCGCGAGCTTGTGGGGGCTCACGAACATTCCCGAGCCAAAGCTCTTGAGTAGCTTGCCTGAGGTATCAAACTGAAAGATCGGGTTGACATTGGCGCTCGGACCGCCACAGGTGGTCCCGCCCGCTCCCGAATTGCCGCACCGATCAGCCACCCAAATGGTTCCATCGGGAGCGACTGTAACACTCGCCGTGGATCCCCATTTCCTTCCCTCCGGCAACTGCCCCCAGCTCACGCCGGGGCGATACGGGTTGGGGAGGTCATTGCGCGCGCCGAGTAGCGAGACTGGCGGCAATTTGACGGGATATTGCCCAGCCGGAAAAACCGGAAGCCCGCGGCCCCGGCCGGCTCGGCCCGCCGTGGCAACGCCCGCATCGCTGGGCACGCCACAGGACTGAGCGAGCGGTCCGGCAGAGCCGGTATCGCCTCTCAGTCCCGTTGTGCCTGATAGCAACACAACTCCAAGCGCAGCCAGAGAAACAAAATGCCTGCCCCTGTTGGCATGGAACATGAGACCTCCCTGTTCAACACCGGCCCTCGTCATTTCCCTGACGATTTGGGCCACACCACCCCCTGATCCTTCTTAACTACCGCAGTCAAACCTCGATAAAGAAACTTCTGTACGCGCTGTCCCCGGTAAGTCTCCGTTGTGAAGATGTTCCCTTTGGAGTCAGTGGCAATACTGTGGACTCCGTAGAACTCTCCCGGCTGCCTCCCGCCTTCGCCGAAAGTCGTGAGGACTTCGAGCGATTGCCGATCGATGATATGGACGCGGTCATTCTCGCCATCGGCCAGATACATGTACTTCTGCTGCGGATCCTGTGAGAAAGCAATATCCCATGCTGAGCCCGAGCCTAGCGTCTGTTTTTCATAAAACATTTCTTTCACAAATGTCCCGTCGGGCTTGAATACCTGCACCCGATCGTTCACCCGGTCGCACACGTAGAGCAAATTGTCGTGCGAAAGCTGGGCGCAGTGTACCGGATTACGGAATTGCTGAGGAGGCGGATCATTGGGATTGTAGCGTCCCATATCCGTATCGTCCGGCTTGTGCCCGTACGCGCCCCAATGACGCTTGTATTTGCCCGTGTTGGCGTCGAATACAATCACCCGGTGATTGCCGTAACCGTCCGCTACGTACAACTCGTCCGTCTTGGGATCTACAAACAGCTTGGCGGGAAGCCGGAGGTTTTCGACATCATTGCTGCCCTTGCTCTGATGCGGCTTGCCGATCTGCATGAGGAATTTGCCGTCCTGCGTGAATTTCAGGATCATGTTGTCGTTGAAGCTTTGGAATCCGCTGGCGCCGCCACCCTTGGCGCCTCGCCCGCGGCGAGCGGCGCCGGTCTCTTCATCACTTCCGCCGATCGCGCCACGCCCCCCTGTGCCGCCGCGGCCGTTTCCGCCAATCCAGACATTACCCTTGTAGTCAACGGTAATGCCGTGATTGGAATCCGGCCAGTCGTAACCTTCACCCGGTCCGCCCCAATGTCCAATCAGATTGCCCTGCTCGTCAAACTCGAGCACAGGGGGAGCAGGAGCGCAGCACTGCGCTGTGGGCGGATTCGTCGTCGCGTGCCTTTCGCCGGGTTCGAGCGAGCCCGCACGGTGAATGATCCAAATGTGATCGTTGGCGTCAACCGATACGCCAATCGTCTGACCCAGAATCCAGTGGTTTGGCAACGGCTTGGGCCAAAGCGGGTCGACTTCAAACCGTGGCGCCTGCACAGTGGCGGCATGCACCACGGCGTGCTGGATCAACACTGCCCTGGTGATTCCCAATATTGCGATTACCGCAGCGAACCCTGCACCGATGTAATAGTTTCGTTTCATGCCTTTCGAGTTCTCCCCGTTGAGATTTGGCCTTACGGAGCCATCTTGACGGGGTAGTATACGTCCTCCCGCGCACCTTGCCAAGGGGATCTGCTGCCGCCGGTCGGGCACAACCCGTGGCTTGGATTGAGTAAACTGAACTGGGCCCTACAGATGTTGCCCGCCTCGTTTACCCCGACGAAAGGAGAAACCAAGGATGCGTAGACTGGTGATCGTATTTTTCATGGCCATCGCTACCCTGTTTGGCGCTGATTCACTTGACCTGTTGACCGCGATCCGGGCCGGGGACCACGCCCGTGTTCAGAAACTCTTGCGTGCCGGCGCGGACGTGAATACCAGGGACGTCGACGGAACCACGGCCCTGATGCATTCCGTCATCGAATCTGACGTGACCATGATGAAGCTCCTGCTGGACTCGGGTGCGGAAGTCAATTCCAAGAACGCCCAAGGTTCCACTGCACTGATGTACGCGGCAGTTAGTTTGGAGAAAACGCGACTCTTACTCGCCCGGGGGGCGGACGTGAACGTTAGAGGGAAGGGCGGAGCCACTCCGATGAGTGTTGCCGTCACTACTTTCGGCTCCACTCCCGTTCTAAAGCTGCTGGTGGCGAAGGGCGCGAAACCAGAAAACCGGCTGATGGTGAGTGTGGCGCAAAAAGGCGATCTCGATGCGATCCGATATCTGCTGAGTCTCGGAGTAAGTCCCGGTGAGGCGGATAGCGCAACGGTATTCGCTGCGATCACGGCACGATGTGAGGAATGCGTGCGCCTGCTGGTCGAGAAGGGCGCTCCTGTGAAAGGTTCGCGGCTCCCAGGAGGCGGCCTGCTGAACGAGACTGCGAAGCGAGCCATGCCCGAACTGTCCCAGTTTCTGCTGGATCATGGCGCGTCCCTGGACGCCAAGGACCGGGAAGGCTTCACCCTTCTCATGCAGGCGGTTCTCTCTATGGAGCCGCCCGCCGATCGCGATCGGATGGTGGAATGGCTGCTGGGAAAGGGCGTGGAGGTGAACGCCGAAAACGGTCGCGGTGACACAGCCTACCTCTTAGCGGCGCGGATGGGGTCGCCCTCTATCCTGCAACTTTTGGCCAAGGCCGGGGCAAAAGAAACGAGGGAACAGTGGCCTAAACCTGCCGGCGGATCTCCTGACCCGCGCACGGCCGTAAAAAAGATTCTTCCCCTGATTGAGATGAGTGGGGAAGCGGTCTTCAAGAGCCGGGGCTGTGTTTCCTGCCACAACAATTCTCTTCCAGCGATGACGGTTGCCTTGGCCAGGAAGAAAGGCTTCGCTGTGAATGAGGAGCAGGCCAGGAAGGAATTGGGTTTCGCCGTGGCTACCGACAAGCCGTATTTCGAACCCATGCGGCTTGGATCAACCATCGGCGGGGCTGCAACCACGATCGGCTACACACTCATGGGCATGGCAGCGGCCGGGTATGCGGCCGATGCGGAGACGGATTCGCACGTTCACTACCTCTCAGTCAACCAATTCCCGGACGGATCGTGGAGACTCACCAGCTACCGGCCTCCTGCCGAATACAGCCCCATCACTACCACCGCCGTTGCGCTGCGAGCGCTTAGACTCTATCCGATCCCAGGGCGCCGCGACGAGTTCCAGGAGCGGTACGAACGCGCCAAAAAGTGGCTGTTGGCCACCAAGGCGGTATCCGAAGAAGAACGATCGATGCAATTGCTCGGCCTGGCTGACGCCGGCGCGACCTCTTCCGAGCGTGCGCCGTTCGTCAAAGCACTGGAAAACTCGCAGAACACGGATGGCAGTTGGAGTGTCCTTCCCGGCTGGCCCGGTGAGGCGTACGCTACAGGCGAAGCGCTATACGCATTGCATATGGGTGGACAACTCTCCGCTACGGATCCGGCGTACACAAAGGGAGTGGAATGGCTCCTCCGAAATCAACTTTCGGATGGTTCGTGGTTCATGCCCACGCGAGCCGTTCCAGTCCAACCGCATACGTTCGAGAGCGGTTTTCCGCATGGCTGGCACCAGTTCGCATCAGATAGCGCATCTTGCTGGGCGTCAATGGCATTGCTTTTCACGCTTCCGGACGCCCCGGCAGCAAAAGCCGAACCCTGACAACCGCGACGGATGCGCCGGCAGCATCGCCTCTATATCTCCGGTTTATGTTGGCCGCTCCCACCGCTATACTCGGAGTCCGGAGCAAGCCATGAAGAATCGCACGTTTTTCATCTCTCTGGCGGTAGTCCTCGCATTGGCCGGAGGAGCAGCTTATCGTAAGCTCGTTGGCGCACCGGGCACCCCCAACAAAGCCCTGGTTGAGGACTTGGTCGCCGCTAATCACGTGCTGGCCAATGAAATCTCTGTTCTCGATGCGTATGGGCACGTCTCTGTACGTGACCCGCGCAACCCGAACCACTATTACCTCTCGCGAGCCATTTCGGCCGGCATGGTGACTGGCACCGATATCATTGAATACGACCTGGACAGCAAGCCCGTTGGGGCTACCCGTTCCGATGGATATCTCGAGCGTTTTATCCACGGAGAGATCTATAAGGCACGGCCGGACATCATGGCCGTCATTCATGCACATTCTCCGGACCTCATCGCCTTCGCCGCCAGTTCCGTGCCCCTGCGCAACATGATCCATACAGGCTCGTTTATCAACGACGGGATTCCCATTTTTGATGTCCGCAAGTTCGGCGGCACCGTTGACGACATGTTAATCCGCAATCCTGCGCTCGGCCGATCACTCGCTAGTGTGCTCGGCAACAAGACCGCAGTTCTCATGTTTGGTCACGGAGTAGCCATTACGGGCCCGAGTCTGGCAACCGCGGTGAGCAACGCCTATTTCCTGAACATGAACGCCCGGATCCAGGAGCAAGCGATTCGTCTCGGGGGCAGGGTTTCATACTTGGAGCGCGAACCGGGTGCAAGACCCAGCGTTGAGGTAACGCCCGCAGGCGCAGGCGCCAACAACCGTGCGTGGGAATATTGGAAACACCGAGTTACTTCCGGCAAGTGATCAATGGAATAGACTGGCGCGTGACGCACAACCGCGGCGCCACAGCCGTCGGAAGCGGCGGCAAACCAGGGAACTGCCGATTTATAGCTGCGCTTTCAGAAGACCTATATTGTTCGGGGTCTTATAGGTCTCCCATACGGTGTCTCCATCGAACTGCAGGAAAACATAGCCGTGGGGGCTGAATCCCTCGGGGTCCTGTGTGATCCAGAAGTTCGGGCCATCCAAAAGCCGCGCCTGGGGGACGTGAGGCTGCGCCGGCAGAGTCAGCCATTGATAGATGTTTCCATGCGCGTCCGGCAGGTCGTCGCGAAATGCGGGGAATCCGGCGTTCCCAATACACCGGCCTTTGAAACCCCAGAGCGGATGCGGATCATAGAGCACCAGCCGGTGCTCGTGCCCCCAGAACCAGGCGTGAATCCGCTGCTGTTTCAGCAGGTCCGCCAAAGCAATCTGCAGTTTCGGACCTTGGGCGTCCAGTTGGGAGAATGGCTGATGATGCGAAAAAAGAATCAGCTTGCGAGTGCCCGCGTTCTTGACGATCGCGTTTAGCCAAGCCACCTGCTTGGCATCCAGATCGAAATCGTTGTAGGCGGTATCCAGACAGACCAGAATCCAGTGGGAGTTCTGCATCGCGAAACAACTCGCCGGCTGCTGGAAGAAATCGCGAAGGACCTGGAAATATCCCTGGCCGCCCGAGTACATTTCATGATTGCCATTCAGAGCGCGATTTAACGTGGGGGCCGAACGTTTCGGCCAGTCTCCGACCAGCCTGTCATGGATCTCGCTTTGTTCCCCGGAGTAATAGGTGTCGCCTAAGTGCAGGACTAAGTCGCAACGGTTCAGGCTCGCGATCGTCTGAGCGATGGCAGGAGCGCCGTACAAACCGGTTCCCCAATCCGCAAACACCGCAATCTCGGCATCGTCCGGAATTGTTTCAGGGACGGGCGGAGGATCAATCCACGCGGCCTTAGGTGGTTTGAAGATCAGCTCCGGCGCCATACCGAGCCAGCCGACGATATCGGCATTATCGAATTTGACGAACAGCACCGCCGGCGTGAAACTGTCACCGTCCGGCGTTTTGATTAGCTGTTGCGGCTGTAAGGTGCCCACCTTGCCTGCGGCGGAAGCCTGTTTCAGGAGGAGTGTTTGGAGCCGGGCCGCGAGTTGATCTTGAGGCGTGTGCAGGATGCCAATGCCCTTATCCCCCATCGCGAGAACGCCCTTCGCGCTTTTGGACAGCTCGCCGATGGCGTTATTCCAGTCCACAACCAGTTTGTGCTGCGCGGCGGGATCGGCGCCCGCGGCTCTGGAGGCGGCCGCTTGGACGGCGTCGTGCAGTTGTCCAGGGTCTTTCTGGAAAGCCTCCAGAAACGTCGCATAGGGTACGACGGTTCGACCGATATCGCCCCGCGGCTGTGCAGGTTGTCCAGCGCTCATTTCTTCTCCTCTCCGGCATCCGGCCGGTGCGACCCATTGTATCGGACGTCAGGAAGTGGCGACGTGAGCCGCAGCTTCGGCTCGCTTCAACACGAAATAGAAAGCCGTACCGCCCGGCGCGCTCTTACCGAAAAAGGTCAGCAAGCTTTGAACTGCGGCGAGCTGCGGCGCCCGGCAAGTACCCAAAACCACATGCCCGGAGACTTCGCGGAAATCCGACTCCAGCGTGCCCGCGTCCACAGTTACCGAGAAGGTCGCCGGGCCGAGCTGGTAATTCGCGGTAGTCAGCCCGCCTACTGTTTGGAAGGAGACCTGGAATGCGGGATTCACCTGGTTCAACAAGCTATTGTCAGTCGTTGGCATCAGAACCAGGCGCCCGTTCCAGTCTCCCTCAAGCGAAGTGAGCGATGGCACTTTGTTGCGGGAATCTCCGAAGATCGCTTGATGATCTTCGATGGACATGTTCTCGAACGGATAGCTATTGCGCGACATGACGAAAGTGGCGAACTCTAATCCATCGGGGAAGGTTCCGAGGTGCATCACACCGATCGCGTTCCGGCCGTCGATCACCTTGATGGTGTCGTAGACCAGTCGGTAGGGATCGTTGGTGTAAGTGAGCAACAAAACCGGATCGCCTTTTTTGAAATAGCGCCGGCGGTCATCGGGGTAGGCCACCTGCCGGACTTCGGGCAGGCCCGGCAGAGCTTTTACCTCGTAATTGACCACGTACCCTTTAGCTACGCCGTTTTCGAGACTATCAAAGCGCTTCCAAAAACTGCCGCCGGCGAAAATTCGGCCGAGGTCTTCCGCCGTAGTTCCGAGAACGGTGCTGCGGACTTTCTGCTCCCAGCCCAGCAGCGAATCCTCGGCGAAAGATCCCTTCCAGAACGAATCATGGAAAATCCAAAGTTTGTCGTAATCGATTTGCGTGGCGCCGGTGTTGAGCAACTGATCCAGGCTTAGACCAGGAGAGTCGTGGAGTACGGCTTGTAGGTCGCTGGCCGGGCGCGTGCTGAAGTAATCCGGTATTTCTGCTCCGCGCAAAACCTCGGCCTGAACGTCAGTAGCGAACTGGGACGCGGGAAGACCGAGCGGATCATATTCCCGCTGTACAAATTCCGCGGTGAAGGCGAGAAAACGCAGGCGGGCCTGCAACTGCATCACCGGGTCATTCGTGCCGGTAATCTGGAAGGAATTGATGAAGCTGGTCAAATTCGATACCGCAGCCAAATCCTCGAAAGTGCGGAATTTCAGATACCCGATTCCGGCCTCCTCGGACGTTCCATCGGGTAGCACTTTATAGATGTGAGTGTAGAGGGTGGTGTAGTCATTCATTATGTCGCGGATTGCCTGGAAGGCAGAATCCTTTTGCATGTACTTGACGCCCTCAAACACAAATCTCTGGCCGGCGGAGTCGCTGAATTCGAGGTGGTAGCGCATCTCGGCTTCGCCGGTCGAAGGATTCACACGCAAGTATTGGAACGTGCTTGTCGAATCATCGATTGGCAAGATAGCCGGTGTCTGCCCGTCAAACTGACCGAACGAAATCGTGCCTTTGACCCGCGCTTCGTGCTCGTAGCCATCGATAAATTCATTCACGTCCGCCACGGTGATCCGGATATCGAATTGGCAAGTGGCGGCGCCGGAGGGGGCGCCGGAAGAGGGTATACGCGCCGCTATCGTGAGGTCTCCGTCGCGTCCGGGAGCCGGTGTATGAAGGCCGGGGAAGTACCAGCCGGTCATCTGTTCCGCGAACGTCATACCGATTCCGTCGGGCAGTTGCGTATCGAGGAACGGCCGAAGGAGGGAATTCGTCGGCAATACCGTTTTCGCGGCACGCGAGAGGATGTAATAGAAGCCGAATTCGCCGCCGGCTTCCGTATGAAACAAACCCAGCGACGAATTGCTCACCAGCGGGCTGATCGCCGGCGGCAGCGGAGTCATATATTTCCCGAGCAGCAAGTCGGGACTCACTTTGCGGATTTCATCATGAAAGGTGGTGAAATCGTTGAGCTGGAAGTGATCCTTCAGAAAGGCCGGCGTGACCAGCCCTTCAATCAGACCCATGAGCTCATAGCGCGCCACAAAGCGGCCGTCCGGCCGGTTCTGAAACTGGAGCCAGGCCACGCCGCCGGCGTGGTTGGCATTGGAAATCACATCCATACGCCAGACTCCATCGAGTTCGGCCGCAGTGGGCGCGGAGCCGCCCGCAAATAAGGCGGCGTGGTCACTGACAGTCATCTGGGCGAATGAGTAGCGCCGGGACATGGCGAAGGTGAATAACCGTGAGCCATTTGGATACTCTCCCAGATAGACACGGCCGATCAGGAGGTCCTCATTGACGACCTTTATGATGTCGTAAAAACCTTGCCACGGGGGATCCGCATAGCGCAACAGAATATATTGCCCTGCCTCGAGGGTGCCTTTGGCATTATGGGCGACATTAATGAACTCCAGGCTGTTGCGCGCCTGGATGCGGCCATCGGTATCGCTGGTAATGCCGGTGTACTGACCCTTCTCTGATTGAAACTGCTTCCGGAATCCGGTAAAGACGGCCGAAGACATGGCGTTCAAGACGCTGCCTTGCGGGAAAAAACCCTTCCAGTAAGCATCGTTGTGGATTGTCTGCCGCTCCAGGTCAATCGTGGTTCCGCCTTTGTTGACGAGGGCATCGATCCCGAGCGTCGGGCAGCGGCGGAACAGCGCCTCCAATTGGCCCTCGTTATAGGTAATTACATCCAGCGGATCGATCCCGGCCATGCTGACCAATTGCTTTGGCGCCGGATACTTCTCACCTTTGAGTTGCTGAATCTTGCGCGCGGCGAAGCGCTCGGTCAGCGCAGAGATAGTTAGGAAAGGATTCACTCCTAAGGCGCTGGGGACTACGGAACCATCGGTCACGTAGAGCCCCTGGTGCACGGTGCCATCGGCGGCGAAAACGCGGCCATAGACATCCACCGCTCCCTGCAGGTGATCGTCTCCCATGGGGCAGCCGCCCAGCGGGTGAGCGGTGATGAGGTGGCGCAGCTTGAAAAAACTCCAGGTCGGATTGGAAATGAAGCTGGCCCGCAGAGCTCGCGCATGGCGGCGCAGTTCTTCATTCATCCGCGTGAAGATCTGCTGCTGGCCGGCGTGATCCCAGGACACGCGGATGCGGCCATCGGGCTCGGTCCAGGGCGCTTCAAAAAGGATGGTGCCGCGGGCATTGTCCTGACCCATGACCAGATAGAGCATCGTGTGGTTGAGGGCGCCGTTACGGTCCTCGAGGGGATTGGTGGGATCGAGGTCGTTGAGCAGGCGCTGTTGCTGCGCCTTCTCATTGCCGGTTACCGTATCCTGGCCGCGAATGCCCGCAAAGACCCCTTTGGAAGCGAGAATTGAGGCGAGGGGGAATGAGAAGTCTTCCACCGCGATGCGTCTCTCTTCGGGAAGCGAACCGTTATAGCGCACTATGCCGACAATATTCGGTCCGGGTTCCGGAGAAGCATCCGCGGCCGGTTTGGCCTGATAGGAATAGCCCAACACATCGGTCTCATAGTCGCTGTTGTAGGCAAGACCGAAGAAATCGCCGTTTCCAGTAAAGCGCGTGCCCAGGGCGGGCGATACTGAGAGGCCATGGTTTTCGGAGCGGAGCAGAATTTCCGTGGAGTTCAGCGACCCCGCAGAGAGAATCACTTCCCCGGCGTTCAAGGTGAAATCTTCGTGGCCGCCGTCATCCTTCACATGCTTGCCGTGGATTTCCCAGCCGCCGCCCGGGAGTTTTTTCAGCCACTCGACTTTCGCCTGCGTATGGATGGTAGCTCCCGCATTTCGCGCCATCGGAAGGTAGTTCATGTAGAGTGTGTTCTTCGCCCCTACATTGCAGCCGGTCACGCAGTTACCGCAGTTGACGCACGGCCGCTGCTCGACGCCGTGCGGGTTCGATCCGTCAATCGTAAAATTGACGACGATATTCAAAGCGGTGGCATGCGTGCCCAGTTGCTGAGCGCGGCGCTCAAGTGCCTGTACTTTCGCCAACTGCAACGCGTTGGGATGGGGGTTGGCCGCGAGAACCGCAAATGCCTGTGG
>DATBID010000301.1:0-20579 GCA_036557125.1 Bryobacteraceae bacterium | reverse complement strand
AGGTTCGTTCCCCTGCGTGGGGGCGAGAGCCAGCATTGACCAGCTAGGCAGCCCGATGTTTTTACCCGGATACTATTGACAACGCGAATTTTATCCGGGTATATTTAATCCATGGGGTACACGGCATTTGAAGGCCTTCGGAAGGTCTCCTCCGGCAGTCCCGAGGAAGTTGCCGGCTTTCTGAAGAACCGGCCGCAAGGCGAGGTCCTGGTTTTCGACGACGCAACGGGTCGGCAAATCGACTTTCCCTTCCCTGACGCCGGCGGAAAACTAGATCCAATCGCCGAGGGACAGGGCGCCGAGGCGCGCGGGCGCGGGCGGCCGCGGCTGGGAGTTATCCCAAGAGAGGTCACACTTTTGCCCCGTCATTGGGACTGGTTGAACTTGCAGCCGGGTGGTGCTTCGGTCGCGCTCCGCAAGCTGGTGGAAGAAGCGCGGCGGACGAGCGGGGATCGCGACCGGGTCCGCGCCGCCCAGGAAGCCGCATACAGGTTCATGTCCGCGGTCGCCGGCAACTTGCCCGGATTTGAAGAAGCAACGCGGGCGCTTTTTGCATACGACCGGCGCCGCTTCGCTCAAATGATTGCTGACTGGCCGGATGACGTGCGCGACTACGCGGTCCGGCTGGCTTTCTCAGATCAGGCATAGCGGCTTGATCGATCAGCCTCGCCGGCTTTGCCGGTAAGAGCAGGCCCACGCACAGACTCTATTTATGGAACGAAACAGGACACTTGTGTCCATTTTCGTCACGAAAGGAAGCGAAGAAATGAAAGCGATTTACAAGTCCATTGAAGGCGAGCGCTTGGTTCTGGAGCGTTATCGGGCCTTTCTGAAACGCTGGCCCATGCCGAGTCAGCAGGTCCTCGTGCCCACAAGTCAGGGTGAAACGTTTGTGATTATTTCAGGTCCGGAGGAGGCGCCCGCTCTGCTGTTGCTGCACGGCGGCATGACGAATTCGGCGATGTGGATGGATGAGGTAACCGCGTTTGCGCGCTTCTTTCGCGTCTATTGCATCGACATGATCGGCGAGCCCGGATTGAGCGCTCCCGCGCGTCCTGCCCTTGCATCCGATGCCTATGCCGTTTGGTTGGACGACGTTCTGAACCATCTGGCGGTTGCCCGAGCGGCGGTACTGGGCATTTCGCTCGGCGGCTGGCTGGCTCTCGATTATGCGATCCGCCGTCCAGAGAGAGTGGAAAGGGTCGCAGTGCTGTGCCCTGGAGGAATCGGGCGGCAGAAAGTCGGAATTGTATTCGCGACGCTGCTGTCACGAATGTTCGGTGGGTGGGGAAGGCGCAGGCTGACGGCACGAATCCTTGGCCGCGCACCTGCCGATCCGTCGCCGGGGATGAAGGCTTTGGCCGATTTTTTTGAGCTCATCCAGAAAAATTTTAGGCCGCGAATGGTGAAACTCCCGGTTTTCCCTGACAAAGCGCTGCGCGGTCTGAATATGCCGGTGCTGGCGATCGTTGGCGCGCGCGACGTGCTCCTGGATTCAGCGCAGACGAAACGAAGACTGGAGGCGCTCGTCAACGGTGCGCGAGTGGTGTATCTGCCGGACGCAGGCCACATGGTTACTGGTCAAACGGCAAGAGTGCTGGAATTCCTGACGTCCGGCCGCAACTGACACAACTGAGAGATTTGTGAATGGTGTCCGAATTCAGGCTATTAACACACAGGTTGACGCCGCTCGCGCAACTGGTCTACGGTTGAAGGACTGATGGTCAGCACAGCCAGCGGCATCCACACGAAGACCCAGGAAGCGACTCGCACAGAGCGTCAATCGGAGCAGCCATTCCGCCTGGCGCTGTTGGGCGATTTCAGCGGGAGGGCCAACCGCGGCGAGCAGCGCGAGGAGGCCAGACTGGGCGGTGCTACGCCTCTCATGGTGGATTCCAAGAGCATTGGCGAAGTAATTGAGCGCCTTCAGGTGCGGCTGGAGTTGACGCTTGGATCCGAAAAGCTCTCCCTGGGATTCAAAGACCTGGCGGCTTTCGAGCCGGCCCGAATTTATGAAAGCGAAGGAATCGAACAATTGCGCAAAACGGCTGGCGAGAGCTCCGGGCCGGAGTTGCTGCGCGCCGTATTCCGCGATCCCTGCTTTCAAGCCCTCGAATCGGCTTGGCGTTCGGTCTCCTTTTTGCTCGCTCGTCTCGAGACCGGCTCTCATTTACGCATCGAGCTGATCGATATCACAGCCGCCGAATTGATGTCCGATGCAGCCGCCAGTACTGACCTTTCGGCCAGCGGCCTGTACCGGATGCTGGTGGAAGAGGCCGTGGGAGCGCCGGGGCAGGCCGCTTGGTCTGTGCTGGTTTCGCTCCATTCATTCACTCCGCGCGAGCAGGACCTGTTGGCGTTGGAGCGGCTGGCGGGAATCGCTCGCATTGCCGGAGCGCCGTTTCTGGCAGGCGCTGAGCCGGCCTTTGCGGGTTGCCCTTCGATTGCCACCATGCCGGATTCGGACGATTGGAACCAGCCGCTCGAAAATCCCGTTCGCCGCATGTGGGAGGAATTGCGGCGCCACTCGGCGGCAAATTGGATTGGCTTGGCCACGCCTCGATTTCTGCTGCGGTTGCCATACGGCGCCGCCGGCCAGCCGGATGAATTTGCATTCGACGAAATGCCGGACCCGCCCTTGCACGATGGCTACTTGTGGGGAAGCCCAGCCGTGGCCTGCGCCTGCCTGCTCGGCTGCGCGTTCAATCGCTATGGCTGGAATTTCCGGCCGGGCAAAATTTCGCGGCTCGATGGCCTGCCGGCTCACAAATATTCCCGCGAAGGCCTGGCACTGAGCACCCCGCCCGCCGAGGTAGCGCTTACCGAAGGAGCGGCGGAGCGGATTCTGGACGAAGGCATCATGCCACTGGTTGCCAAGATGGACAGCGATTCGCTTCAGGTGGTGCGATTTCAGTCCATCGCCATGCCGCCGAAGCCACTCGCCGGCCCCTGGGGGTAATCTCCCTCGCGGCTGTCCGCCGCGCGCCGATTCCGATGGGGCTGAAAGCCGGTTAACGCCAGGCTTCGCATAGACGCGGAGGCCGCTGGTGATGATGTAGTGAGCAACGCTCTGGACGGTTTCCTCGTAGCTACAGTTTCGTAGTACGCCAAAAGAGTGGAATGGACATCGAGTTTACCTGGGACGGCGCCAAGGCGAAACGCAACCTCAAGAAGCATGGCGTCAGCTTTGAAACGGCTAAGCAGGCATTCTTTGATCCCCATTTGATCGTTGTAGAAGATTGCGAGGTTGACGGCGAAATGCGCTATCACGCGATCGGCTATGCCGGTTCCGATCTCCTGTTAGTGGTGCATGTCGACCGCTCAGAAGAGGATCTGGAAATCATCCACATCGTTTTCGGTACGAAAGGCGAATGCTTATGAGCAGAGAGCGTACTCCGATGAATTTGCGTAAGGGAGTTAAAATCGGCGCTGAAACCCGCAGGCTGTATAACGAGCGGGATCGCAACTCAGATAAGGACCCGGATTCGCGTCCGCTCCCTCCAGACAAATGGGCACACGCGATGCGCCGTGAGGAATTTTTTCGGCCGATTAAGAAGCTCACATCCGTGCGAATCGACGCGGATGTGCTCGCATGGCTCCGTTCGAAAGGTGAGGGGCATTTATCCCGAATCAACGAGATTTTGCGCGAGCGGATGGAATCAGAGCGGAGACGAACGAAAAAGTAACTGTTCGAGCGCCTCGGGGCGGGGCGCGAGCGAAATACAGAGCGTAACCACTCTGGGTTTCCTTCGTCCTGTATAATTCAAGCAATTTACTCGACGAGGTCTCTCGATGCGCCGCTTCGCCGTCTCTCTATTCTCCGTTTGTGCCTTCACACTTACCGCCTGGCCACAAACCTTGCCCGCCGGTGTCCGAAGAGTAACCGCCGCTGAGGGCATTACCGAATATGCGTACCCGAACGGGCTGCGCGTTTTGCTGTTCCCAGACGAGTCGCAGCCCAAGGTGACCGTGAATATGACGTACCTGGTCGGGTCGCGCCTGGAAGGGTACGGTGAGACCGGTATGGCGCACCTGCTGGAACACCTCATGTTCCGCGAAACCAATACCCGCTCCGATATCAAAAAGGAATTGACGGACCACGGAGCAGTGATGAACGGGACCACTTCCTGGGATCGCACCAACTACTTCGAAACCATGACTGCCACGGACGAGAACCTGCGCTGGGCGATCGGCCTCGAAGCCGACCGCATGGTAAACGCGCACATCGATAAGAAGAATCTCGACGCCGAAATGACCGTAGTGCGCAATGAATTCGAAGCCGGCGAAAATAGCCCGGACCGCGTTCTTTTCGAGCGGGCGCTCGAAGCCGCCTACGCCTGGCACAACTATGGAAAATCGCCCATCGGCAATCGTTCCGATATCGAAAATGTGCCGCCCGCTCGGCTGGCTGCGTTCTATCAGAAGTATTATCAGCCCGATGATGCCGTGTTGACGATTGCCGGCAAGTTTAGCGAGACCGAGACACTCGCCTGGATTGGGGATGCCTTCGGACGCATTCCGAAACCGCAGCGAACACTCGAAGCCGCCTACACGCGCGAACCGGCGCAGGATGGGGAACGCTTCGTGGCCCTGCGGCGCGTCGGCGACACCCAAAGCGTGCTGGCACTCTATCACGTTCCGGCCGGACCGGACCCGGATACGGCGGTGCTCGAGGTGATCGATGGGCTGCTGAGCGATGCGCCCTCGGGCCGGCTCTACAAGGCTCTGGTGGAAAACAAGAAGGCGGTTTCGGCCAGCGCGGGCGTCGAGGAACTGCACGACCCCGGATTCTTCGTGGCATCCGCGCGCCTGCGTACCGATCAGTCGTTGGATGAGGCGCGCGACGTTTTACTCAGCACCACGGAGAAACTGGCGAGCGAGCCGCCTACTAAGGACGAGGTGGAGCGCGTCAAGACACGGCTCGCCAAACAGATCGAGCTGCAAATGGCAAACACACAGTCGATCGCGCTCCAACTGAGCGACTGGGAATCGCAGGGCGATTGGCGCCTGCTGTTTCTAACCCGCGATCGCATCAAAAACGTCACGCCCGAAGACGTGGCACGCGTGGCGAAGGCTTATTTCAAGCAGTCGAACCGCACGCTAGCAGAGTTTATGCCTACCGCCGCGCCCGATCGGGCCGAAATTCCTCCCACGCCCGATGTGGCGGCCATGCTCAAAGACTTCAAGGGCGGGGAAGCGATCGCGGCGGGTGAAGCCTTCGATCCATCCCCGAAAAATATCGATTCGCGCGTCACCCGCGCAGTCCTGCCGGCCGGCTTGAGAATGGCCTTGCTTCCCAAAAAAACCCGAGGAGGCACCGTCACCGCCGTAATCACTCTGCGGTTCGGAGACGAGAAGTCCGTATTCGCCAAAGCGGTGGTGGGGCAGATGGCGGCGGGACTGCTGATGCGAGGGACAAAAACCAAGTCGCGGCAGCAGATTCAGGATGATTTGGACAAGCTGAAGGCGCGCCTCCTGGTAAACGGCGGCGCGACCAATGCTACGGCAACTATCGAAACTGTGGAAACGAACCTACCTGCCGTGCTGCGCCTTGCGGCGGAAGTTCTGCGCGAACCCGCGTATCCCGAGCGCGACTTTGAGCAACTGAGGCAGCAGCGCCTGGCGGCCATAGAAGCCGGGCGCAGCGACCCGGGAGCGCTGGCCAATATCGCCCTCGAGAAGCGCCTGAATGCATTTCCGCGCGGCGACATCCGTTACACCTCAAACGCAGACGAGCAGACTGAGGACTTGAAGCGGGTGACCTTGGACGAGATCCGCCGCTTCCACGACCAGTTCTATGGCGCTTCGGTCGGCGAATTCGTCGTTGTTGGTCAATTCGACGCCGCCGAAATCCGCAAACTCGCGGGCGAATTGTTCGGCGATTGGAAAAGCCCTGCTGGCTATCAACGCATCCTCAGCGCCTATCAAAAAACCGAGCCGGGCAGCGTGAAGATCGAAACGCCGGACAAGCAGAACGCTACCATTCTGGCCGGCATGCAGATTCGCATCTCCGACGAAGATCCCGATTACGCTGCCATGGAGCTGGCCAATTACATGCTCGGCGGCAGCTTCGGCTCGCGCCTGGTGCATCGCATCCGGGAGCAGGAGGGCTTGAGTTACGGAGTGCGATCGGGCTTTCAGGCGCCCCCGAAAATGGATTCGGGAGAGTTCTTGGCCTCCATCATCGCCGCGCCGCAGAATGTTCCCAAAGCGGAGGCTAGTCTGAAGGACGAACTGGCGCGGGTGCTGCAGTCAGGGTTCACGGCGGAAGAAGTAGCCGCGGCACAGAAGGCATTAATTCAGCAGGAAACGGTGGGACGCTCCCAGGACCAGAACCTGGCGCGGCTGCTGGCAGCGCGCGAGCGCTTCGGGCGGACTATGGCATTCGATGAAGCGTTCGAAGCCAAGATTGCCTCGCTCACCGCGGAGCAAGTGAATTCGGCCGTGCGGCGCCATCTGGATCCGGCCGGCCTTTTGGTTGTGCGCGCCGGAGATTTCCAGAAAGCTGGCGTTCTCCAATAACCTGCCAGGACTTGACCGCTCTATTTGGTCGCGGCTCTGTGTTCGTTTCCGAGCCGCGACCGTTAGGGAGCGGTCAGGCAACAGCTACTTTTCCGGCTGCTTGGTGTACTTCCCGTAAAGCAGCTCCTCGGCGAATTCAACGCACTTGAATTCCAGAATCTGTGCGTTCTTTTCGACTCGCCGGTAGAGCGGCATGCTGATTTTCCAGGGCCGCGCGAACACCTTAGGGTCTTCGATTGTGGCCTCATATTGTAAATGGTCTCGATCGGTGCGCGTCCATCGTTCCACCACGTGCAGGTTGTCGGTGGCATAATCGCCGGCGCGATCGAACCAGGCGAGGCCGTTGAGGCCGGTGACGTCGACCACCAGCGTATCGCCTTCCCAGTGGCCGTTGTTCGTGCCCATCCAGGTATCGGAACCGGCTTCCAGCGGCTTGCCCATGTTCACCAAGCGGTTGGCTGATGAATATTCGTAGACGAACAGGATGCCCTGCGGCGATTGCACGATCTGGAACGGATACGGCATGTAGTTCGCGCGCGGGATGCCGGGCATGTAGCACTTGGCTTCCGGATCGTTGGTACGGCGATTGGCGAAGTTATCTTTCTTCTTGGTGAGGGCTTCGGGTTTGTAAGGAATGGTTCCGCCCTCAACCACGCTCATGCCCGCCGGTTCGGCGCCGATCGCGCCGGTTTGCCACAAAGTGCCGGGCTGCGGCGAGTGATCTTCCAGGTCCCAGTTGGCGGTGTTGAGGGCTTCCCAGACGCCGTCCAGATCGGGGTGCCCATCCCAGGCGCGAGGAACGCCGTTGGCCGCCGCCGGGCCGCTGCGCGCATTCTGCGCTGAACCGGGAAGCGCCGCCAGCACAAAGCACGCAGACGCCGCGATCATAGAGCGAAATAAAACACGATGCATGACAGACTCCTGTGATTGCTCTGATAACGTTACCATAGAACTGTGAAACTGTTGCGTGCGCTCACGCCGGAACAAATGGCTCGGGCCGAAGAGCGCTTGCGCCATCCGGAGCCGGGGAGCAAAATAGCGGCGGCCAAGGAATACGGGATTGATTTGACGTTGCTGATTTCGCAGTTGCGGCTGACACCCGCGCAGAGGGCAGAGGAACTGGAGGAGACCGCAACCGCGCTGGAGCAGGTGCGCGGAATTGCGCGCAAGCAGCGTAGATGAAATTCGGAGTTGCCGTTCAGGCACTCTGCGACGCAGGTGTCGATTTCGTCGTGATTGGAGGCGTCGCCGGTAACCTTCACGGAAGCGCTCTAGTAACTTTTGATCTGGACATCTGTTATTCCCGCAGCTCCACAAACCTAGTGCGGCTCGTGGATGCCCCAGCGCCATTTCACCCGCGGCCAAGAGAGTTCCCCGCTGGCCTGCCCTTCATTTGGGACTCTGCCACTCTGTGTAATATCACCATCCTGACGCTCGACACTGACCTTGGTAAAGTTGATCTGCTCGCTGAGGTCTCGGGTGTTGGTCCGTTCGAGGATGTAAGAGCCCATGCGGTCGAGGTGGAAGCTTATGGAAGGCGGTTCGCGGCTTTGAACCTAACCAGCCTGATTCAAGCAAAGCGAGCATCGGGGCGTCCAAAGGACTTGTCAGCGTTGCCCGAACTTGAAAGTCTATTGGAAGCGCAAGAGGAATAGCAGATCTATTTACTTACTTCCCGATGCAAAACGTCGAAAATATTCGGTTCAGAATATCGTCCGCCGTCGTGGCGCCGGTAATCGCATCCAGCGGCTGCAAGGCCGCGTAAAGATCGAGCAGCAGCATCTCTTGCGGAATCGCTGCTTCCACCGCGCTCTTAGCTTTCTCCAAATATTGGGCACACTCGCGCAACAATTGCTCATGGCGCAGACTAGTGATGAACCCGGTCTCCTGTTCCCAAGCGCCTCCCGGTGCGACCTTTTCAAGAATCGCTTCACGTAGCGTGGCAATTCCCTCTCCTGTGAGTGCGGAAACCGGAACCGCTCCGTCCGCCGAACAAACGCGCGTCAAATCGCACTTATTTCCCGCAACGAGCCACCGTCCCTGCTCAGCAGCCCGGGCGATCAGTGCGCGATCCTCCTCTGACTCCGGCTGCGATAAATCGACGACCACTAGTGTCAGATCCGCATCTGCCATCGCCTGAAAGCTCCGTTCAATGCCAAGCGACTCCACCAGTTCGGAGGAGGCCCGAATGCCGGCCGTATCGTATAGCTTCACCGGAATGCCGGCGATCGCGGCAGTCTCTGAGACTAGATCGCGGGTGGTGCCGGGAATATCGGTGACGATAGCGCGGTCTTGCTCCAGCAGGCGATTAAACAGGCTGCTCTTTCCCACATTCGGCCGGCCGACGATGGCCAGCGTGAGTCCTTCGCGCACGATCTGGCCGTACTGAAAACTGGCAGCCAGGCGGCACACCCCCTCCACCACAGGCTGAATCCGGCGCAGAATCTCTTCCGCGGAAGCGACCGAGACATCATCATCGGCGAAATCGATGCCGGCCTCCAGCAGTGCGATCAGTTCGACCAGTTGTCCCTTCAACGGAGCGATGCGGCGCGAAACGGAACCGCCGGTTTGCTGGGCCGCGATCCGCGCCTGGTACAGTGTGGTAGCTTCGATCAAATCGCGGACCGCTTCGGCCTGAGGCAAGTCGATGCGGCCGTTCAGGTAGGCCCGGAGGGTGAATTCCCCGGGACCCGCGAGCCGTGCCCCGGCTTCCAAGGCGCGCTCCACCGCGTGGCGCAGAATTACCGGAGCCCCGTGACAGGAGATTTCGATCAGATCTTCGGCCGTGTACGAGTGCGGCTTTTCAAAGAACGTGGCTACGACTTCATCGATCGCGCGCCGTTCAGGGTCGAGCAGATACGCGAGCGAAGCACGCCAGGGGATCCAATCTGGCGTCCCGCCTTGCGGCTTTTCAAGAAACGACTCTGCCATCGCTCGTGCTCGCGGACCAGAGATGCGAATGACTCCCAGCCCGCCGCGGCCTGGCGGTGTGGAAATGGCGACGATGGTCTCGTCAAGCGGGTTCAACGCCGGGCGCTGCGGGAACGGGGAGCATGGGGCCCGCCGCCGCGGCGCGGTTCGGAGTGGCGCGGACCAGGACCGGAGGGAGCCGGCGGTTCCGGCAGGCTTGCCATCCCGGCCGGGTACACAATCACCTGCCGCGCCGGTCCGGTACCGATGCTCTCACTTCGCACTTCCGTCTCATTGCGCAGGGCCAGATGAATCACCCGCCGCTCCCGGCTATTCATCGGGTTAAATCGGAATGGCACGCCCGTACGCTTCACTTTGTCTGCGGCCGTGGTCGCGCTCAACCGCAATTCCTCGATCCGCAGAAGCCGGTAATCGTTCGCATCGAAAGCGATCCGCGAATGGTCTTCCGAGGGCATGCGAAGCATTTCCATCGTGACGTGTTCCAGCGCCAAAAGCAGTTCCGCTTTGTTTGTCAGCAGGAGGTCTACGTCCTGGCCGCTGAACTTTACTTCTACATCCGGAGTTTCGAAATCATCCTGCGCGGGCTCGGCATCGTGAATTTCGAATTTGAGGTGCAGACCGGCATCGCCCAGAATCGTCTTCAGAAAATTCTCGATTCGGGCGCCGGACATCGCCACGGCGTACTTACGTTCGCTCACTGGTTATTTCCTGCCGTTCTTTTTTTTGGGCGGAGGCTGCACCGAGCGCGCGGCCGCCTGGGCCGCTTCGGTGTGATTGAAAAACCATTGCTGAGCGATCGCTACAACCGTGCCGGTCAAGTAGTATAACACCAAGCCACTGGGCAAATTATAAAACATGAAGCCGAAAATCAGCGGCATGAAGAGCATCATCTTCTGCTGGTTCGGATCCACGCCGGGTGAAGGCATCATCTTTTGCATCAGGAACTGGGTAACGATCATGGCGATCGGCAGAATCTTGATGGGCAGGTGCTCAGGCTGTGAAAGGTCGCTGACCCACAGCCAGTGCGTGCCGCGCATTTCCGCGGCTGCATAAATGACACGGTAGAACGGCCACACCAACGCCAGAGGTAGAAGGCTGGGCAGGCAGCCGCCCAGCGGGTTGATGCCGTACTTCTTGTACAGCTCCATCTGTTCTTGCTGCTGCTGCTGCTTGCGCGGATCGCGGATGCTGAGGTTCTTGTATTTTTCGGCGATGACGTCTAGCTGCGGCTTGAGCGCCTGCATCTTGCGCGCCGATTTCATGCTGGTAAGCCGGAGGGGGAACATCAGCAGGTTGAGAAAAATCGTTACCACCACTACCGCCCAGCCGAAGTTGTGGATCCAGCCGGCGGCCCACTTCAGAATCAGGAACAGCGGCTTGGCAATGGGTGCCCACCACCCAAAATTCACCAGGTTCTCAAGCTTGGGGTTGATTCGACGAAGAAGGTCGACATCTTTAGGTCCCACGAACACCGAGAAACGGTTGGTGGCGCCATCGGAAACAGCGGTGCCCGCAAATGGTTGTGGCTTCTCTTCAAATGTGGTGTGGGCTTCGTCGCTAAACGTGACGGAGGTGAGTTGGTGGCTGTCTTCGGGCAGAAAGACGGCCGCGAAATACTGGTCGACCATACCGGCAAACGAATAATCGCCGGTCGAGGTAACGGGTCCGTTCTTGGCAGTCTTGGCGTTCTGCTCAACCAGCTTATCGTCGGCCACATTGAAATAAACGGCGGTATTGTGAGCTGCCGGACCGCTCACGCTCATGTCGCCGAAGCCGCCGCGCCATTGGATCATGCTAGGCACGGGCCTACCATCGATGCTCACTTCGGAACTTACCTGAAGGCGATAGATGTTTTTCTGGAACCGGAACGTTTTGCGAACATCGGTATGGCCGTCTGAAAACTCGTACACCACGCCGAGCCCGTCCGCGTCCGGTGTTTGTTTGTAATATGCGCGGTTGACATTCACCGCCGGTTTTTCGGTGGGGAAGTAGAGGGAAAACGGCGGGTCCGTGTTGGCCGCGGTGTTCACCAGGTTCAGGGGTTGCTTGTTGTCGTTTTGCTTGAAGTTGTTCAGCACCCAGTCGCGCACCGTGCCGCCCTGGTTGCTGAAGGTGACTTTGAATACGCCGTTATCGATCGTGAGCGGCGGCAGTGCCTGCTCGGAAGTGGCGGGGGCGGCGGGCGCGGCAGCTTCCGAGGCTGTGGCGGCTTTGGCCGGTGTGGCGGGAGCGGAGCTTACAGCCTCCGCCTGTGGTTTCTTTTCGACGATGGCAGCGGCAGGCGGCGAATTCTTTTTTCCGGCGGCGGGTGCGGGTGATTTCACCAGGTACGGCATCAGGAACATCACCGCGCCCATCAGCAGGAACGCGAGCAGCAGCCGCAATTCCATCGACATTTCTTTTTGGACAGTTTCTGGCATCTAAAATTCTTGAAGCTTATCGGACGGGATCGAAGCCTCCGGCATGGAACGGATGGCAGCGGCCCAAGCGGCGTAGCCCCATCCACACACCCCGCGCGGCCCCGTAACGGGCAACCGCTTCCCGCATATATTCCGAACAGGTCGGATAGAAACGGCATGCCGCCGGCAGCAGCGGGGAAACTACAATCTTATATACGAGAAGTGCTTGGATTAAGATCCGCTGCAATAGCGAAACAGGCGCTCCACTTCCCGGGTCAACTCCGGCAGGGGCGCATGTAGGGCTTTCAGGCGTGGATTGATGACGATGGAGCACTGCGGAATCAGCCGATCCAGGCCGAAGCGGACAGCTTCTCGAAACCGCCGTTTAAGGCGATTGCGGACCACGGCCGAGCCCAGGGCGCGTGGCACGGTGAAGCCGATTTGTGGGCCGGTGTGCGCAGCGTCTTCCACCCGCTCGCGGACGAAAAAAGCCGCGAACAAGGGGCTGGAGAAACGGGTACCCCGGTCGTAGACTGTTCGAAAATCCTGTGATCGTAGCAGACGGACACGTTTAGGAAAACCAGCGATGGAACTACCTTTCGGAGCTGACCGTGAGCTTCTTGCGGCCCCGCGCGCGCCGGCGCGAAAGAACGGCACGGCCATCCTGCGTCTTCATACGGGTGCGAAAGCCGTGTGTCTTGGCCCGCCGGCGGTTATTCGGTTGAAAGGTGCGCTTCGGCATTCAAACCACTAGTATAGCAGGGTGCAGGCCAGGAATTTCGGAACTAAATCGCTATACCAGCGTCTTAGCGCAGAGACGCACGCATGGGAACACTCTGGCGGGACGTAGATTTCACCTTCCGGCAACTACGGAAAAATCCAGGATTTGCCCTAACCGCTATTTTATCGCTCGCGCTCGGAATCGGCGCGACCACCGCCGTATTCAGCGTGGTGTACGCGGTCTTGGTCAACCCGTACCCTTACCGCGCGCCGGACCGGCTGGTTTATCTCTTCTTGCGCGACAAAGCCGGGAATGATCGTGGCATGGGCTACACTGCCGCGCAGGTGCGCCAACTGCAACAAGTGGATGCGGTTGAGAGCGTCATCCCCATGAACGAATGGTCGTTGACCACTACGGATGGCGATCTCCCGGAAGACGTGGAAGCCATCTACATCGGCCTCAACGGCATGGCCCAGTTGGGTCTGCCGCCGCTCGCCGGCCGCACTCTTATCGAATCAGACGCGCCCCAAGGCCAGGACGCGCAGCCCGTAGTGGTATTGGGTTACAAGTTCTGGCAGAAGCATTACGGTGGCCGCACCGACGTTATCGGCCGGACGCTACAGCTTGTGCACAAGACCTATACCATTGTCGGCATTATGCCGCCACGCTTCACGTGGCAGGGTGGCGAGGTATACCTGCCGTTGAAGTTGGCCGGCGACCAGAACCAGAATTACTTCATCTCGCTTCGCCTGAAGCCGGGCATCGCGTACGAACGCGCCAACGCCGAGTTGCAGCCGGTGCTGGAACAGTTCGCCAGAGAGAAGCCCGAGCGTTATCCGCAGAGCTTCCACGTCCGGGTTGCCGGGTTGAACGATTGGGTATCGCGGAACCTGGGCGGCTCCCTGAAGCTGCTGTTTGGGGCCGTGGCGTTAATGCTGCTCATCGGCTGTGCCAACGTTTCGATCCTCTTGCTGGCGCGCGGAGCGGTGCGGCAGCATGAACTGGCGCTGCGGGCGTCCATCGGCGCGGGGCGGGCGCGAATCGTCCGCCAATTGTTGACCGAATCCCTGATCCTTTCGGGATTGGGCGCAGCCGCTGGCATTCTGCTGGCGCGCGAACTCGTCGTGCTCATTATGAAATGGATGCCGGAAAATCTGTTTCCGAGCGAAGCAGCCCTTCGGATCAATCTGCCCGTGCTGATGTTTGCTACCTTCGTTGCCCTGCTCACCGGGGTCCTCTTTGGCCTCTGGCCGGCGCTGCATCTTTCCCGGCCGGACTTGGCGCAGATGGTGCAAGCGGGATCGCGGCGCACAACCAGCGCCGGCCGCCGGATGCACGCCGTTCTGGTGGCGTCCCAGGTAGCGTTGACCCTGGTACTGCTCACCGCAGCCGGCGAGGCGATCACCGCCTTTCAACACCTCGTGCACATGAAGCTGGGGTACGACCCACACCACACCATATCCGTCGCTATTCCGGTACACGACAACACGCACATGAAATGGGAGGACCGCGCGCAATATTTTGAGCAGATCCGCGAAAGAATCTCCGAGTTGCCGGAAGTAGTGGATGCTGGTATTTCGACTAACGCTACGCCGCCCTCGAACGGCATGCAGGCGCCGTTTGAGATTTTCGGCCAAACCCTTGGAAAAGAGCAGCAGGCGCGCACCAATTTCGTGAGCCCGGAATATTTCAAAGTGCTGCACATTCCGCTTGCGTCAGGCAGGCTGTGGACGCACCCGGAAGTAATGCGTGGGGCGCGGTTGGCCGTGGTGAACCAGACGCTGGCGCGCCAGTTTTGGCCTGAAGGAAATGCGATTGGAGAGAAGATCCGGGTGCCAAGATTGAAAGCCGATCCTCCCTACAGCCCTGGCGTGCCGGACGCCGATGGCTGGCTGGAAATCATTGGAGTGGTCGCGGACGCGCGTAACGATGGATTGCGCAAGCCGATTCTTCCATCCATTTACGTGCCGTACTCCATTAACATGCGGATGTTCACCCAGATTCTGGTGCGCGCGCGGGGTGAGCCGCTGGCCCTACTGCGGGCCGTCCGGCAACAAGTGAGCTCGGTAGATGCCGACCAGCAGATCATTGAAAACCCCCAGAGCCTGGACCAATGGATCGCCAATTCGCCCGAGTGGGCGAGTGAGCGGCTCGTCACCTTTTTGCTCAGCGGCTTTTCGGTGCTGGCCTTGGGGTTGGCAGTGTTCGGTCTCTACAGCGTGGTTTCGCATTCCGTGGCGCGGCGGACCAACGAATTCGGCATTCGCATGGCCCTGGGTGCGCGGCAGGAAGATGTGCTGCGGCTTGTGCTGCGCTCCACCGCCGGCAGCGTGAGCGCGGGCCTCGCGGCGGGTGTGATTCTGAGCGCGGGCCTCGCGCAGGTAATCGCCGCCTGGACCCAGGAAACCGTGCGCAGTCCGCTGATCCTGGTCGCGGTGGCCGCATTACTGGCGGGAGCGGCCACAGTCGCATGCCTTGGCCCGGCGCGGAGAGCCTCGGCCATCGACCCCGTAGCCGCGCTGCGGTATGAGTAACGTCGCGCAGCGCCGAACCACCTGAACAGAAACTGAACCCGCTCGCTTCGGCCTCGGGCTATACTCAAATCTCCCGTGTTCCATTCCATCGAAAAGCAAGTCTCACAGGCCTTCCGCGCGCATATACAAGCCCGCTACGGCATCGATTTCCCGACCGCGATCGAACAACCCCGCCAGAGCGAATTCGGCGATATGGCGGTTCCAGCCGCGTTTCAACTAGCCAAACAACTCCGCCAGGCGCCGCGTAAAATCGCCGCTGACTTAGTCGAAGGCGTCGGCTCGATCGCCGGCGTCGCCGCCATCGAAATCGCCGGCAATGGCTTCATCAACCTGCGCCTCGATCGCGGCGCTTACGGCCTCGCGCTGCTCCGCGGCGATTCCGGCGAGATCTCCGGGAGCGGCGAAAAGATCATCGTCGAGCACACCAATATCAATCCCAATAAGGCGGCCCATATCGGCCACCTCCGCAATGCTACGTTAGGCGACACTTTCGTCCGCATGCTCCGCGCCCGCGGCGAGCGCGTCGAAGTGCAGAACTACATCGATAACACCGGAGTCCAGGTGGCCGATGTGGTTGTCGGTTTCCTCCTGGAGGAAAAAAAGCCCGATGACGTCCGCGCTCTCATCGCCGACCCCGCGGTTCGCTTCGATTCTTACTGCTGGGATCTTTATGCGCGTGTTTCCGCCCGCTACAACGAAGATCACTCGCTTACCGAATGGCGCGCTCGCACACTGCACGCCATTGAAGCGGACGAAGGCGAGATGGCCGAAATGGCTCATATCATTTCCGGCGCCATCGTCGAGGCCCACCTCGCCACCATGCTCCGCCTGGATGTCGAATACGATGTCCTGCCCCGGGAAAGCGAAATTCTCCACCTCGAATTCTGGGCCTACGCTTTCGAGCAGCTCAAGCATCGCAAGGCCATTTATCTGGAAACCGAAGGCAAAAATGCCGGTTGCTGGGTGATGCCCGGCATCTCGGAAGAAGGAAAGGTAATCGTGCGCTCCAACGGCACGGTTACCTATGTCGGCAAAGACATCGCCTATCAGCTTTGGAAATTCGGCCTCCTGGGCAAAGACTTCTACTATCACCCCTTCAAAACTTACGCCGGCGGGCGCACGCTCTGGATGACCACCGGCCGCGCCGCCGATTCGGCCGTGCCCGCCAACGTGGAATTCGGCCATGGCGACCGTGTCTTCAACGTTATCGATGCGCGCCAGTCCTACTTGCAGGAAGTCGTAGTCGCAGGTCTGCGCGCCCTAGGCTATCAGCAGCAGGCCGAACGCTCGGTCCACTTCTCTTACGAAATGGTTGCTCTCTCGCCCCGTTGCTGCGCCGACCTCGGCATCCCTCTTACCGAAGAAGACCGCAAGCGCCCCTATGTCGAAGTCTCTGGCCGCAAGGGCCTCGGCGTCAAAGCCGACGATCTCATCGATAGCTTGATCTCCAAAGCGCTGGAAGAAGTGGCAGCGCGCCATCCTGAAGCCGGCCCCAATGAGCAGCGAAACGTAGCCAGCCAGATCGCCATCGGCGCTTTGCGCTATTTCCTGCTCAAATACACCCGCAATTCGGTCATCGCCTTCGATCTTCAGGAAGCCTTGAGCTTCGAAGGCGAAACCGGCCCCTACGTCCAATACGCCGCTGTGCGCGCCCGCAACATTCTGCGCAAGCTCCAAGAGCGCGGCGAATCCCTCCCTGATTTCGCCGGTGAACTCGACGCCGCCGCCATGGCCCGCCACCTTCAAGGCGAGGACTTCTGGCAGGTGCTGCTAGCCGCCTCCAAGGCCGATTCCGCGGTTGATCGCGCCCTCACCGCCGGCGAACCCGCGCACGTCGCGAAGTATGCTTTCCAGCTCGCGCAAGCCTTCAATAATTTCTATCACCAGTACCCCATTCTCCAGGAAGAGAACCGCGAAAAGAAGGTGTTTCTGCTCTGGATGACTGACTTCTTCCGCCGCCAGCTCGAGCGCACCGCTTCCATTCTAGGTATTCGTATCCCGCCTTACATGTAAACTGTGCGCGCCGATTCGGATCGGAGCGGCGCCCACTTTATCGGTCACTCGTTTGCTCCTTCGAGCAGCATGAAACCAGGGTCTGCTATCTTTATCGCCATCGCCTGTCTTGTGCTGGCAGGCTGCACGTCGTCTTCGCAGAATTCCCGCACCGGCTCTTCCCAGACTTCCCACACCGGCTCTGCATCGCGCGAGATGCCCGCCGACAGTGTGAACGTGAGCGGCCCCGTCCAATCTTATGCAAACGTGGTGGAGCGCGTGGCCCCGGCGGTTGTCACCGTACGCGCTACTCATCGCGAGGCGGCGCCCCAACAGTTCCCCTTTTTTGACGACCCGTTTTTCCGTCAGCTTTTCGGCGGTTCGACCCCCAGGCGCGGCGGCGGCGGCCATCAGACGGAAGTGGAGATGGCCCTTGGCTCCGGCGTGATCGTGCGCCCCGATGGTTACATTCTTACCAACTACCACGTAGTGAACGGCGCTCAGGATATTAAAGTGGATCTGTACAATCGTCAGACCTATGGCGCCAAGGTAGTCGGCTCGGATTCCCCCAGCGATCTGGCCGTACTGAAAATCACCGCCGGCAATTTGCCCGTCCTCGCCTTGGGCAATTCCGATGACGTTCGTGTCGGTGATGTTTGCCTCGCTGTCGGCAACCCGCTGGGCATCGGCGAAACCGTCACTTCCGGTATTATCAGCGCCAAACAGCGCTCCACCGACATCTCGAGCGGCAGCTTCGAAGACTTTCTCCAAACCGATGCTCCGATCAATAGAGGCAATTCGGGCGGCGCACTGGTCAACACGCGCGCCGAGCTGATCGGCATCAATTCGCAGATCATCTCTACCACCGGCGCCAGTATCGGTCTCGGCTTCGCCATCCCTTCTAACATGGCGCGCAGTGTCATGGATCAGCTCATCAAAAGCGGCAAAGTCGAGCGCGGCATGTTGGGCGTCACCATCCAGCCAGTTACCAGCGACTTGGCCTCCAGCCTCGGCCTCAAGCAGGTAGGTGGTGTTCTGGTGAATAGTGTCTCGCCGGACGGCCCCGCAGCCAAAGCCGGATTGAAAGCGGGAGATGTGATCACTCAGTTTAACGGCGCCGATGTCAATGACCCGAACACTTTGCGCAATGAAGTAGCCACCACCAAACCGGGAACTGGCGTGACTCTCACCGTCATTCGCAATGGGTCGCAACAGCAGATTCATGCTACTGTTGCCGAACTGACTCCCGAAGCCGCCCGTTCGGGCGGGGAGCAGGGCGGGCAGCAGGGCCAGAATCCTGGCAAGCTCGGCATCACTGTCTCGCCGATAACGCCCGACACGGCGCGTGACCTCAACCTTCCTTCAACTACGCAGGGATTGGTAATTGAATCGGTCGATCCCTCAGGCCCTGCCGCCGCCGCTGGTCTTCAGTCCGGGGACGTGATTCAGGAAGTGAATCGCCAGCGAGTGCGCTCCGTGCAGGACCTGGAAAAAGCTGTGGCGGCTTCCGGAAATCGGCCGCCGTTGTTTCTGATCAATCGCGATGGACAAACGGTTTTCGTCCCTGTGCCGCTGAGTCAGTGATCGGCTATTTGACGTAAGACAATTCTCCTAGACGCTAAAGAAATATTCGCTAAACGAACACATAACGGCTGACAATGTTACCGTTCCCACAATACGTGCGCTCTAAAACAGAAATGTCCGATACCGTCCATAACTGCGTGTGGTACCTTTCCATCCGGAGGTTCCTTCATGGCATCGCAGTGCTCCTCGTTCCGCGCCAAATCGGCTGCCTGTGCGCTGACCGCTTTGGCGCTAACCTTTGCTGCTCACGCGGATGTGACCTTTCAAGATGTCATCAACCCTGCTGACCCAACCTTCAACCAGGAGTTAGGCATCAACAATAGTGGTTTGATTGCCGGATATTTCGGCAGCGGACAGGCTGGGCATCCCAACAAGGGCTACACGCTACCTTATTCCACTGCCAACCCGATTACCTCTGGTTTTGTCAATGAGAATTTCCCTGGCTCGGCGCAGACACAGGTGACCGGCCTCAACAACATCGGAACAACAGTAGGCTTCTTTTCCGACACCAACAACGGCCCCGGATTGGATAATAATTTCGGCTGGGTCAATGTTGGCGGCGTCTTCACCGAGGCGAATAATCCGAACGCCTCGCCGGTCGCCGGCCTGTTTACCGACCAGTTGCTTGGCGTAAACAACAGCGACATTGCTGCCGGTTTTTACGTCGCCGACGATGGAACGACGCACGGCTACACCTACAATATCGGAACGAAGACATTCAGCGGGCCGATCGACGATCCGAATGGTGTGGGCGCGACTACCGTAGCCGCTATCAACAACTCCGGAGAGCTTGCAGGCTTCTTCACCAACTCCTTGACCGGCGCCACGGAAGGCTTTTTGGAAAACGGTGGCACGTTCACTACAATCAACGTTCCGGGTTTCACCACAACCGTTCTGCTAGGGCTGAACAACATTGGCCAAGCGGTTGGTTTTGATATGGATGCTGCGGGCAATATGCATGGGATTCTCTGCAACACATCCACCCTGTTTTGTGCGCAGATAGATGACCCCAACGGCGTCAACACGACGACCTTCAACGGCTTGAACGATAAAGGTCAGATTGTCGGCTTTTACGCGAACGGTGCTGGCAACACCATCGGGATGGTAGCCACCGTGCCGGAGCCCTCGATGTTCCTCCTGACCGGCTGTGGCGCCTTGCTGATCGGATTCCTGCGCCGGCGGCGGCGCGCCTGATCAATCCGGCGTGATTTCTAGGTAAGCATCCGTATTCCGCCACAGGAACGGAATTCGCGCCAGCCAGTACTTCGCTTTGAGTAGTTGGCGCGCACGAGCGAACTCCTCCTGCGGCAAAATCCGCGCCGTTGCCGGAAACTCCGGCCCAACAATCTTGCCCCGTATCGTGCACGGGGCAATCACCACTCTGGGGTTGTTGCGAATGCGCTTGTACTTGCCGAGCTTACTGCTCGTCATGACGTATAGCTTGCCGGCGGCTTCGGCAAACCACACCGGCGTATGCACAGCGGCCCCGCTTCTGCGGAATGTCGCTAAATCGATATACTTCCCTCGCAGTGAGTTCGTTACCATGATCCGAAATCGCCCATCCGCCTGCCAATATAGCCCAGCAAGTCCACGAAACTACACGAAAGCCCGTGGGGTCAGGCCTTCTGGCCTGTCAAGGATGGGCCTACGGCCCACGAAGTTTCATGAAAACCCGGCCTGAATCCCGCCAGCATCCAAATTAGATGGACCGGAGCGGTGGAGATCGAGGCGGCAGTGGATATGTCAAGGCCGACGGCCTGTCTGATCCGGAGCGTGCGTTGGAACGAACAAATGCGCGCCGATGGTGACGCTATTGCTCATCTGTGGCAGCGCGAAATGGTGCTTAAGATTTCCCGGTACGCTTCCCCTCCGGTCCATTAGAAGGAACTATGGAAG
>DATBID010000300.1:0-8877 GCA_036557125.1 Bryobacteraceae bacterium | reverse complement strand
GGAGGCTTCCGAAGAGAGGAACTTCAAGGCGACCATGCGGTCGAGTTCCGTATCGCATGCCTGCCAGACTTCGCCCATGCCGCCGCGGCCGATTGGCGCTACCAGCTCATAACGGCCGATCCGTGTTCCGGTGCACACGCGCGGCAGCGTTTCCGCCGGCTGCGGCAACGGGCTTTCCACCAGGAAGCTGCTGGAGTCTTCATCGTGGAATAACAGCTCTTCTACAGCGTTTCGCAGCGAGGGATTGCTGCCGCACGCCGAATCCAGCAAAGCGATCCGTTCGGCGCCTCCCTTATCCCGCGCTTCCAGGAATAGCTCGACGATCCTATCCCAGCGGCCGGGATCCATGGGCTTGGCGGCCCTCTCCAGAAAACATTTCCGGACGGACCTGGCCTTTCAACCAGGCACGTGCGGTCACCCAGTCGCGCTTCACGGTGATGGTCGAAACGCCCAGGGCTTCGGCGGTCTCATCAATGGAAAGTCCGCCGAAATAGCGCATCTCCACCACTTGGCTCTGCCGCGAGTTCATTTTCTCCAGCCGCTCCAGCGCCTCATCCAGCAGGATCAATTCATCTGCCTGTTCCGAGCTGAGCGCATCGTAGCTCTCGATGATCTCCAGCCGCTGGGCGCCGGCGCCGCGCTTGGCAGCCTGCCGGCGGCGCGCATGATCGATGAGGATGCGGCGCATCAACGTGGCGGTTACGCCAATGAAGTGAGCGCGATTTTTCCAGTCCCGCGCCTGATCCGTCACCAGGCGGAGATAGGCTTCGTTCACCAAGGCCGTGGGCTGCAAAGTATGGCCGGGACGCTCTCCACTTAAATAATGCTGCGCAAGGCGCCGGAGCTCGTCAAGTACTAGTGGAACTAGACTCCCAGCCGCGCCGGCATCGCCGCCGCTCATTTTCTGCAACAGTAAAGTCACTTCACCCTGGGCATTCATGGCAAGCGGCGCGTCCGAAATTTGTCTGGATTATAGCACCTCCGGAATGATCCATTTCGCTCCGCTTTTGCGCTTTACGCACGGAAACGTAATGGAGGTTCGCGCATGATTCGGATCGGGAAAAACTCGATTGGCTTGAGTCTTTTGCTGTTTACCCCTGCCGCCTGGGCGCAATTCAACTGCACGCCATCCGGCTCGGAGATTTTTCAACAATATTCGATTACCGTTTCTAACGGCCAGATTACGGGCTGCACTTTCACCGCCGTCAACCCGGACCTGCAGCAACTCGAAAGCGATATGGTAAACGCGTGGCTCGCTTTTCATCAGCTTCCGGCATCGGACAGCAGCATCATCTACCAATACGGGCGTGTGGATCTGCGCAACCAAATCCGGGCGATGATGTTCACCGAACTGGAGCGCATCGCCCTCAAGGATGCATCCACCCGGACCCCGCACGAGCAAGCGATCTACGACTATTTCGCAAACTGGATCCAGCAATTGGACAGTGCGCTGGTCAGTGCGGCCGCGCGGGACGCTCAGAGCTGGTTTAATGACCCGTGCAGTTGGCGGCCCGATCCCAATATCGCGGCCCAAACAGGCATCACGTATAACCCCATCGCCTATTGCTCTGGAAGCTCGTTGGTAACGGCCTTTTCGGCAGGGCCGCCGGTTCCGAGCACGGACTACTTCAATACCGCGGCTCTGAACCATACCTACGGGCATGCGGTGACGATGGGGACCAGCCCATTGGGCGCACTGCCTGCAAACCTTCAGGTGCAGAATTTTGGGCCGCAAGCGGTGAACTCGTTGGCACAGGACAATCAACTGGTTCTCGCATATGGCACGCCAATCGCTGCCAGCTTGGCCGGCGCCGCCAGCTTAGCAACTTATACCTTTATTGAGAGTCTCAGTGCGACCGTGGCTGGGGGGACGCAAGGGTTCATTACCGCCGCAACGACGGCTGCTTCGAGCGCATCCAGGGCCGCCGTCAAAGCCATGTATACCCAATACGCCCCCAAGGGACAAGCGCTCCAAACGGTCGAATCCGCCGCAGTCGAGTCAGAGGCGATCTCCGAGGAAGCAGCCGCGGAGGCCATTTCCAACATCACCTTCGATTTTGCCGCCGCCCCGGTAGCCGTTATTTTGCTGGCGGCGGAGATCGGAATCGAGGCCGGTATTCAGTTTTTCGATTACAACCAGGCCGTTTCCGAAGTGCAAGATTTGGTCAACGCGGCGAAGGCCCCCACCCCGGTTCCGGACTTGGCAAGTTATCTCAACGACAGCACCGGCCTGTATAAAGTCCAGATGGCGTTCATTGCCCAGACAATGCCCGAGGCGCCCAGCACGCAGCCGCTGCCTCAGCACCGGCCGGGAACGGACGCGGTTTTCATTATCCATCCGCCGAACAACGCCCCCCAAGTCATTTCCGATACGCTTACCTACACGGACATCGCCGGCACTACCTGGAATATTCAGACTTACGGCGGCTGGTTCGTGAAGTCCGGGAAGACGATTGACGGCAACGCAGTCACTTCCATCTCGCCCACCTTGAACGTCATGGATCCCAACGGTATCACTTGGATGATCGATCGGGTGGGTGACAGCTTCCTGTGGGCCAAGACGCAGCCGGCTTCGACTGACATCGCCTGCCCGGCACAGCCCCTGAGCAATTACAGCGACTCGGCGCTGGTCAACCAGGGTGTTTGCTCCAGTTGGATTGGCCCGTCCTTCTGGTTGCAGGATGGGACGATGGTTTCTCTCGGCCAGAAGCCGGTTTTCGAGGGCAATGGCTTCGTCGCGGTCAGCGCGGGTCAGAACTTTACGGCGAACGTCCTGACGCTGGCTTCCCCGCCGGCCAACCTGCAGGCCAGCGGCCTGCCGCCGGGAGTGACTTTTAAGCAAGTGACTTATGGCGTCGGGCAATTGTCGGGAACCGCGCCAGGCACCGGCACCTATACCTTTCGAATCACCGCTACCAACCCCGGCGGAACGGCCACGCAAACCATCACCATGGTCAGCAATACGCAGGTGCAGATCGTCACTCCCAGCACATTCAACTTCCCGCTGGCAGCTCCCACGATTTTCACTATTCGCGCGACCGGCAGTCCAGCTCCGAAATTCACCCTGCGGCCAGGGCCTTGTACATCTGCAGTGTGCTCGTTGCCTATGCTCCCCGCTGGGATCACATTCAAAGACAACGGAGATGGGACAGCAACCTTGAGCGGCATTGCAGCCTGGATCCCATCTTCCGGTGTATTTGTTAACGGCAAATTTTACGCTTCCTTGCCCGCGGTCATTGTGACGGCTTCCAATGGCTTCAGCCAGGCCACGCAGACGCTGCAGATTAATCCTGTGCCGATATCGGCAACCCTGAATGGCCCGTTCCAGACCACCTTCACTGCCGGAGTTATCAATCCGAATCAAAATACTTTCACGACCAGTTCCGGCGTCCCCCCGTGTACGCCGAGCTCGAGCAGTTCCGAGCAGAATGGGACCATTACCATCACTGTCCAAACGTGCCTCTATGTCCCCGCCGGCGGAGCCCAAGGCGTTACCTACCAGCTCGTGAATAACGGAAACATCCCGCCATGGCTGAGATTCCACGATAACGGCGATGGCACAGCGACGTTTCATGGAGCGCCGCCGCCCAGCGCATCCAATTATGATGTGCCGGTAACGGTGCTCGTGAGCGCCGCCGGAGTTGAGCCGGCGAATTACCTGTTTACGATCCATGTCAGTGCGTTGCCGCAATTCCAGGACAGCCAGAGCCATAGAAGCATGCGTTGCGACATCGCCGAATCATGTCCCCCTCTGCCGGTTACCACCAACATGGCCGCAGGGGCAGGTAACTTCAGCTTGAGCGGCACTGTGCCAAGCGGCGTCAAGCTGAATTCACGGGCGGGCGGAAGTAATGCCGAGCTCGACTTTTCCGGCAAGACCGGCGGCGCCTATTTAACCTCGGTCACCGCTACGGACAGCGTCGGCTCGACTACCGCAACCTATGCTTTTTATATCAGTCAACGGCCCGCGTTCCCTACCTTTTCGAACCCGTTCGGAACCCCGCTTTGGCTAATGGAAGGTGTGCCTGTTTCCATTTCCTTTCCCACTACCGGATTTCCGCATGATCTGGGTGTAACGGACGCTTATGGGAAGCAGGTGTTTCCGCCGATGACGATCACCACGCAGGAGAAGCCGCCGGCAGGGTTGAGTTTCACGGACACGACTCCAGGCGGCGTTCCCACCGGCACCGGCGTCCTGAGCGGTACGCCTGCGCCCGGCACTGCCGGCCACCACGAAATTGTTATCGTGGCGAACAATGGCGGCCACACCGACTTAGGCATAGAGATGCGGATACGGAAACCCGGCGATGTTGACGAAAACGGCTCCGTCAATTGTCAGGATTTCACCATTGTGAAAAGCTCCTTCGGCCGGTATAACGGGCAAACCGGCTTCGACGCCCGCGCGGACTTGAACAACGATGGAGTGGTCAATGACCGTGATCTCGCCATTCTCGCGGCGCATTTCCCGGAAATGAATATCTGCCGTTAAGGCTGGCTGCAAAAGGAGAAACCGCATGAAAAAGCAAATGACAATCGTGTGTGGCTCGCGCATGGCCATTGGGGCATTTTTACTGGGGCTAGGACTGGTTCCCACGGTTCAGGCCCAAACCCTTCCTCCACTTACCGGACCAGTGGCCTTCATCGGCAGTGTTTCGCCGATGGCAGCAGCGCCGGGCAGTGCTGATCTCATGCTGAGGGTCCACGGCACAGGGTTCGTGGGCTCCGGGCTGATCATTCCCCAGTCAGTGCTGGTGTGGCAGGCGGGCAAGACTCGAACGTCGCTGCACACTACTGTCATCAGCGGGACTGAACTGGCCGCCACGGTGCCGGCAGCGCTGCTGGCCAATCCGGGCACAGCGTGGCTGGAGATCGGGGAGTCCAACTCAGTCGAGTTCCACGTTACGCCCAGCGCAAAGTCGGTTACCTTCCCTAATGCGCAGTCGATCTCTGTGGCCGGGGAGCCGGATGCGGTGGCGACCGGCGACTTTAATGGAGATGGCAAGCTGGACTTGGTGGCGGTCAGTTTCGATACCGGCAACATCACGGTAATGATAGGCGATGGCACGGGCCACTTCACGCAGACTGTGACTTCCATTGGAGCGGCCACCGAACCCTCCGCGGTGGCGGCGGCACATTTTGCCAACAGCGCCGTAGCGGATCTCGCTGTGGCTGGCAGCGCCAGCGCCAGCATTGATCTGCTGGTGAATAACGGTCAGGGGAGCTTTACCAGCACCCAGACTACGGCCCCGCAAATTACCGTGCCTCAAGGCTTGGCCGTCGGGGACTTCAACAGCGATGGGAATCTGGATCTGGCGGTGGTCAATAGTGACAGTAATAACGTCGCCATCCTGTTGGGGGATGGTAAAGGGGACGTCGCGTTTGCGCAATCGCTCCCGGTGGGATCGGAGCCGAGCGGGATAGTGGCGGGCGATTTCAACGGCGATGGAAACCTGGATTTAGCGGTCGCCAACATCCTGGACAATTCGGTCACGATTCTGTTGGGACTAGGCAATGGCAACTTTTACGCTTATGCAACCTCACCGGCGACCGGCAACACGCCGGTTTCGATTGCCGCCGGCGATTTTAACGGCGATGGCAAGCTCGACCTGGTGACGGCCAATCTCTTCGACAATACCGTTACCGTCCTGTTGGGCAATGGTAGCGGAGCCTTCCAAACCGCCGCTTCCCCCGTTACCGGGTTTCTGCCGGTTTCGGTGGCGGTGGGGGACTTCAATGGCGATAGCAAACTCGATATCGCTGTCGGCAATCTGGGCGACGGCACCGTCAGTATCCTACTGGGAGACGTATTGGGGTTCCTCTTCGTGCCTCAGCCCGCAGCCGCGGTAGGATCGTTGCCATTCTGGGTAGCCGTTGGCGATTTCAACGGCGATGGCAGGCCAGACCTGGTCACTGCCAACGATTCGAATTCCGTGTCGGTGGTGATGCAATAGCTGATAGAGTTTCATAGCCGATGCGGCGGTCTCCCGGACGGCGTGGGTTACGAGCCCGGCGGCGAAACAGGAAGCGGGTGCGCGACATGAAAGTGCAGAA
The DNA here is from genome assembly GCA_036557125.1 of Bryobacteraceae bacterium. GTDB lineage: Bacteria > Acidobacteriota > Terriglobia > Bryobacterales > Bryobacteraceae > PSRJ01. Next base: position 2,826 of record DATBID010000300.1, on the reverse strand, counting down.
GCGTCGTGTCCGATCCGAGCCGCGACCGTAAGGGAGCGTTCTCCGCCCGGTCCGGACCCCAATTCTAACGCTCCCTAACGGTCGCGGCTCTGTCTGAAGTACTCCTACGCTAGGATTACCCGAGATAGGCGGGCTTTCGTGAATTTCACTCTCATGTCGCGTACCCACAGGAAACCGCCTGTCCCCCAAACGACCGCCCGATCCGATATATTTGCTGAGTTGAGGCAGCAAGGTGCAGATTAATCTGGAAAGTCTTCGCCAGCACTACCGTTCGCTCTCGGATGAGGAACTCTCCGCGCTCAGACGCGACGAACTGATCGAGGTAGCCCAAAAATGCTACGACGAAGAGTGGGAACGCCGGGGATTCGGGGAAACCCAGGAATCCGATCTGGCCGAAGGCAGCGAAGAGTACGAAGAGGCTTTCGCGGAGGACGAGGCCGAACCCGATTGGCTCGAAGATGCTACCTGCGTCGCCTCCTTTGTGAGCCAGCCCGGTGGATCAGCGGCTTCCGACGCCGAAGCGGCGCGCCTCGGGTTGCAGCGTGCCGGGATTCCATGCCAGATCTCCATGGCTGAGGTGGCGCCATCCACCGGCGATCAACCGGCGCAGCATGAATATCGGGCGATGGTCCCCGCCCCGCTCACTTTGAAAGCAACCAGCATTTTAGATAAAGAGGTTTTCAATCCGCAGCTCGAAGCGGACTGGCGCATTCATTTGGAATCGCTCACGGATGCGGAACTGGCCGCTTTGAACCCGGACGTCATCTGTGCGGGATTGTTCGATCGCATCGCGCGCCTAAAGAGGGTCTACAACGACGAAGTCTCACGCCGTTTCAGGCGTTCTTCCTCGGAACCATAGTTCGCGATGAACCGCCGGCGTTTTGCTCTATGCAGCCGCAGCCCTTGCCATCCGGCTGGTAACGCCCTCAGCCACGAACGCAAAAAGCGCTCCGGCAACGGCCCCGGCCAGCGACACAACGAATTTATCGTTCTGAATGGCTGAAATTGCCTGCCAGCCGCTCGATGGAATCGACAGACTCCAGATCGCGAAAGCTACAGAAGCGAGAACGGCGGAGACCCACACCTCTTTACGTATTTTTTCGCCGGTGGCGAATGCCGCGCCCACAACCAGCACTCCCGCAACCACTGTCATAATCGCGAGCCACCAGGGATTCGGCGTAGAAAAGTATGAGACACCCGGCAGATACAATGCCAGGGCATCTCCCGGTATCCACTTCGTTACCTTATCGGTGAACTTGGCCAACGCCTGTTGGCCGGACGCCGGTGCGGGCGCCGGAGCGGCGGCTGGAGCAGGGGCACCACCGGTCTCCGGTCCGGCAGCCGCGGCTGGCGCGCCTTTGGTCCGAATTGCGCTTCTAGTAATCTCTCCCCGAACCTCGCGCAACTGGGCGACTGTGTCGAGACCTATCCTCCAACTACTCACGATACTTCTCCTCTTTTCTTCGCCTGCTCTACCCAACAATTGGTGACCGATGATAACGCGCCGTAGAGCTGCTGCCAATGCATCAGCTTCTTCAGTATCTCCTGCTCCTTCGGAATGGTCCGCGCTGCTCCATTGGCCCTGAGCCCGAATGGCCATCGATGGCACAAGTGGACCGCTTCGCCCAACAGCTCGCAAGCTCCTCGTAGTGCGTCTTCATGGCACATCTCCGGATGCCGCTCTTTGCGGTAGACGTTGCGGTAGTCGCTGATCGGAATCGCGATGGCGCCGCAGCGCAGGCGAAGCGGCTCCAGTCCGGCCAGGCGCCTGATGCTCCCCTGCAACGACAAGGGAGTAGCCTCGCACCAACCGCCACGCATCGCGCCCACTGCCACGCTGGTTTTTGAGGGAGGGCCGGACGGTTCCGCTCCTTCTTTCTTCAGAGAGCCTCTCCGCTTTTCGGCGACGCTCGGCCGCCGCCTCCCCGACCAGCAAATGCGGTCGTGCCGGCCGGCTGCCGCCTGGACGCTCGCCGCTGCCGAGTAGAGTAGCTTCGCTACCTCCGGGTCGAATACGCCGTAAAGGTCCGCGGTTCGCACCACTGGACACCGCAGCTCAATCTCTGCCGGGGCCCAGCCGGTCTCGTACACCTCGTCCGTCCATAACCGAGTCTCGCAGAACTTCACGCTGCTGCTGCTATCCACCACAATGCACACGATATCGCCATCGGTCTGGCCGGCCAGTGTTTCGCCGCCGGCGTCGAGAATCTCGGCTACAACGCCACAGAAACCGGCCTCTTCGCAGGTGGTAAACAGAAAATCCGCGTTTACCCGCCAGTTGTTCCGCACCATTGCATTCAGCAATGCGACCAGTACGCTGACCCCCGCTACGTTGTCCACATGGGTCGCCGAGATCATCCCATCTTTCAACACCCACGCCGGAAGTTCGTAATTGCCGTAGCCTTCAAAGTACTCATTCTTGATGATTCTCGGGTTACGAACGCGCGATCGATCCTCGATACCGACCCTCACTTCGTGATTGAAAGGCCTGCCCGACGTCGGCGAGGGCACCTCTCGAACCTCCTCGACCTTTCCCCGAACCACTTTGTCCGGAGCGACCAGGCGTACCTCGCTGCCTCTGACCAGGTCCATGTCCGGAGCTTCCGCGGACGTGTGCCAGCAGTAAGCATATCTGCCGCTGCGGTCGAACTCCCGAACGAGAAAACCTTCCTGGTCGACGTGAGCGATCAGCACCGCGCGGCGCTTGTCACTTGGCCGCCCGCGCCAACTGACAACCAGTTGACACGCTCCCGAAAACCGCGCCCGCAGCTTCTCCTTGCTGGCCGGTATGCTCGACTTCAGGTGCGCCACCTCGTCGAGCAACAA